>JACSDG010000226.1 GCA_015660855.1 Magnetococcales bacterium
AAGAAAAACCTTGGTGGGCTGCCGCCTCCAAACCTCCGCCGGGGGGGATGATCCCCCCCGGACCCCCGCAATAGTTTCAACCTAAAAAAAAGGGGGGGGGTGAACGGTTACGGTCATTGATTCCCGGATTTCCCAATGCACGATGTAACGGCTGAAGCCATCAAGAAGCCCGCAAAAATAGTAGAACGTACCAGAAATGTTGAGATAACTGACGTCTACATGCCAATGTTGATGGGCTGCAAGTGGTTGAACGAAACCGGTTCCTTTCTTTGATTCCTTTCCATTCCATGGCCGCATGGGCTGCACGAAGAATTCAAGCAGCGGATCAAAACCCAGTGTGTGCTGCCTTCAGCCGAAACCGCCGCTATGTTCTTCTGGGCGTTGATGGCATCTGGGCAGATCACCCTGCTTCGTCACCCCCTCGGACGCGTTTTAATCGGAAGAATCCGAAAACACATCGTCTAGTGACTTGGCATCCACAAACCGGAGACTCCACTTTTCCAAGGAGGGTGGTTCGGCTTTGGCTATTTGATCACTGGCCCAGTCAGGTACGGCACCAAAACGGTGCTGAAGCTGGCGAGTAAGAATAGCGGCTTCACCGTCCCGATGACCCTCCAATTTTCCAACGCCGTACGTCGATTGCACCATGCTGGCCTGATAGTGAAGGTCATCCTTGTAACGTTCGTAGGATTTCCGCTCCGGTTCAGAAAGTTTCAATATATCCAGCTGCTCCTTGGCTTTATCAAGACCACGGGCTGTGAATTCCTCACGAATTTCCTCATTTTTTAGAAAATAGACCCACTCATCCAAGGTGTCTCGCGCGATATCGTCGAAACGATTGACCTTGATCAGATAATATTCTGGAAAAAGTTCTGGCACCGAGTTCCGATGAAACATGGCCTTCTGTCCATCGCTGAGATTCAGTTCGTCGTTGGCATGTAATCCCTTGAAACTGGTTTGTCCCACATAAATATAATCGGATCCCTGTCCCAGGTCGAAATATAAAATACTCACAGAAATAACTTTTGGTACATTTGCGTAGGGTTCACCCTCATCGATATGCTCTGTAACGGCCCTGGCAGTTCCATACAAAAGACGCTGTAGATAATCCAATTCTCGCTGATATTGAAGTTCGATGAGAATCAACTCACCACGCGTGTTTTTTACCTTGATATCAATCCTATTGTATTTGTCGAGTGGGGTATCTTTATTACTCTCACTCTCCAAAATTTCCTGGATATAAATATCATCATAAAGAAGTTCACTTAGAAAACCTTCCAAAATTTCAAAATTAGCTTTGCTGCGCAAAAGCCGTTTCAAGGCCCAATCAAAGCTGATTAACCGACGTTGTTTCACGTTCTTTGTCCCTCCGCAAAGGTAATCATTCAGCCCCCTCCCGGAACATGATGCCCTGCGGGCACAAAGTCAAAAGCAAAACCTTGGGGCGCTGCCCCAAACCCCGCCGGGGGGGATGATCCCCCCCGGACCCCCGCAATAATTTTTGCAAACATCCAGTTTTCAAAAAGTTTAGCATCTTTCAGGGATTCATGGTAGCGTTTGCTGGCATTTTCTCGCGACGCATATTCAACGCGACAAGAGCCTTGTTATAACGCCGGGTTGGTTGGAAGGATCAAGGCCCAACAAGGGGCAGTTCAATGACGATTCCACAGCATCAAACGATTAAAATGACACTTTCCTGGTCGGTGGGGCATTACCATGGTTGGGGGGTCTATGGGTTGAATCTGGTATTGGCCATGCTGCGACGCAACATCAGTCCCAGGTTGTTGCAAAAACCGGGTGCCATGGATCTCGATCCCCTTCAGGCCCGGTTAATGATCGAAGTGCTGGAAAATTCTACCGATTACCTTCGGGCACGCCTCCTTCATCCCGAACGGATCATCCGGGCACCCGATACCATCCCTTTGATCCACTCGGATGGGCGTCTGGTCTTCGACGAAGTTAAATTTGAAGGGAAACCTCCTGTAGGTATTACCTTTTTTGAAACCGCCAACCTGGAAAGCCCTGCCGTGGAACGAGCAAAAAAATTTTCCAGCATCATTTGCGGTTCACGTTGGAATGAAACGATTCTGAAAAAAAAATATCAACTGGGAAACGTTCATTATGTCATGCAGGGGGTCGAAACGACGCAATTTTTTCCTTCGGGGCGTCGCTATTTATTGAAAGATCGATTTGTTGTTTTTTCTGGCGGCAAGCTGGAATTTCGCAAAGGGCAGGATATTGTCCTGGAAACGTTTCGCCGCTTTCATCAACGCCATCCCGAAGCCTTGCTTCTGACCGCATGGAGCAATCGTTGGGTGGATGCCGGCAGTCGTTTTTCCGGGCTGTGGGTCGATGATTTTCCCGAGGAGGGGGAAGAAGGTTTGCGGCATTGGATGACCCGTCATCTCCCCCAGAACAGTTTTCTCGATGTTGGCCAGGTTGCCAATCCGCGCATGCCCGATATTCTGCGCGAGGTGGATGTCGCCCTTTTTACCAATCGTTGCGAAGGTGGGACCAATCTGGTCGCCATGGAATGTATGGCCACAGGAATCCCGGTGATACTGTCCGCCAACACCGGTCATCTGGATTTGGTGGATGATCGGCATTGTCTGGTACTTGGCCAACAACAACCGGTCACCTTGCCGGGAACGGAAACCCTGTTGGAAGACTGGGGAGAATCTTCGGTGGAGGAAGCCCTAGAAGCGTTGGAACGGGTTTATCGCCATCCCGGGGAGGCGTCCAGGTTGGGTCAGGAGGGGCACCGGTTCATGGCCAACCATCCATGGAGTCGTCAGTGTGACCTGGTCCTTGACAGGATTCTGGCCGGATGACAATACAGGACATGATGCCCTTCGGGCAAAAACCTTGGGGGCTTCGCCCCCAAACCCCCATAGGCATGAAGCTTTTTGTTTAAATTCAAAACCAAAACCTTGGGGCGCTGCCCCAAACCCCGCCGGGGG
>JACSDG010000227.1 GCA_015660855.1 Magnetococcales bacterium
AAAATCAATTTCAGACAAACATTTACTTATGGATGTGTAGATTTTTTAATAAGATCCTATGGCTATGATCTTCTGGTGTCATTTGGAAGTCTCCTTTGATAAATGTGAACGTATTGTTATTCTGGCGTAAATGCTCGGAGAATGCTAAGTTAATGGCATTGGGTATCCTCCCCCGGTTGGGGTTTCATGTCAAAGCCTCAAGGTTTTAGTTTTTGACCGCAGGGCATGAGATTCACTAAACCGCAACCATATTGGGATATGCAGTTTCAAATTATTGTGGGTCCAGGGGGGTCACCCTTCTGGTGGGGTCCAGGGGCAAAGCCCCTGGTGGGGATCGGGGCGAAGCCCCGAACAAATAACTTCGCATCCCAAGATGGGCGCGGTTTAGGAAAAAACATGCAAAAAGTAAAATTTATTGTTTCCATGGCAATCCGGTTGGCGAAAAATGTAGTAATCGTATGTATTGTCTACGCCATTATTTTTCCGATTTTGCTATTGATGCGTCCATTTAAAAAAATAATTATTGCTAATTATCAATCTTCACGGATAGGCGGGTGCCATACTTTAAATTATCTTCTAATAAGGAAAATGCTTCACGATACCGACCCTGGCACGCTTCATATCCTCGCTTCCGAGAAAAGAATTTGCAACTACAGATACCATAATTTTGTAAAAAGGTATTTTCTCGTTCTCCATTGGCGATTCAGGGTTATATTTTTAGCCGGATGCAGTTCCGATTTTGGCAGAAAAATTGGTTTCGTACCCGAGATTCCTTATTGGTATTTGTATCGTCAGGTTTATCGTGCAAAGAATGAATGTCCATTTTCCTTTTCCGTGGATGAAGAAGTTGAAGGGAAGGAAAAACTGCGTCAAATGGGGATAACGGAGGATATGAAGCGTGATGTCAGTACGGACTGGAGTTATCACGATTTCCGCGATTGCAAAATTGAGAATTACTTCAGTGCAGCACGCCATATCATGGAAAGGGGTGGCAAGACGGTCAGGGTCGGTGTCGTAGTGGATGATCCACTAGGATCAGGGGCACCAGCCGGTCTCGTCGATTATCCCAGCCTGTTCAGAGATGAGTTCATGGATTTGTACTTGATGGCCAAGAACAGGTTCTTTCTTGGAAATACATCGGGTCCTTTTGCTGTGTCCGTTATGTTTAATTGTCCTGTGGCCCTTGCCAACTGGATTCCTCCCAATCATTTGCCACTCGGTCCAAAAAGTCTTTATATCCCAAAACTGATTTGGGATAACAATAAAAATAGGTACTTATCTTTTCAAGAAATGCACGATTTGGGATTGTTTACTGAGGTGATGGCCGGATATGGTGGGTATTACAAGGAAAGGGGAATCATACCAATAGAAAATTCGGGGGAGGATATTTTTCTCTTGTGCCGGGAAATGATAGAAAACCTTGAAGGCGAGGTACGGCCAGGGCATTACCACGAGAGCCAAATTCAATTTAAAAGGCGTTTCCAATCCCACATTGAGGATGGTGAACATGCTGGAAATATTAGTGCCTACTTCCTTGAAAAGTACCAAAGCCTGATGTAGCGCAGATGTTTGTGTGTAACCCCCGCAATAGTTTCAACCCTAAAAAAAGGGGGGGACCGAATATTTCCACTGGGGCCAATCAACCTGGAACATTTTCAAATGGCGTCAAAGAAAACATTTTTGATATTTTTCTTGATTTTGGCGGTTGGGATGGCGGTTCGGACCTGGTTGGTGATGGAACCTGTCAACTCCGATCCCATCGCCTACCTTTTGGCCGGGGCGGGTCGTTATCTGGATCCTGATTTTCGTCTGGCCCTGCACCACCATTATTTACGACCGCTCATGACATGGGCCGTCATGTTGCCCGCGCTTATTTCCGGTTATTCACAAACAACCTACTACGCCACTGTGTTTTTGGGAGCCGCTTTTTCTTTCCTTTCCTGGTGGCTGATTGCCTCCGTGTTGTCCGGCACCCGGGCAGCCATTATGGTCACCGCCTTTTGGGCCACCAGTTTTGCCAGCTTGTCGGCAGATCTCATGATTGTTCCCGATAATTGGGGCATTTGTATGGCCCTTTTTGGGCTGGCTTCCATGACCCTGGCCATGCGTTCGCTCGATCACCACCCAAGTCCATGGAACGACAAAATTTGGCGTGATCCCAGAATATTGTCCCTCATGGGTGGATTGTGGCTGTGGCTTGCCTGTGCCGCCAAAGAAACCTTCGTCATTTATGTTTTGGCTGTCGGTATGGTCATCCTTCTCCATCGCCGTCGCTGGTTGCTCTCTTTTTTCATGTTGGTGGGGTTGATCCTGGGCCTGTTGATCGAATGGGCTTGGTTTTGGGTCCAGTTGGGCGATCCGTTCGCACGGATACACTATTTACGGGGTATCAACGCCGTCGTCGATGGGGTCAACGCCAACTTTGAAACCTTGAATCTTGTTTCGTTTCTGTTGCGGTTTCCCAGAGTGGTACACTACACCCAATCGGCTGAATCCACGCTGTTTCTGTTGGCAATTTTTGGCTTTTTACTTTGGTGTCGGCAATGGAAAAACCTGGAGGCCAAAATTAAATTGATTTTATTTGTTGTACCGCCTGCTTTTGTCATTCTTTCCGTCAAAGGGATCAGCCCTATCCAGCCTTATTTTGATATTGTCCTAAGATATTATGTCCCGTTTTTGCCTTTCGTCTATCTGGCCGTTGCCGATTTCTTCTTGTGGGGTTTGACTCGATGGCGGCAGAACCATGGAAAAACACTGCGATACGCCTTCCAGTTCGCGGTCGTGGCGTCGTGCTCGGTGATGATGCTCTGGAACCTTCTCATTGCTGCGGAGCAGATGCCCAGAGTGAAGAAAAATGGGTTTGACAGCAACACCCGCATTCAGTCGGCGATTGATGTCGATAGTGCCCAGACCCATACTCCCAAAAGGATTTATCTCAATGGAGGGATGGAATCCATCGGGCCGCTGTACTTCCCCGCGAAAGAGGGTTGGACCACGGGAGTTGCGACAGGCATGGATAATATTTTGCCTGTTTTCTCTGAGCCGGGATATTTTATTCTTTCCTGGCCACGTATCAACTCCAGCGGCAATGAACGTCCCTTTGCCCTGTCCCGTCTTTTCCTTGATTATCCCCTGATTTTTCGCCACCATGTTCACGACGCCGTTACCGATGTTTATCGGGTGGGACCGCAAAAGATCAAAAGGGAACAGACTGTATTGTCTTTACGGTCGTGGACGGTGACCGGCGCGGATGGACAGTCTTCCCCTGGGGTTGCCCGGGTGCCAAAAGACGGCCAGATCATGATGGGGTCGGGGGGGGCTTTCGAACCTGCCGAACCTCTGGTTGCCGGGAAGTGGCTTCACATTCGTTTGCAGGGCAAAACTGAAAACTCTTTTGCCATTCTCAAGGGTTATCTGCACGATTTGAACCATGGGACAGCCCCGGACAAACCGAGGATACTACCTTTGGGGGTGTTCTATTTTGAGCGCGTTGCTCATAAACAGCAGGAAATGTCTTTTGTAACCTTCATCAGTCAACCGATAGACCGGTATCGCTTGGTTCTCAAGGCGGAAAAGGCCGCGATTGCCGTTGAGGGCGTTGTGGTTTCCCTGTTGCAGCCGGATTTATCGGATCGGTTTCTACAATCAGGCGATTCTTGGTGAAAAGCGGCTTTGACTGGAGTTTGGAAAAAATTATTGCGGGGGTCCGGGGGGTGTGTCCGAGAGGTTCCAATATTCAAATTGACTGAAAGGTGTCAATCCGGGGAATTGTCCGTTCGTCCGGTAG
>JACSDG010000105.1 GCA_015660855.1 Magnetococcales bacterium
TAAAGGAAAATAGCGTTTAGCACATCAAGGGGATGCAATCGACACCCGGAAAAGATCCAGGAATTTTCCCGGGAAAATGGGGTTTTCTGTCAGGCACTATCTATGAACACCTTATCCGGCCTGAAGTCCTCATTTTCTATTTGGTTCAAATCGATCTGCTTGGCGCGCCGAAGTACACGAACAATCGTTTCCGTATCCACCTCATAGGCACGGAGAACAATCTGATAGCGTGCATCTTTTATGGTCTCGGTAAAAAGAGTCTGGTTTTCAATCGGGGCCATTTGGAAGGAATGGACATGTTTGGCAAGATCAACCAGCGTGACATACCGTTCAAAATAACCATTTTTGTAGATTTTCGCATAAAACAACAACTCCCTGTTTCCAAGTGACCCCAGACGGGCCTCGTTCGCTTCGTTCATCGCGCCCGGATGAAACTTGTCGAGTATAATGCTTATTGTCTTTCCAGGTTGAACGGTTATTTCATTTTCAGAATGCCTGACGAGTGTCTCGTCTTTAGTCGCCGAATCCTTCGAAAAGGCAAAGGTGAAAGAAGGTGCCACACGAGACGCACAACCGGACACAGTGATCGCAGACAGTAATGCAATCGCTAAAGCTGTCTTCAAAGCTTTGAATTTCATAAAACTCCCCAAAAATTGTCAGGCATACCAAGACCGAATGGCATCCAAAATCAGACCTGAAAAACATTCACCACTCCCATGGGAGGACAATCCAAATGGTAGTGGTGAACGTCAACAGGCTTTATTTTATCCAGCAGAACGAGTCGGATTCACACCAGAAAATCTGCCAGATCATTCATCCATGCGCCCTAAAATCAACGACCGGAAACGGTTCAGGTTGAAAGCTGGCCCAGGATCAACCTTCCGATCCGGGGCGATATCCTCGTGCCCCAGGATATCCTGGAAGTTAAATTTTTCGTGCAAAACCTTGGCGACATCAATAGCCTGATCAACCTGCTTCTGCGTATACGTCTGCCAGCCCGCAGGATACCTTTCATTCTTGTGGACGGCCTCGATCACGTCGGAATCTGCAACAACCCGATCAGAATAATCGACCCACTTTCCCCCTTTTCGAACAAGTTTGCCCTGGTTAACCAATTCGATTCCAATTGAAAAATTATTCATATTTTTCAATTTTCCCCAGAGACTTACACCCGCATGCCAAGCTTTCTTATCGAATCGAACCAGTTGTACAACTTCGCCACCACGACCTATGACCAAATGCGCGGAAGCCTTGGCCTTGGGGTTCGTCAACCAACTGACAGCCCCATCCAACGAACTTCCCGCAGTGTAGTGGAGCACCAAATACAAAGGAGACATTCCATCGCTATGATTGGGTGAACCTACAAACTTTATATCACCACCTTCGCCCTTCAAAATATTATCTTCTATTCTCATATTTACCTCCTGTTTTATGTTTGACTTCAATAACATTGAGCCATTAAAAGACAAACGAAAGACGATCAATATTTTTTATTGTCTTTCGATTGAAGTCTATAAGCTTGCTGATGATATTATTACAACTTGTGCCGTGTCAAGAGACTTTCTGTTCGCACATTTAGATTGTTGTATATCCATTCAGTGCCAAGAATATTTTCGTTTATTTTAAAGCTTTTATGATCAACCGAGAGATTTTTAGCGTATCATGGTGCGTAGTTCCTCGCAGTTTTTGCGAAGAACGTAGCAGTGTCAATTCAAGCGGATTTCAAAGAGTGCTTTCGGGTTGGGAAAAGGGAGAAATTTCCTGATGGTGGATTCGGTTGGAGCGCACATCTTCCAAATCACGGGTCAAAGCGACAGGCGGGACGTTAAAGGCGTTGAAAACCTTGCAACATAAAGCTACCGAGGCTTCCAATTGCATGGAAACGACATGATCGGCTCCCAGAGAAAGTAATTCGGCGACTTCGCTAACAAAGTTGGAACGGGCCACAATGGTCAGGTCGGCGTTCAGGTGACGCACGGTGGCAACTATGTTGCGCGTGGCTGTGGCATCGGGGATGGTGATCAACATGGCCTTGGCGTGCATGATGCCAGCGTGGCGCAAAACACTGGCCTGGGTGGCGTCGCCGAACTGGATGCTGGTGCCGCGATTCCGTTCCCGGCGCACCGTTTCGGGGTTGGTCTCCAGTATGATATAAGGAATTTCATGGCGACGCGCCAATTGTTTGGCTGCCTGGCCGTTTTCACCAAAACCAATGATGAGCAAATGATTGTTGAGACGTTTGCGTGTGGGATCCACTGGGGCACGGCCAACGGCCAAACGGCGAAAAAGTTTCAATTGCGCTAGGCTACGCCCGGACCAACCGGCGCGCCCCACCAGATTGGGAGCCATAGCCATGGTCAGGATAGATACCGCAAGAAAAAATTGATAGCTACTGGCCGAAAGCAATCCTTCGGCGATGCCCGCCTTGGCCAAGACAAAAGAAAACTCGCCCACTTGAGCCAAACACAGACCGACCGCGATAGATGCGGCGAATCCAGCCCCGGCGAACAGGGCTGAACCGAAGGTCAGCACCATTTTGACGGTAATGACCATGGCGGCAACAATGGCAATGTCGGCCAGGTGGTTCCAAAGAAAACTGGCATCCAGGAGCATTCCCACCGAGACAAAAAACAAGCTGGTAAAAATATCGCGAAAGGGGAGAATGGAAGCGAAAGCTTGGTGACTGAATTCCGATTCGGCGATGATCAATCCTGCCAGAAAGGCCCCCAAAGCCAGAGACAATCCCGCCATGGCGGTAAGCCATGCCACCCCCAGGCCAATGACGATGACGCTCAGGATAAACAATTCCGGATCCCTTTGCCGCACGATACGAAACAGCATGGTAGAGATCAAACGCCGGGCACCGAACCAGAGCACCAAGCCGATGATGCCGGACTTGAAGATAAAGAGGCCGATTTCCTGGAGAGGGTGAGCGGATGTCCCTGCCAAAAGGGGGATCAACAACAGCATGGGGACAACGATGAGATCCTGAAAGATCAGAATTCCCACCGATACACTGCCATAGGTGGCCCCGGTTTCACCGCGCTGTTGCAAAACTTTCAGGACAATGGCGGTACTGCTCAGGGCGACGAGAAAGCCGATGAACAGGGCTTGGTTGGCGGGGAAGGCGAGATACCAAGCGATACCTCCGGCGAGGGCAGTCGTCAGACCGACCTGAAGTCCACCACCAAGAAAAACGGCACGCTTCATCTCCATCAACTTTGAAAGAGACAATTCCAGGCCAATGGTGAACAGGAGCAGCATGACGCCAATTTCCGCCAAAAGATCGACCTGTTTGATGGAGGATACCAGAGACAATCCGTGGGGACCGGCTACGACTCCGGTAATCAAAAAACCAAGAATGGGCGCGATCCTGAAGCGGTGGCATAGATACACCACCGCCACCGACAGAGAAAAGATGACCAGAAGTTCAACCAAAACTTGATCGTGCATGTCGTCCTGCGAGGTAGGGGTGGCATCCAGTCACCAATCACGAGCCTCCGGGTGAGTGACTTCCCCCCCACCACCCACAGTCAGGACTTGTGGCAACCATCAACGATTGAATAAGAATCAGCCATCGGCGTTGATTTTGGCAATCAACTCCTTCAGGATAACTTCCGCCTTGTCGTTATCAATCTGACAGGTGCCGGCATTGCGATGACCGCCACCGCCGTATTTCAGAGCCAATTCGCCGACGTTGGTGTTGGAATCACGTTTGATGATGGATTTGCCGATGGCAAAAACCGTATTTTGTTTTTGGAACCCCCAGAGAACATGAATGGAAATGTTGCACTCGGGGTACAGGGCATAGATCATGAAGCGATTGCCGGCCCATATGGATTCTTCATTGCGCAAATCCAATATCACCAGATTGTCATACACTTTGATGCAGTCCTGCAATTGTTGCCTGAATTTTTTTTCGTGTTCAAAATAAACATCCACCCGTTCTTTTACGTCCGGCAATTTCAGGATGTCTTCGATGGGTTTATCCCGGCAATGATCGATCAACTGCATCATCAGTTGATAGTTGGACACCGTAAAATTTCTAAAGCGTCCCAGACCGGTTCGAGCATCCATCAGAAAGTTCATCAGAACCCATCCTGTGGGATTGAGGATTTCATCACGGGAAAACTGAGCGGCGTCCCCTTTGTCCACCGCATCCATCATTTCCTTGCTGATTTTGGTAAAAATCGACGCGCCACCATAGTAGTCATAGACCACACGGGCCGCGGAGGGTGCTTTGGGATCGATGATGTGGTTATCGGGTTTTTCCCCACCCCGGCGCACGGTTTCGCTGAGATGATGGTCGAAGGCCAGATAGACCCCCTCGACATACGGCAGATTGGTTGAAATATCTCTGTTGGTGATGTCGATCTTGCCGTCCTGCATATCCTTAGGATGGACAAACTTGATTTCCTCGATCATGCCCAGTTCCTTGAGCAGTACGGCACACACCAAGCCGTCAAAGTCGCTGCGGGTTACAAGGCGGAATTTGTTGTTCGGGTTCATTGGAACTCCTTCGACAGCGAAATTAAATGGTTCACATCGTCACTTCATCGGTCTGCGATGCCGAGTGCTCCATGGAAGTTTGGATCCTGTGCCGGCAAAACACACCCAGCCATAAACATACCGAAAAAAAGAATGAATTCAAACCCTATTTTTTTGCTTCAGGGTCAACATCCAACATCGATGTATTTTAGGATTCCTGGCAAAGTCCAAAGGGAGGGTTTGTCGGCTGAGATCCTGGATATTCCATGTGGGCTGCAATGCGGATTCATCCAGTTTAAATCGTTGGAAATTTGTCGAAAATAGCAAAATTCCATCCGAAGTCAACCGTCTTGCGACGTGCTGGATCAAATCGACATGATCACTTTGCAGGTTCAAAGGCTTGGCGATTCCTTTGGAGTTGGAAAAACTGGGGGGATCCAGGAGGATCAGGTCGAAACGGTCCCCGCCATTTTCCAACCATTGGACGCAATCCTCGCGCAAATATTGATGGTTTTGTCCTGTAAAACCGTTGAGTCGCATGTTTTTCTTGGCCCAATCCAGGTAAAGATTGGACATATCCATCGTTAATGTCGCCGCTGCCTCTCCGGCAGCGGCGTATACGGTGGCGGTTCCGGTATAGCCGAACAGGTTTAAAAACCGCCGACCATAGGCATGTTTTTTGACCAAGGCACGTACCTGGCGATAATCCAGAAAGAGTCCGGTATCCAGGCGATCTTCCAGATTGACCAGAAAACGCAAATCACCTTCACGCACTTCCAGAAATTCGTCCTTGCGTTGAAAAACGCCATAGCGCGCCCCCCCCTGACCGCGCATGCGTGTTTTCAAAAAGACGGACTCCGGAGACACGTTCAATATTTTTGGAATCACCTCCACCGCCCGCCGCAATCTTTCGCCAGCTTTTTGGGGATCGATAGTTTTTGGGGGGAGGTATTCCTGAACATGTATCGATGCGGCATAGCAATCGATGGCCATGGCAAATTCGGGCAGGTCGGCATCGTAAAGGCGGTAACAGGAGATACCGCTCTGGCGACACCAACCATCCAATCTTTTTTTGTTTTTGAGCAGACGGTTGACAAACCCTTCAATTTCGACTGGTTTTCCCTCGTCTTTTTCAGGGGTTGCATGTGCAAGGTTTGGTTTTTCGGGGGGATAGTGGAGGAGATGGCAGGAAAGGGAACCATTTTTCAATTCATCCTTGTGTTGGGCAACCCACCCCAAGGCTTGATCCGGGGATTCCAACCCCGAAAAGATGGCACAGTACCAATCGAAAAAATGGCGACGGACAAGATCACCCAGGCGTTGGTGAAGAATGGTTGCCGCGTCGGCCAAACCCAGGCGGATGCCATAGGGAGGGTTGGTTACCAACAATCCCGGTCTTGCCTGACCCGATTCTTTGCCCAAATGTTCCAAGGGTTGGCAATCAAAACGAATCCGATCGTGGAAACCTGCTTGGGCGGCATTAATTTTGGCGGCGTTGACTGCTTTGGGGTCGGCATCCAGGCCAACCATTTGCGGCAAATGTTTCAGACCTGCCTGAAAACGCTCTTTGGCTTCCTGACGACAACGGTTCCACAATGACGGGTCGGACATGGGCACCCAGCCCGTGAAGCCGTAGTAGTCCCGCCCCAATCCCGGGGCACCGTCTGCCGCCATGAGGGCCGCTTCGATGGCTAGGGCACCTGTGCCGCACATGGGATCGAGAAAAGATTTTCCATCCGTCGCCATTTCCGGCCAGCCAGCCAGCATGAGGATGGCCGCCGCCAGATTTTCTTTGAGGGGGGCTTCTCCCGATTGCAGGCGATAGCCACGGCGATGGAGACTTTCTCCTGATAAATCGAGAGCAATCATGACTTTTTTGTCGCGCAGACGGCAATGGACCCGAACTTCAGGACGTTGCAGGCGCACGGAGGGGCGTGATCCAGTTTGATTGCGAAACCGGTCGGCGATGGCATCCTTGACCCGAAGCCCGCCAAAATTGGTATGGCGAATGCCTTGCCCGGTACCGAAAAAATCCACCGCAAAGGTATCCGATAACCGCAAGTGGTCTTCCCAGGGTATGGCAGTGGCTCCGGCGTACAGATCCTCGGGGGTTTCAATGACGAACCTTTCCAGGGGGAGTAACAGACGCGAGGCGATCCGGGACCACAGACAGACCAGACAAGCCAGGGTCAGGGATCCTTCAAAGGAGACGCCCCCCTGGGCGGGGCGTATTCGTGCGGCCCCCAGAGTTTTGAGTTCTTTGGCGAGGAGGGGTTCGGTGCCCTGGGGGGAGGTGGCGAAAAATACAAGATTCATCAACGCTGCCTGTCTGGTGATACCAGTACCGGAGAAGAGATCATAGAACACTTTTTTCGTGTGCGCGATGTCGGTAGAAAAATCACATGCGAAAGGAGTCCTGGTGTTCCAAAAACCAACGATAGGTTTGAATGATTCCCTCTTCCAGGGAAATTTTTGCTTGCCACCCCTGTTGGGTGAGTTTGTTTACGTTTAAACATTTTTCAGGGGTCCCATCAGGTTTGGAGGGGTCGAATTGGAGTTCACCCGGATAACCCACAACCTTTTGGACCAACTGTGCCAGGGCGCGAATGGTCAGACCCTGACCGACACCCACGTTGATGATTTCTTCGGAGTCATAGTGGTGCATGAGAAATAGGGCGGCGTCGGCCAGGTCATCCACATGCAAAAATTCCCGGATGGGGGTGCCTGATCCCCAAACTACGACTTTTTCGCTATCCTGGACTTTGGCCTCGTGAAAACGACGGATCAAAGCGGGCAATACGTGGGAGTTTTCATGGTGAAAATTGTCCCCTGGGCCATAAAGATTGGTGGGCATGAGACTGATGGTGTTGAGCCTGTGCTGTCGGCGATAGGCCTGGGACATGAGGATACCGGCAATTTTGGCGATGGCATACCATTGATTGGTTTGTTCAAGGGGGCCGGTGAGAAGGCTTTCTTCCGTCATGGGTTGGGGGCAGTCGCGGGGGTAGATGCAGGAGGAACCGAGAAACTGGACCTTGCGCACGCCATGACGCCTGGCCGATTCAAAGCAATTGTTTTGTATTTGCAGATTGGAGTACATGAAGTCGGC
The DNA here is from genome assembly GCA_015660855.1 of Magnetococcales bacterium. Lineage (GTDB taxonomy): Bacteria > Pseudomonadota > Magnetococcia > Magnetococcales > UBA8363 > UBA8363. The sequence goes on from JACSDG010000105.1 coordinate 7,598, forward strand.
GGGATAGGTCGCATTGGCGTAGATACCGCCAACTTTGGCCGCCGCCAAAAACAAATATTCAGGACGCGCAGCCGCGAAAAACCGATCCACCTCGTCTTGACGGGTCAGATCCAGCTCAGCGTGGGTGCGTTCCAGAATATTTTCATACCCTTCCTGGCGCAGGCGTCGAACGATGGCTCCGCCAACAAGACCACGATGACCGGCGACGAAAATGCGACTGTTTTTTTCCATGGGATGAAACCTCCTGACCGATGATGGCTCGCGAGAGGGGTATTGTTTCAATCCGGGGGGAACTTGTCCATTCTTTTTCCGCTCCATCAATTGATCCATTGAAAAAAAAATCCATCCCTTTATCCTGTGAGGCTGGATGGTGTGCATTTATTTCTTTTAATTTTAGGCCATAACGAACAACGGGTGAGGGTGGACACATATGTCGGACGATTTCAAGGGCAGGCAGGGTATTTCAGTGATTCCCATTGTCGAACAAAAACTTCCCCCGGTTGCAGAGGGTGAAACCTCCTCCCGTTTGCGTCATGGCGGACCCGATTGGGATGCCGAGGTAGTACAAGTCAGACAGTGGGCTGAAGAGGGCAACTGGGAGGAAGTTTTCAAACAGTTAAAAACCATGTCTTTGCGTTTTAAAAACACCGAGATCTACAAAGCTTTGGCCCAAAGGATATGGGTAGGACTGAAGACCGAGACTCCCGCTTCCGAGGTTGTCTTGGCATTGTTTCATCTGTTGAACACTTTGGGACCGCGCCATGATGTGGCCGGCCCCATCGCCGCCCTGGCCCATTTCATGGCCAAGCATCGTACCCCCGATCATCCCGACCGGGATCTGGCCATGGGCCAGGCCCAGCAAATGTTCCACCGGGTTTGTGAAGAAAAGGGGGTGGTGGGTGAGGAAGCCTTTAAGATATGGGTCAAGCACAGTCGTCTGGACGATCCCAATCATTACGTCCCCATTGTCATGCACCTCCTTGATGTCATGGTAGGAGATGTCTGGTGGTTTGATCGCGACCTGTTGCAGAAGGAATTGGAACGGGCGGCTGGGCATGCCTGAGATTCTTTGTGTTCGGGATTGGGATCTGGGGTTCATTCCCATGCGTTGGCAAACGAGGACAACGTATTCTTCATGTGTGGGGGAGGAGGTGCCGTCACGGTGATGGGGGGACGGTTAGGATAGAGGGGCAGAATAATTTGCCGTGCATGGAGATAGAGTTCGCCGCCGATGTTTTCGCCGTAGCGTTTATCGCCGACGACGGGACACCCCAGACTTTGGCAATGGACCCGTATCTGATGGGTTCGTCCGGTGACGAGGATCAGTTCCAGCCAAGTCATGTTTCCGACCTGACCCAGGGTGCGATAATGGGTCAGGGCGGGTTGTCCTTCGGGATGGATTGCCATGACCAACCCCGAGCCGGAATCCGCCACTTTGAGCAAAGGGTGATCCACGCTCCCCTGGTTTTTGGGGGGCTGTCCCTGGACCAAGGCCCAATAGCGTTTCTCCACCTCATGTCCCTGGAACAACCGATGCAGCCGCCGCAGTGCCTTAGGGTGACGCCCCAGCACTAGACATCCACTGGTGCCGTAATCCAACCGGTGTGCCGGGGTAGGCGACCTGGGCAAGCCAAACTTAAGGTCGGCAAACAAGGGTTCCAAATTTCTGGCCCCCCGTGCAGGGCCATGCACCACCCATTTGCCGGGCTTGTCAATCACCAGCATCAAACCATCTCGATACAACAAACGTTCCAACAGATTCATGAAAATTCCTTGCATGGATCAATTTTTGTTACGCAAGAAAAGCTTCAGGGGTTTGACCCTCGATTTCACACCGGGGGGATGATTCCCCCCGGCCCCCGCAATGTTTTCGCCCAAGAAATCGACGATCCCCCGCTAAATCAATCGATATTCGCCATGACGCAACGACGGACAAACCCATAATCATAATTGGCCAAATCGCAAACCAATTTGAAATTGTAACCAGCATCCCGAAACCAACGCCGGGCGTCTTCCCTTTGGATTGGATCCCGGTTAAACATGGCATCGGCGACGGCCGAATCCAACACCGCAATCCACAAACGTTGCTCCGGAGTTTTAGGTGGTTCGTTCCACACACTTTCAAAGGTTTCCATTTTCGGCTCCTATCGTTGCAATCGGCCAAGATCGCGCTGCTCCATGAGTCACGTCAGGACCTTTCATAAGCACCTTGGATGGATGGCGTTTACTCCACAGCCGTGCCGTTCCACCCCCTTGGACAGTTTTTTTGGGACAAAACTCCATTGGTAAACCATTTTCTAGATCTTTTCGGCCTGTTCTCTTTTCCTGTTAAATGTATGTGCATAATCTGGGCCTACCACACTGCACGATTAAATATAAAATATTTTTCAAATAGTTGCCACATTTTTTTATTAACAATAAAGATTTGTACATATTAGGCTTTGTAAAGAAAAAATTCAGTCCTGTAAAAAAAAATTTCCGCTCTTAAAAGTTAGACGCAACGAGAAAAAATGCTTTTCTACATTGCGGTAATAATTGTATCTTGTTCACTACTGACCGTGGTACAAACGCCGGAGAATGGAATCAATTCAACGATGCGGTAAATCGAAACCGTCCTGGGATTTTTAAGTTTGCAAACGGTGAGGTTTCATCGTCATCCTGACGGCCATAGGAAGACTACCCACCCGAATCGCCACAGAAAACAAATAACCGAGGGATGTGTATGATTACTAGTGTTGTTCTTAAAGAATTTCCATTTTTTCAGTCATTCACCATGGGAGAAATTGATGCTCTTCTGCAAAGTTCTGATTTGATTGAAAAATACATCGAAGGGAAATACATTATTGTCCAGGGGAGTGAACAGACCGAGGAGGTTTTCATCCTGCTCCAGGGTGAAGTCGAAATAACTGATGCCGCCAACCAACACATCACCTATCTGAACGCCGGTTCCCTTTTTGGCGAGATTTCCTTCATCACCCATCAACCCAGGCTTACCAATGTTATCGCTGTGGGCCATGTTGTCGTTGTAAGGATCGATAAAAAATCGGTGGAAAAGGTGGATGCCCAGTTGCAGATCAGGATCAAGGATGGCCTCATCGACACTCTGGTCTCCCGATTGGTGGACATGAACCACAAGATGGTGGAGAAAGACCGGGCCAATCTGGCTCTGGTTAAAGCGTTGCGGGATCTGGGACAAAACCCTGAATTGGAATGAAGATGGCTTTTATTTCGCCCCGCTCCATCCTGCTTTAGAGTGGTTTTGAACCATGAACCGATGATGTGACAAATGAAAATCATCGCCTTACCTTGTCGAAACAAGGTTGGCTACCCATGACGTTGTGAAAAAATGGTGTATGAAAGTTTGGACATTTTCTTATTGTCAGGCTGAAGTTTATCCTTACGGCTCGGGGTGGGCCATATGTGCAACTCTGGGATCACCCGAATAAATTACCAGAAATTCAAAACAATTTAGTCGGGTGTCCCCGGAATTCGGAATGAGCTATGATACGGACCGAGAAGACTTCCCTACAAATTTTTCCGGTACCCAGTCGGCACCCAAAATAAAATTTATATTTCCTAAAAATATGGGGACAGATTTCTGGATCTCCATAAAAGTTTACAAAGAAAAAAAAGGGGGGAACCAAACAGTTCCCCCCGGAAGGTCTGACTGCATTATTTTTTGGCGTGGTCCGTCTTGATGAGACCTCCAGTCAGGTTGATATAGACGTTCAGGTTGCGTTTCTCCGGGGAAGGTTCCTTATCATTGGAGAACACAGCTTTCCACACCACATTTCCATCCAGAGACGTTTTTTCCAGACCGGTGGCGGATCGGTTTGCCCAGCTGGTTGACAGGTTTCCTCGCCGTGCCATGTCTTGCACAATGTTTTCCGCGATCTTGCCAACCTGGGGTTCCGTCACGGGACCGTGATGATGACCGCTTCCGGCCATGGCTCCATTGACTCCGAACACCAAGGAAAAGACAACCAGTGCCGTTTGCATCCATTTCATGTTTTGCTCTCCTGATTCCGAAGGAAAAAGTTTGTTCTGTTCGACTTCATTTTTGAACATGTTGATAGTCGCCACGCACCTTCAACGTGATGGTGACGGGGGTATTGGCATCATTTTTCCAATACCATCCGTGTGTTCCGGTAAATGGAGCCTCAATTGCACCGTCGGATTGATGGGTGGTGCTGACGCGGTAGCTCTTGAAGGTGCCGCTGGTATCCCCTTCCGGTTCACCGTGCAGGTCGAAGAAAAGGCTTACACCTTCGGTGCTCCAGGCATATTCAAGGGTTTTTCCCTGTTCGATCCTGAACTTGAACTCCTTCTCTCCCAGTCCGGGAATCGTGATGTGAAGGGTCTCCTGCCAGACGGGTGGGGTGTTCGAACCCTGCGTATTCCGGGTGGACCCTCCGCCCTCCTGGGCGACGGAAGGATTGGATTTCGCCAGGGAAGCCATACTCCCTGTGGAGGAATTCTGTGAATAGTCATACATCTGCATGAGAAAGAGAAATCCGCCCAGGGCGATCAGGCCATAGTTCGTGGCCAGGGAAAAGGAGCGGAAACTCGCCCTGTGCCGCCACAGGGAAATGATCATCAACATCAGAACCAACGCGGTGATCTGTCCGAGTTCCACGCCAACATTGAAGGTGATGATGTTGAGCAGCAGGTTGTCGGGATCGAGGGGGAGTTGCTGTAACCTGGTGGATAAGCCGAAACCGTGAATCAGGCCCAACCCCAGAATCATGGCCATCATGTTCGGCGGGTTGATCTTTAAATATTTACGAAAACCGTCAAGATTGGCAAACGCGATATAGCAGACGCTCAATCCGATCACGGCATCGATCAGATAGTAGTTGATCCGCACGGCGTTGAACGTGGCGAAGATCAACGTCACACTGTGGCCGAGGGTGAACGCCGTCACATACCTCACGATGTCCCGGAAGTTGGTCAGGAAAAAAATGATGCCGAAGACGAACGCCAGATGGTCGTAACCGGTCAGCATGTGGGTGGCACCAAGCCACAGAAAACTCCAGTTGCCTCCATCGATGATGGATTGTTTTTCGGCTTCGGACATGCCATGCGCCTGAACCTGACCGGCCAGGAAAATCAGGGCGAAGCTCAGAACGAGCACCCACGGGCGGGCACCTGTTCTGCTGTAGAGATGTTTCATTTTCAAGGGATCCTTTTCGGAATCGCGAACAGTCCTGTTCGCACCCACCCCATTGCTCAGAAACGCCCGCGCTTTCCGCACCCCCGAGTATCGGGAAAATGGTAGAAAACGCAGCGTCACCAGAAACGGGATTGACGCAACAGACTTCCGCAGATGATTGACTTATGAAGGTCGAATCGGTCTTAGTTGTATCGCAGTCGGGATGGCGGAGCACGCACGGGGGGGGTAGGCAGGAATTTTCGGACGCGCAAACAGAGGGCATCGGTACAAGAAAAGGAGTTCCGCAGTCGCAGGAACAGTGCGAAAAGAATGCTGACAAAAAGAATGAAGGTCAGGTTCGGATTGAGCTTCAGTATCTTTGCGATGAATGTATGCAACGTTTCAACCGTCATCGTCTCATCGTGGTGGTCGGGCACCGCCCGTTCCAACTCCGTATGGTACGCGGGATGAGGGGCTGCATGATCATCAAAAGGATGCTGATGACCATACAGGTGCAAGTGAACTCCGAACCATTGGACAAACAGCAGGGAAACGACCAGAAGGACGCCCAGTGCGCTGGCTGACAGTGTGGATCTTCCGGTCATGGGCTTGCTTGGCTCCGATCTTTATCCGACGCGACCGTAATTAACGCAAGGTTCAGGCTAATATGACCGAGCCGTGGATGTCAATCCATCTTCGTCAATGAACATGATGCCCTTCGGGCAAAAAAACAAAATCAAAACCCTGGGGCTGCGCCCCTAGACCCCCCTTGGGGGGCAGTAAAATCAAAATCAAAGTCAAA
>JACSDG010000106.1 GCA_015660855.1 Magnetococcales bacterium
CTCCTTTGACAAATGTGAACGTATTGTTATTCTGGCATAAATGTTCGGAGAATGCTAAGTTAATGGCATTGGGATGATCCCCCCCGGACCCCCGCAATACTTCTAAAGAGGAAAAAAGGCGGGGGAACTCAACGGTTACCTCGGGCTGGCTTTTTTATTTTAATAAGGGAAGTTGCCGTGAATACTGAACTTAACGAGTGCATTCGGAGGCAGTTGGTTGCTGATCGGTATTTGTCCGCGCGTAACGCCGGGGCGATTTCGACCCAGTTGAATGTGGAGGATCCCCTGCTCGGTTTAAAGCCTGGAGTGCTCAAGCATCGGGAAGAGTACGAAGTGGATCTGCTGGTTTCTCCTTTATTTACCCCATCCATGGAGGATCGTGCCGCCTGTGAACCTTCGCTGCCCTTGGAGGGGTTGGCGGCGGACCAGGAACGTTTGATTATTACGGCGATGGGGGCATTAAATCTTAAATGCAAAGTCGTTTTTGGTGATCAATCGATGCTCATGGACATCCCTGACGTGGCCATTGAGCGGCATGTGCATTTGTTGCGTTTGGGAGTATCGGTCAGCGCGGAAGTCAAGGATATTCTGGGCCGATTGTTGCGGGGGGCGGATTTAAATTTGGGTATGAGCTATGCCCGCAGCCAGATTTGGAAGCAGTTTCCCCATCTTCTCAGACAATGTTTGGAGATGATGGCCGCACGGAATCTGTTTGATTTGGAAAAATTTGGTTTTCTGCGTGATTTTGTTCGTTCTTACCATCCCAAGGATATGGGGTTGTTGATTCAAAGTTTAAAAAATTTGGTGGAAGCTTATCGGATTGACAACGACAGGCCGGTTTTTAACCAGCAGTTGGAAGATCATCAGGCTACGGCCATCCGATCGGCGCAGTGTGATGAAAATGTTGAAAAATATCGTGTCAAGATGGCCAACGACCTGCTGGAAATATTTGCGGGAGCTGCTTGATTTTCTGGCCGAGATCTCGACATACCGGAAAGCAAAAGTTTAGCAAAAATTATTGCGGGGGTCCGGGGGGGATCATCCCCCCCGGCGGAGGTTTGGAGGCAGCAGCCCACCAAGGTTCTTCTTTTGATTTTGACTTTGATTTTGACTTTCCTGCCCCCCAAGGGGGGTCTAGGGGCGCAGCCCCAGGGTTTTGATTTTGTTTCTTTACCTGAAGGGCATCATGTTTATGATGCCCTTCAGGTAAAGAAACAAAATCTTGGGGGCTGCGCCCCCAAACCCCCATCAGGCATGAAGCTTTTTGTTTAAATTCAAAAACAAAGTCAAAACCCTGGGGAAAGAATTCCCCAGACCCCTTCTTTTTTTTTAATAATTTCAGAACCTCTACGCCCGAGCATTGGCCGAAACGAGGATCAACGCCTCCCGAAATGATTCAAAGGAATGCGAATGGACCAGCCTGAACATGAGTTTATTTTTGGAGTCAATCCAGTCATCGCACTGCTATCCTCCACACAACGCCCCATCGAATCCATGGTGGCCCTGAAAGGGGGACGCGGAGAAAAATTTCAACAGGCCCTCAACCTGGCCAAAGAACGCGGCATCCGCCCCCGCCTCGTGGACCGCCTAGTCTTGGACCGTCTCACAGGAACCGCCACCCATCAGGGACTCGCCGTTCGGGTCGGAGTCCGGTTGCAACCCACGTTTGATCAACTGCTCAACCGACTAACCCCACACGCCCAAGACCTGCTCATCATCCTGGATGGAGTCGAAGATCCGCGAAACCTTGGGGCCATTCTGCGTACCGCCGAAGCCTTTGGTGCCATCGCCGTCGTCCTCCCCAAAGACCGGGCAGCCCCCCTGTCAGGAGCCGCCGTCAAAGCCTCGGCAGGAGCCGCAGAACGCATGGATACCATCCGAGTAACCAACCTGGCCAGAGCCATGAAGGAACTTAAAAATCGAGACGTTCAAATGATCGGCCTGGATGGAGCCGCCACAGATGCCCTCAATAACCATCCCTTCCAAGGCCCCACCGCCCTGGTCCTCGGCAACGAAGGCAAAGGTTTGCGACGCCTGACCAAAGAGAACTGCGATTTTTTGCTCGCCATCCCCATCCAGGGCGGAGCCGGTTCCCTGAACGTGTCGGTCGCCTGCGGCATCGCCTGCCATATTTGTCGCAACCGGCAAAACAACATCACCGCCCCATCATCATGAACGCCGACCAGATATAAGGAAAGCCAAACTCCTTGGAAGTCATCATCTGCAACTGGGATTCCCGCAACGCCTTGTGGGGATCCATTCCCTGGCTCAAACGTTTGTACATATTGGACATAAGCTCCTGGGTACCCGCATCGCTCACCTCCCACAGTGAGGAAATAACCGATTGCACCCCCGCTTCCTGGAAAGCCCGCCGTAACCCATAAACCCCTTCCCCTTCATGGATTTCACCCAACCCCGTTTCGCAGGCCGATAAAACCGCCAGTCGCGTGCCAGAAAAGTCCCGCCCCATAACCTCCAGGGCAGTCAAAACACCATCATTGTCGGTATCGATTTCCCCAAGTAACTGCGCGTTGGAGTTGATGCCCGCAAAAGCCAATCCCGAACGCAACAAGGGATTGTCTCCGGGAGGAACCATATGGAGATCGGCACCCCGCTGCAATTTCAATAATCTTTTCCTGAGATTGTCGTCGGGTTTGAGGAAAAAACCGTGGGTGGCGATGTGCAGCACCTCCGGCGGCTCCGTCAGCACGCTGAGGACTTTTTCCTGCGCCTCGTTTTTGGTCAAGATGCGATTTTTCTTTTTCCCAGTAGTGGAAATTTCGGAAACCAACGTCCCTTCCTTCTCCGCACCCGGCAAGGGATCAAAACGCAAGCCGCGCATACCCGAAGAAAAAGCACGCAACCCCACCTTCAAGGAGGCCGAACGTTTACGTTGTTGCTCACCGCCCGATTCATTAGCCGCCACAATCTGATCAAAATTATAATCGGGACCGGCAAGGATCAAAAACTGCCCCGTCGCCGCAGGAACGTCCGAAGGGACCAAATCCCGACTCGACCCCAGCATGTGCAAATCGGTGCCCAGGGTCAAATATTGCTCCTTTTCATCCACCAGGGCGGGAAATGGAAGAATGTTGAGAATGCCGTCGGGAACCAGATAAACAGCCTGGCGTTCCCCCATCAACTTCACAATGGGACGCCAAACCAAATCATAAGTACCCTGTCCCGCATCAATGATCGCATCGTTATCAGCCTCTTCATCCTGGATGACGGTGCGATAGTTGACAACCGCTTTTTGAATCGCCTCCAGGTCGGGATAAACAACCAAGTCGAACCTGGCCTGGTCCTTGTCCTTGATGAGAAGACCCGCCAGCAGTTTATCCTTGTCCCCATCCTTGAAAACCAAAAAATCAACCAACACCCCATCTTTGGGAAGGTTCTCGATGAGTTGATTGACGGCCACTTCGATGATGGAACGACGAAAACGCTTGCTGGACTGCCCCAATTGCAGTTGCAGGGCGTTGACCTTGTCTTCCAACGTCTGGATGCTTTTGAGGTGGGTATCCACCGTTTCCGGCGTCGGGCCGGCAAGCGTCAGCGAGGCCAACTCCTTGCGTGTCTGAGACAGATCCTTGCCGATGGCCTCCAGCTGGGGATCCTGGGTCATGCGGGAAACCTGCTGAATCTCCGAGGTTATTTTTAACAGAATACCCTTCCTTTTCAGGGCAATATTCAACACCTCCCGCCCGGCGGTGGCCGCATCCAGGCGGGTCAGCATGGCCAGATAACCATCCAACTCCGGACGGTGCAGACGGACATAACCTTCCCGGGCATCATCACCCGCCGTCCAGAGCATGCGGTTGAGAAACTCGGTCCTGCGGGTAAAGCCTTCCTGACGAATCTGGAACGCCCCTTCAAGGTCTTTCTTCTTTTCCAGCACCTTGGCCAGGGTGTTGACGGTCTCGAAAGTGTAGGGATGGAGCTTGCCCAGCACCTGATCGTCGAGGGAAAGCGTTTTTTTCAGAAGATCTTCCGCTTCCTTTTGCCGCCCCATGTCGGAATAAAGGCTGGCCAGGTCGTGCATGGAGCGCAACGTATCCATGTGACGCGGCCCCATAACCTTGGTCCGTTGCGACAGAGCCTTTTTAAACAACCCCTCCGCCACCTCCAGTTTGCCAAGTTTATGGTTGGTGCGCGCCAAGTTGTTCATGGCTTTGAGGGTACGTTGGTGCGCGTCCCCCAGCGTCTCCTGCCACAGGGCCAATATTTTTTCAAACAAAGGCAAAGCTTTGGCGTATTCCTGTTTCAACAGGTACAGATAGGCCAGATTGTTGATGACGGCAATCGTATCGGAATGACGCGGCCCAAGAATCTGGGTATAGGTATCGATGGCCTGTTGGTACAAAGGTTCCGCCCTGTCAAAATTGCCTTGGCTTTCGTGCAGGAGGGCCAAGTTGTTCTGCGTCGTCAGGGTGGTGGGATGGTTTTTGCCGAACACCTGCTCCGACAAAGCGACCGCCTGGCGCAGAACGGGTTCGGCATCATCATAAAGACCCGCCGCCTCCATCATCTGTCCCATATTGTTGAGAACCGTCACGGTGGCGGGATGTTTGTCACCGAAAATTTTCCCATAGCCGGCAAGTGCCTCTTTCATGGATTTTTCGGCTTCATCAAAAAGCCCTTTTTTCTCCTTGATACCCGCCAGATCGGCCAAGGCCGCCAGGGTATTGGGATGGTCGGAACCCAACTTGGCCTTGTGTTCTTCGTACAAGGCCTTGGTCAAGGATTGCGCCTGGTCAAACTCGCCCATGTCCATGTGAACCCGCGCCAAGACAGTGCTGGCATCGGACTGAAGAAAACCCAGGGGACCGGCATCTGCTTTAATGTCATCCAGAACGGTCAGAAGATTTTTTTTGGCATCGGAAAAATGTCCCAGATCTTTTTGGATCCCCGCCAGGGTAATCTGTCCCCCCACCACCCTGGGATCCTGCCTGGGCAGAATTCCGGCGTTGATGGCCAGGGCCTGTTGCAACTCCTTAAGTGCGGCTTCAGAATCGCCCTGTGCCCTCAATATCTCGGCCAATTGTTGCAGACAGGCGGCGGTCTCCGCATGATAATAACCATAGACTTGTGCCACCTGGGGACAGGTGGCACGCACCACCTTATCGCTTTCTGCCGTATTGCCCTGATTTTTAAGGACACGGGCCAGAGATAAATCGGTTTGCAGTTTGCTCGGATTGTTGGGGCCAAACCCTTTATTGTAGCTTGCCGAAATTTCCCGATAGGCGGCAACGGCCCCATCCAGTTGCATCCGACTTTCCCTCAATTCGGCCAGCAACGCTTTGGCCGCCAGGGTTTCGGGGTGGGTATCACCCAACACTTTTTCCCCTTGGGCAGCCGATTGCTGGAAGAGAGGCTCGGCGGCATCCAGTTGCCCATTCTGGACAAAAATATTGCCCATCTCACGTTGGGTCAAGATGGTGGACGCATGTTCATCGCCCAAATCTTTTCGGGCCAAGTCCAAAGCCTGTTGCCCCAGGGTAATGGCCTTGGGTAAATCACCCTCCTGGGCACGGGCCATGGCCTGTTCCAAAAGCCCGGACCAAGTGGATACAGCCGAAGTTTTGTCGGGTTTCACCGCGCTCGCCGCCGCCAACTTCTCCTCAACCCAGGGCGGGGCGATACTCAAAATTTCATCGATACGTTCGTTGGCAAATGTCGCCTCCGGCACCATCCCCTTCAAAGCGGCCCCCTGGGCCGCTGCCTTGAAGTAAGGCAGAGCCTCATCGGGCTTGCCCCCCTCCATGGCCAAAATCCCCAGCCGTTTTGCAACCTCCGGGTTCAACGAATCCTGTTCATGGGCCGTGGTGAGATGTTTGCGAACGGCATCAAGGTCTTTTTTCTCCCCGGCGGCGATGGCCTGTCCAAGTTCCGCCTCGGCTCCCTTTTGTCCCTGGTCATCGACCTTTTTGACCGCAGGGACGGACAAAAGGGGGACATAGGCCACTCTTGCGCGTTTGGTCTCGGCCAAATTTTTCCCGGCATTTCCGTCGCCGACCTCAATCTCCCACTGATCCGAGGCGGCAGGAGGTTGAGATTTGGAATCCGGTTTTGCCTCAGCGGCGGATGCCACCTGGGTTTGCTTGGCCACACCCCGCTTGGCGCGTTTGTCGGTTTGCGCAGCGGAGGAAGAAGCCTCCCGGTTGGAAACCAAGGGAGGTTCGGGTTTCACGTCGGCGATACCTCGGAGGGTGTGTCCACCCATTGGTGCCGCAGAGGCATCATCCAGTTTGAGGCTGGCCAGTTGAATTTCCTGGGGTTGAACCGTCTTTTGGTTGTGCTGTACCAAAAAGGATTTCATCCCCCCAACCGCCTTGGCCACGTCATTAGGCGACATGGAGGCCATCAACCTGTCCCTGGCCTTGACGGCATCCCCCTGCCCCTGTCCCGCAGCGAGAGAATACCACTGCAAAGCTTTGACTTCGTTTTTGCCCACCCCTTTGCCTTTTTCGTACATGGAGGCCAGAAGAGATTGCGCTTCGGGATGATTTTGCGCCGCTGCCTGTTCCAGCCAACGGGCCGCCTCAATGGGATCTTCCTCGGTTCCCATGCCGGTCAGCATCATGGAGGCCAGATTGATCTGCGCCCTGGGGTGACCCGCATCAGCGGCTGATTGAAACCAATGGAAAGCCTCCTTGGGGCGGGGTTCGATGCCAAAACCAGAGAGAACCATGGTTCCAAGGTGGTTTTGCGCTTCCAGATCGCCAACAAGGGCGGCATCCCTGGTTTTTTGCAACAAAGCCGACACGCGCTGGTTGCCGACAGATGCCGGTTCGACCTTAGGAACCGCAACCACGACGGGCTTGGACACGTCACGGGCCAAAGTCTGTTGGGAATCCTGAGGGGACGGATTAGATACCGGGACTCCTCGCTTGGTTCCATGCCGCGCGAGAGAGGTTTTTTGCGCGGTCACAACCGGCAAAGGAGCATCATCGAGCCATGGATTATTCGACAAACGAGTCCATTCGGTCCGGGCCAGAAGGCTGCCTTGCTCACCCGCTTTTTTGTACAAACGTCGCGCTTCCTCGACATCGGCGGCAACACCCATTCCCCGTTCGTAAAGCATGCCCAGGAGATGATTGGCCTCGCCACTGCCAAGCTTGGCCGCCTTTTCGATCCACTGGTAGGCCTGTTGGGTGTCTTCCGCCACCCCCTGTCCGGTCAGGTAGAGCATACCCAGATTGATACTGGCCCCGGCATGCCCTTGGCGGGCCGCCCTTTCGTACCAAGCCGCTGCCACCTGGGGAGCATAGGGGGCACCGACACCGGTGGCAAACATGGTTCCCATCCGGTTTTCCGCCGCACCGGAACCCGCCTTGGCTGCATCCAGGGCAGGCTTGAAACAGTTCACATCACAGGCTGGAGGTGCCGAATACAGATCCGAGGAAAAAAGAAATAAAAACAATAACGGAGGGAAAAACACAAACCCGCGAAAAAAGAGAGACAAAATCGCCCTCAAGGAAAGCCAAAATGGATTCTTTTTCATCCAAACCTCCTGTTGCGGTGGAGGATCACACAGAAAGGTTCAACGACCCGAACTCATAAAAAAAACCGGCAACCCAACCCGAGGTCAGACAAACACCCCCGCAAAGAAAGGCCCGCCGACAACCCCCGACAATCACACCATCCCCATTCCATCTTTCTCCCATAGTGCTACAAATCAATTATAAAAACAATAAAAAAAGAATGATTTCACATTATTCTAGGGTAAGTTGCAATAATTTTATTTGTAACATTGTTTAATGTTTTGTCATTTATTTCGTTCTGCATCTCATCCAGATCCCGAATATTCCAATTCAAAGGTAACCTGCTCACCAAGTACGTGGTACAAACTTTCCGTCATTGGCCAGCTTGACGCTGTCGCCAGACTGGACGATGACGAACAGCCCCTCGTTCATGGCAAATTTATCCACATCTTTATCAATCAGGATGCCAGCCACAGCACCCATCACCCGTGCCCCACCTTCGCCCTCGTAGAACTCCTTGAACTCGCGCACCCGTTTCAAATGATCACGGACATCCTCGGTGGTCAGGCGACTCTTGACTTCCACCAGGACAACGCAGTCGGTGTTGTTCACCAACAGGTCAATCTCCATGCGGCGGCTATCGTCCAGGCTCCTTGCCTTGACCCGAGGCGAGACACGATGCACCGGTACGCCCCGCTCGGCAAACAGGGTCTCGCAAGCCGGGGCAACGATGCCTTCGACGAACTCACCCCACCGGCTGCCCAGGTTGCCAACCTGCTGGCTGACCTCCTTGACCTTGCGGTCGGTATCCAGCATCTGCGCGGAAACTTCCTGAATCTTACGGTCAGTCTCCTGGAACTTGCGGTCGGTATCCTGGAACTTGCGGTCGGTATCTCTCATCTGAGCGGACACTTCCTGAATCTTACGGTCAGTCTCCGCACTTCGTTCACGATTTTCCCGGACCATTTCCTGGAACATCTTCCAGACATCGTCAAAGGTTACAGCCTGCGTCATGGCGATCCCTCCTGCTGCAGCGAACATTGTTGGCCACAGGTTACCCGATTTGTCCGGCATAGAGAACTTATTTTTCAATGGATGCCGAACATGATGCCCTTCAAAATCACATGTTCTGGTAATGCGGACCGCTTCCACCTTCCGGGGGGGTCCAGGTGATGGCGGCAGTGGGATCCTTGATGGCGCAAGTTTGGCAATGCAGACAACGTTGCGGGCGCAGACGGGTTTTAAACGCGCCCTGCTCTGTCACGAGAGAAAAAACCCCTGCGGGACAATAGTGTTGTTCGGGGAAAGCAAAATCCTGAACATGCGTGGCAAAGGACTCCGAAGTACGTGATATTTGAATATGGGATGGTTGATTTTCCCGATGGCGAACTCCGGCCAGAAACAGGGCTTGATCACGGTCGATGACGGCATCCCCCAGGCCGGTTGGGGAGGAAGAAAATCGGATCGCTTTTTGGAGTCTGGACCGGTCTGGTTGATTTTGGTGCCAGGTCCAGGGGGCCTTTCCTTTGAACACTTTTTGGTCCAACAGGCCGTGAAGCATGCCCGACCACAACCCTGACCTGAGACCAGGTTGGACATTTCTGGCTGCCGTCAGGTCAGGAAGAATGGATGCCCGGAGTTTTTGCCAATAATGGCGACTCCAGAGGGTAGAATCGGCTTTTTCGTCCCCAAGTTGCAGAATGGTTTGGGCGGCGGCGATTCCAGAAAGAATGGCGTTATGAATCCCCTTCATGCGCACCCCATCGAAAAATCCGGCGGCATCCCCCATGAGCAACCCCCCAGGGAAAGCCGGATGCGGGAGAGATTGGATTCCCCCTTTGGCCAAAACTCTGGCCCCCGCCTGCAACGGTTTGCCCCCTGCCAAGGTTTTTTGCAACCATGGGTGGGTTTTCCAGCGTTGCATGAGGGCAAACGGGTCGGTTTTGGGATTGGCATAATCGAGATTCACCACCAAACCCAAATCCAGACGACCTTTTTCGGTATGGTAAATAAAACCTCCCCCCTGGCATCCCTGGTTCAAAGGCCAGCCTACGGTGTGTTCGATGGTTCCTGGTTGGGAGGTTGACGGGGGGATGTCCCACACTTCCTTGATGCCGAGTGCGTAATGTTGTGGGGTTTTTCCCCGGTCCAGATGGTAGTGGCGGATCAATTGGGTCGCTAGGTAGCCGCGCGCCCCCTCGGCGATCAGGGTGATGGGGGCCAGAAGCCGAACGCCTGGTTGAAAATTGGCCAGGGGACGCCCCTGGGAGTCTCGTCCCATGTCCCCCGTTTGGACCCCTCGCAGGGCACCTGAAGGATGAAACAGGGGATGGCAAGCGGTGAATCCGAAAAAAAGTTGCACTCCCAGTTTTTCGGCGTGTTGGGCAAGCCGGCGGCAAAGACCACCGAGGTTGGTCAGCACGGCGTTCTTGTTGGCCATCAGGCCAAAGTGAGGCAAAGAAAAGTTTTTCTCCCCGGTCAAGAACAAAAAATGTTCCTGAGTCACGGGGGCCATAGTCCAGGGAGGGGCTGGGTACCCGCTGGGAAAAAGAAGATCCAACCCCCTGGGATCCATGACCGCCCCCGACAAAACATGTGCCCCGGGGTATCCCCCTTTTTCCAGGAGACCAATAGAAAGGGGAGAGTTTCTTCGGCTCGCAGAAGCCTGGCCCAGGTGGATGGCAGCGGCCAAGCCCGCCGGACCAGCACCGACGATGATAACATCAAACGTGAGTTCGTCCCGCTTCATGAACCAGTCAACCCGTGTCTTTGGATAAAGACGGGCTAAAACAAATCGCGGCGCGGATCAAAGGAAAACTCCTGGGAAAACCGCTGATAGGCCTCAATCTGGGCCGGAGAAACCGCTTCGGGAGTCAAAATACGCAGCAGAACGGTCTGATTGCCGGGAGGGGAACCGGGCAACCCTTTCCCCCGCAGTGACAGTCGCTGACCCGACTGGCTCCCCGCTGGAATACGCAAACGCACCTGCCCTGCCAACGTGGGCACAGTCACCTGGCAACCCAATGCCGCTTCCCAAGGACTCAAAGGAAGATCCAGCTCCACATCCCGATTGAGCAGGCGAAACCAACGATGCGGGGCGATTTTGACCGAAATCAACCGTTCACCGGTCAACATGTCCTTACCCCTGGAACCACCACCGATGCGTAGGCTCTGACCATCGGTGATACCAGCGGGAATCGTGACGACAATCTGCTTGACGCCCTGAGGAGAGTGCAGATCAAAAGACCGCTTACACCCTGAAAACGCCTCTTCCAAGGTAATCTCCACCTGCGCTTCCGGCTTGGATTTTTGGGGAGTTGGATTGGCCCGTGAATGGCATTCCGAGGCACAGGAACCGTGGCCTCCAGAAAAGGGAGAACCCCCAGGTCGGGCGCGGGAAAACGGACTCTGACTTCCCTGTGCTCCGAAAAAACGATTGAAAATGTCTTCGATGTCGGGGGACATGTTGGCATTGCCGAATTCAAAGCCAAACCCCCGACTCGTCGGGCCACCGGGCCTCGATCCCGCATGCGACCTGCTACCACCCCCGTTCTGCATGTAGCGATACAAGGTATCGTATTCTTGCCGCTTTTTTTCATCGCCCAAAACATCATAGGCCGCAGAAATATCCTTGAAGCGCGCTTCACTTCCTGGAGCCTTGTTGACATCAGGGTGGTATTCACGCGCCAACCGCCTGAAGGTTTTTTTTATCTCCCCCTGGTCTGCCGTGGGTTTGACCCCGAGAGATTGGTAGTAATCCTTGAATTGTGAAGGATCCATCATGGTTTTTTTGCCCTTTTCCACTTTTTTGCGTCATCTTCAAGCCACCGCTCGAAATCGGTTCCCATTTGAGTTATAAGGGAAGGGGGCCTGGGGAGCCTTACCCTATGCACATGGTGTCCGTAGCCGGTTCTTTCAAGGGGGTTGAGAAAAAAATCAACACACCCGCCAAAAATCAAGCCTGCGGAAATTCCTGACCAAAACCGCCCCTCGCCACCATTGCAGAAGAAACGAAAACAGACAATTCCCAAAAGTCATCCACGCCGTGCGCTTGGCCATGCTCTGGTGGAATCTGGGGACACCATACCCGTTTCGGTGGAATCTGGGGACACCATACCCATTTCGAATCTGATGAATCTGACACCATGAATCTACTATGAATCTGGGGACACCATACCCATTTCCCCTATGGAATCTGGGGACACCATACCCATTTCCCCTATGGCTATAAATTTAATCGGTATGGTGTCCCCCGATTTCCGATTTAAGGAGCGGGTATGGTGTCCCCCGATTTAAGGAGCCATATGGAAAACATGCTACCGTCCCCCTACAGTTGGCACGCCAGTTCTCTACTCTACCCGATTTAAGGGGGTAGTCGGCAGTCCGGTGTCATCCAGTTCAGGCAGGCTAAGGCTTGATTTTAAGCCGCCATTTCATCCATCATCCGAATCTGCCAGCATTTCACCCTGGAACAAGGCGAAGATGAAGCAGGCGGTTTGACCGCCGCCCGTTGGTGGGTGCCGCGACGACGACTGAATCTTGAGCCGTTCTTTCATCCTTCACCAACGCGACCGTTCACCTTGGAACAGGGTACCTAAATAGTTATTATTTTCTTAGGATCTCATTTATGTATCGATTTATGACTTTGGTTTGGTTGCTACTGTTTTTGATTATCTCTCATTCTGTGTTATCGGATGAGTCAGTAGCTTCAGATAATAAGCCAGAAATCAGTACAGAAGGCCAGATAAAAATAAAAGTAGGTATATTTGTAACGGACATTTACGGAATTAATTTTTTTGACAACTATTTTATTACACAATTTTGGGTTTGGTTTATTCATTCCGACAAAGCGTTTACCCCAAAAAACGGGATTGAGTTACCAAGTTCGAGAAAAATTGAGATTCGGAACGTTATACGTGAAGTTAAAGAAGGTGTTTTTTGGGACCAAGTTAAATATGAAGTCGTTATGAATAATTCATGGAACCCAACTTATTATCCTTTTGACCACCAGAGGATAAAAATATACATTGAGGTTTCACTGGCCGATACAGAAGAAATAATTCTTGAAACAGATGATGCTGGAACTAAAATAAGCTCGGATGTTATTATCCCAGGTTGGACGATCGGCAATGTGCGAATTACCTCAAGTGATTATAGCTATTCTACGACATTCGGTGATCCAGAAATGAAACCAGAAGGTCCATCTAGGTACAGTCGGGTGACATTAAGTATTGGAATGAAGCGTATGGGTTGGAGGCTGTTGTTCAACGATTTTATCGGCTTCTATTTCTCTATTGCCCTTGCAGGTTCGGTGCTGATTATTAATTCAAAGCGGAATACAATTCTCAAGATATCAACGCCATTAAAAATCACCCTTGGCAGTGCGGCTCTGTTTTCCGCCGTTGGTGCATCGTATGTGTTGCAATCAAAGTTACCCATGACGACCCAATTTACCCTTGCCGATTCTATTCAGTTGACGGCCTTTGGAGTCACAGCATTATCGATGATAAGCTCGATAATTATTGAAAATCTATTGAACGAGAACGATATGAAAACGATGGATGGAGTGACAAAGCTTAAAAGTTTAAACAAAACATTAAAAGCTTGTCGCGGTATATTGTTGGTTGTGGTGCTTATCTTGTTGCTTGACCTGATGATTCTGGCAGAGGCTATTCTGGCCTAAGTGTTACCTTCCTAGCCCCAGGGGTAACCGTTCAGTCCCCCCTCTTTTTTTAAGGTTGAAACTATTGCGGGGGTCCGGGATCATCCCCCCCGGCGGAGGTTTGGAGGCGGAGCCTCCAAGGTTTTTCTTTTGACTTTGACTTTGACTTTGACTTTTATTTTGACTTTGACTTTGACTTTGACTTTTATTTTACTGCTCCCCAAGGGGGGGTAGGGGCGCAGCCCCAAGATTTTGATTTTCTCACACCTGATTTTTTTAGTTTGTCTCAGGGCATTATGCCCTTCAGGCAAAAGAAT
>JACSDG010000107.1 GCA_015660855.1 Magnetococcales bacterium
TGGGACGCCAAGAACCGACGCCGTCTCTGAAATACCAAGCAACGGCTGTTTAATGGGTGAAAAACCTGTCAAGCGGGGAAAAACTTGAACATCGAGTGTTAGCCATCCATTTTTTTTTGCAAAACCATCCAGGCGAAGGTGTAGTCGCGGTCAAGAAAATGGATGACGCGCTCACTGGCATCAAAATTCAAGGTTCCCACGGGAAACAATTGGCAGGTTTGAGCCTGTCGCATAAAATGCTCCAATTCCTGACGGGAAAAAATCATCCAATCCATGCCAAACAATTCAATTCCCGTGGTGTCCAACTTTTCCGGCCAATAATCGACCGAGGCCAAAAAATAACCACCGGGCCGCAACAAACGTTTGATCTCTCCCAATAAGGCTGCGGTATTCAAACCATGTTCAATCACCGAGATGGCCGTAATGGCGGCAAAAGATTCATTCGCAAAAGAGGTGTGCATAAAATTGCCCACCGCATAACGAATGCCCTCCCCCTTGGGCATACGCAGCACCTCTGGATTAAGGTCCACCCCCGTCAAACAGGAAAATCCCAAACGATGCAATACCCCAATGATTTCCGAACCGTAGGCACCGATATCCAAAATTGGATCTTTTTTTTCCAGATATCGCAGGATAAATTCAACACTGTTGAGCAGATCCCAACTTTTACCCCGATCACCCACAAACGGTGCCCGGGTCAACTTGAAACGTCGCGCCCAACGCAACCATTGGGGACTCAAGCAAGATAGATCTCGCGCTTTCAATACCCCATAAGCCTTTTCAACCTCCCCCTGGTTTTGCAATACCAGGAGCCCTTTTATATTTTCGTTCATGGCATCCTCTGATCCGCCCCCGCCAAAGGTCGCCATTGGGGTAACAACAATACCGGCCCGATATAAAAAAGATTCTCCCTGAATTCTGTATGTTCCTGGAAAAACATATCCAAGGCGCGATATTTTTTTTCCCGAAGCAGATCACCTATTTCCCGACCCGTCGTGCCAAACCTTTTCCAGGCGAAAGGGTGCATTTCGCAATAGATTTTACCATGGTGAAGCTTTTCCCAGGGCAAGCCGTGCAAAACCTGCATCTCCGCTCCCTCCACATCAATCATGAGGAGATCGACCCGGTCGATGCCATGTTTCTCCAACAGGGTCGTCAACGTCGTGACTGTTACCGTTTCTGCATGGGAAGATGGTTTTTCGGTAAGAAAGCTTTCATTGCCGCGACCTTGGATGGATCCTTGCCCGTCATAATCGGCCACCGCCACGTTTTCGCAGATGACGGTATCTTGCAGACCGTTTAAACGAACATTTTCCTTAAGTATGGCAAATTGCCCCGCATGCGGTTCCACGGCAAGCACCTGGCCGCCTTTTTCCTGAATGATTTTTCCCAGGATCACGGCGTAGACACCGTGAAAGGCACCGACATCGACAAACACCGGCCTTCCCGGCAGGCTCAGGGCATCGCAGACCACCGCCAGGGTTTGAACATGGTCGGCATGAGCGACGATTCCCTCCAGGAGATGTCCAGCACCGAACGCTGCCGGGTCAAACGTTTGCGAAGCCGCCGAGAAGCGGTACTCTCTGCCGAAGACACCGACTTTTCGCCCCCCCATGAAAACCCACCAAGGTTTGACCAGACCGGTGTGCATGATGCGAAGCAGACGCCTGAAAATTCGCCCATGAAGGGATGGGATCGAGGAATTGACCATCATACAGGGACACCGAAATCGCGCCAGAATTGAAGTAACCGGTCAAACAGCCTGGCGGGGGTAAAATGGTTCTCCCAGACACGGCGTGCCACCCGCCCTGTTTCCGGAACAGTATGGGGGTGTTGACAACAATGGATCATGGCCCGTGCCAGATCCCAGGTATCGGCACGACGGACGACCCAGCCCCCTCCCAGTTGTTCCAATACTTCACGGCTGGATCCCACATCGGTGGCAATCACCGGCCTGCCACGCGACATCAGTTCCAGCATGACCAAACCAAAACCTTCAAAAATGGAAGATAACAGCCCCACATCGATGGATTCCACCAGATCATCCATTTCCTGCCGCTGGTAGCCGCCGTGGAAAGACACACGAGCTGCCAGTCCCAGGCTGTCCACGAGTTCCCGGGCGGAACAGGCTTCGGGTCCATCGCCAAAAAAGTGCAGCTCGGCGTCATGTCCCGCCTCGATCACCTGCGCAAAGGCCCCGATAACGAAGGGGATTCCTTTCATGGAATAAAGCCTGCCAAATTGCCCGAAACGCAGCGTGCCCTGTTGGCGTGCGGGCAGGGGCATCCGAAGCGGGGGTGCCGATGCGGGCCAAAGAGGTCGCACCGGACAGGAGAGACGATAATGGTCGGCAGCCCCAAGGGACTGACGGCGACCATGTACCGACAGACCGGAGATTCGAGCGCAAACCTGAAACCAGAGGGGGTGGTAATGAGGGGTGCGGGCTGAAGCCTCGCCCGGATCATGCACAAAAAAAGGGGGGGCATCGACAGGCATGATCGCCAGGGCGGCACAGGTCATTTGGGCGTTGTCGGGAGACCAGACGAGGGTGGGACGATGACGGCGCACAAACCACCACAGACGCCAGGCCAGCCAATAATGGGGTGCCAGCCGACCGGTCAAAAACCAAAAGCCGGGTTGATGCACCCGTACACCGGCGTGGTCCAAAAATGTCCGCCATGCCGAGCGGCCAGGGTGATAACACGCACTGAACAAATCCACCCGCCAACCACGCCGAACCGCCTCTTCCATCACCAGAGCAGCCAGAGTTTCCGTGCCGTGGGGAAAGTCCATCTCGTTGATGACCATGACCATGGCGTATCGATTTTGCATGGCCGTTTTCTCCCACCTGTCAGTTTCAAGAGTCGGAAATCAATCCATTTTCAAGCAAACATCTCCGCCAATTTTTCTCCACGCTTTTCCCATGTGTGGAATTTCGACTCCCCAAAGCGCGCCGCACGCAAACCATCATCAAATTGCCGCGCTGCCAATGATACAAGGGTTTCCGTCAGTTGTACCGGGGTTCGGCACATAGTGACCCAAGGTTCAAACTCTTCGAGTTGGCGGCAACCAGGGGTCGCCAGAATGGGCTGGCCGAACGGCAGTTGACAAAACAACCGTACCGGACTGGATGCGGGGTTAATCCCTTCATTTTTGAAGGGAATCAACGCAACATCGAAAGATGCGGCAAAATCAAACAGTCTTTCATAGGGAATGTACCCTGTAAAACAGCAGCGCGGATGCGATTGAAGATAAATAAAATCGACCTGATCTTCGGGATGAATGTTTTCGACAGGCCCAACAAAAACCCAATGGAGCCAAGGCAAAGTTTCCACCGCCTGACGCAACCAGGCAATATGCAACCGACTGGAAAAAGTTCCCAGAACCCCCGCCAAAGGCCTGAAGGTGGAAGGTACAGGTTGTGGAGAGGGTAGAGGAATGGAAGAAAACTGTTGGGGAATGGCGGCTTCCGGTACCCCATTGGGGACAATGAGAATGCGATCCCGGGGCATGTGGTACAACATTTCAAACCGTTCCGCCAATGCTTTTGACACCACAATGACCCGTTGCACTTTTGTAACGATACGGCTTTCCCAGGTTCGGACATGATCGCTGGACCAACCATAGGCGGTGGAAAAATCATCGCTGGCGTAATAGATCGCCCAAGGGCAACGCAACCCGGACAAAATGCCCCATTGATTGGGAAAGGTAAGGACAACCGCTCCGGGATTGGGACAAACCCGGCGGATGGCCAATCCGGTCAGCGGCGACATCCAGTGGGAGAACCGACCCAAGGCGTGGGATGGAAGAAAAATTTTGTGTTGTGACCAGCCGACCTGTGGCACCGCCTTGGGGTTAGCCAACCAGTGCCAAGCATGCAACTCTGGACCCAGTCCCATGGTTGGCATCCGTGCTCCCAAAGCTTTAAAGGGTTCACGAATCCAAACGTTTTTCGTATCCAGGACAAGAATCGGTCCAATCATGGGGGGCTTCAGTCGGAACATGCCGCCCTTCGGGCAAAAACCAAAACCTTGGCGGGCTGCCGCCTCCGAAACGTGAACGTCTGGCGGGTGGGGTTAAACCCCTGTTTTTATTGGTGGGCCGTGCAAGGCTCGAACTTGCGACCCGCTGATTAAGAGTCAGCTGCTCTACCAACTGAGCTAACGGCCCAAAAAAACCGGCAGACAATCCCGCCCGGAGCACCACGTCTCGAAACAACATCCCCGAAGATCCGGCGGCATTATGTGGGGTTGATAGCTTTAAAGTCAAGCATTGTCGTTTAAGCCTGATACGTTCGTGGGTTGCCCCAGAGGTCCATAATGGCATCTTCTTAGTTGGGCAAGAATTGGCCACGACAAGTTCTACAACTGGTGCGACCGCTACGGCCAGAGCCATTGCCACAACGGTTCTACTCTAAAGGAATTCTTTGGTTGGAAGAGCGAGAAAAAGCCGCGATAATAACAATTTATCACGAATATCGAAAAGACGGCTATCGGAAATGGCCTTTTGTCGGATTTCCGCTAAACCAGCACAAGAGAAAAAAAAAGCCAGGGGCCGATAGAGGGGGGAGAGGGTAACCGGCCCCTGGCCATAGGCGTGAATAAACACAACCTATGTCAAACAGCTCACGAAGGAGCTAAGCCAGGGACGGATGAAGGGGGGTACGCCCGTCCCTGGCAAGGACGGAGACTTTCATCTCACATCCTCACGTCAACCGGGAAGCCCACACCGGTTAAGTCAAAAACAAATCCCGCACACTGTGTCCAGCACTACCATCCTGCCTGAGCAACCTTCTATTAACGTATTATCAAGATTCGGACCATATTTTAATATCATTAAATATCAATACGATACAATACAGAATCGTCGGAAATCCCTTGCCTGTGTTATTTTTTTTTCCAGATTGCCCGCGAATTAAAGAAAAAAATGGGGACAAAATGTTCATAACATTTTGATTTTAAATATCAATAAAAGAAAATGTAATTTTTTTTCCGAAAGGATCAACATGTGCAAAATTCGACACTAGGTTGAAATTTGCCCCTTAAAGGATTTTAGTCGGCGCAACCCCAGACTTTTTTCCCCCAAGAAAATCGAGCATCCGTTCCAAATGTTGCAGGCGCAACAGAGGATCTTCCCAGTACCGCTCACGAAAAGTAAGCAGATTTTTCTCCTGGTTAAACACCACCGAACCTCCACCCTGGCGAATCATGTCGATCAAAACGGCAGGCTGAATGTTGGGCTGGGAATGAAAGGTCAGGACGGCCCCTTTGGGACCCGCTTCCAGTTTGAGTACCTTGAGTTTGATACACCTTCGCTTGATGGCCACCACCTTCAATAAATTTTCCACCGAATCGGGCAGAGAGCCAAAACGATCGGTAAACTCCACCTTCATCTCCGCTGTTTCATCAGGCGTTTTTAATTCGGCCACCCGTTTGTACATGGTCAATCGTAAATTCATGTCGGTGATGTAAGTGTCGGGAATGTTGGTGGAAAGATTCAGATTGATGATGGGGACAATTTCTTCCTCCTGGGGGCTGCCACCCCGATCGGCCATCGTCCCCGCACCATAAGCCTCCACCGCTTCCTTCAACATTTGGTTGTACAGTTCAAAACCTATTTCCTTGATGTGTCCCGATTGTTCTTCCCCCAACACGTTGCCTACGCCACGAATTTCCATGTCGTGGCTGGCAAGCATGAAACCCGATCCCAACTCCCCCAAAGCTTCGATGGCCTCCAGACGTTTACGAGCATCGGCGGATTGGGCCTGAATGGGGGGGGTGAGCAGATAGGCATAAGCCCGGTGTCGCGAACGCCCCACCCGTCCGCGCAACTGGTGCAATTGGGCCAGACCAAAATGATCGGCCCGATGGATGATGATGGTATTGGCACTGGGAATGTCAACCCCGTTCTCAATGATGGTGGTACACAGCAACAAGTTGAATTCCTGGCGATAAAAGGCCACCATGATCCGTTCAAGGCGACCAACGGGCATTTGACCGTGGGCGATGCCGATTTTGGCTTCGGGGACCAGTTCTGCGATGCGGATGGCCATGCGTTCAATTTCCTGGACCTTGTTGAACACATAAAACACCTGACCACCACGATAAATTTCCCTGAGAATCGCCTCACGGATACGGGCGGAATTGTATTCAGTGACAAAGGTACGGATTGCCAGGCGATTGGTTGGGGGGGTGGCAATGATGGATATGTCGCGAATGCCCGACATGGCCATATGCAAGGTGCGGGGAATGGGGGTTGCGGTCAAGGTCAGAATATCAACGTTGGCGCGCATGGCTTTAATGCGTTCCTTGTGGCTGACACCAAAACGTTGCTCTTCATCAACTATGAGCAACCCCAAATCTTTGAAAGCGATGTCCTTTTGCAGCAGGCGATGGGTGCCGATGACAATATCCGCCTTGCCCTCACCAATTTTTTCCGCAAGTTCATCCATTTGTTTTGCGGTGCGAAACCGAGACATCATGGCGACGTTGACGGGATAGGGGGAAAACCGTCGGGAAAAAGTTTCGTAGTGTTGTTGCGCCAGAATGGTCGTGGGGGTAAGAACGGCCACCTGCTTGCCATCCATGACGCAACGAAACGCCGCACGCAAAGCCACCTCGGTCTTGCCAAACCCGACATCGCCGCAAATCAACCGGTCCATGGGACGCAACGAGGCCATGTCCGACAATACCGCTTCGATGGCCTGGGCCTGATCGGGAGTTTCATCGTAGGGAAACGCAGTGGCAAATTCATGGTCCACGGCATGGGGACTGGAAAACCGGATTCCTTTGGCGGTTTCACGCTTGGCTTGCACTTCGACCAGTTCCGCCGCCATTTCCAATAATTTTTTCTGGACCTTTTGGCGGGTTTTTTTCCATTTAGTCCCCCCCAGTTTGTCCAGAATCACTTCGTCAGACCCGGCGTATTTGCTGACCCGGTCCAGGTTTTCCACCGGCACGTAGAGTTTATCCGACCCGGCGTAGGTCAAAAGGAGAAAATCGTTTTGAATCCCCCCCACCGCCAAAGTATGCAATCCCCCGAAACAACCAATGCCATGGTCGGCATGAACGACAAAACTGCCCTCCTTCAAATTGCGAAAGGTGGCCAGGATACGGTCCAGGTATTGGGGATCGGTATGTTTGCGACGTGCCCTGGTTCCCAAAACGGCGTCTTCGTTGAAGACCGCCAGTCGCAGACCCGCATGGACAAAACCACTGGCCAAGTCCCCCAAAACCAATTGTATACGCTTGGAAGAAACCAACAGGGCATCCTGCCAACTTGCGGCACTTTCAGTCTTATGACCATGATCGGCCAGCAATTCGGCCACCCGATCCCGTTGCCCCATGGAACGGGTGGAAATCACAATGCGGTGCTGCTGTTTTTGTTGCGTCTGAATAAAGTTGACAACCCGTTCCACCACGGAATGTCCCGACAGAACATCCTCGCCGGCAGGATCAAAAAAATCGGGAACGCGGTCAAATCCCAGAGAACAACCAGGTTCATCGGGATTGTCCTTGATTTGCAGTACCTGAAAATGCGCCAAAGATGCAAAAAGTTGCTGTGCCGTGATATAGAATCGGTGGACCGGCAACAGGCGCAGATGGGACGCATCTTCTTCCTTGAGCAACAATTCCCTTTGGTTATTCACTTTTTCCTCGAAAGCGACCCCAGCCGGTTCCACATCGGCATCGAGAAGAATTTGGCTGCCTTCGGGAAGATAATCGACCAAAAGGTCGGTGGTGTCGTAGAACAGCGGCAAAAACCGCTCCATCCCCTGAAATTTTCCCCCGGTGGAAACCACCTTGTAAATTTCATCGCTGGCCGCCTTGCCGCCAAAGGTTTCCCGGTAGAAAGTGCGAAAACAACGGATGGTCTCCTCGGTCAAAAGAACCTCGCTCATGGGCAAGGTCTCAACCTTGGAATTTCTTTGGGTGGAACGTTGGGTTTGGATGTCAAAATGGCGGATGGTTTCCACCTGGTCGCCAAAAAGTTCCACCCGCACCGGTTCTTCATAGCCGGGAGGAAACAGATCGATGATGCCACCACGCGCGGCGAATTCACCCGGTTCTTCAATCTGGGCGGAGGATCGGTAGCCGGAGGCGATTAAAAATTGTTTGAAGGCGGGAAGATCAATCTGATCCGATTCCCGGATGGCAAATCCATGTTGCGCCAAGAGATGCCGGGGCATGAGTCTTTGCATCAGGGCCATGGGGGTCGTAATGATGATGGCTTGTTGGTATCCCGCATTATTTTCGGGGCGAACCACGCCAAATCCAAGCATTTGGGTCAGACGATACAGGGTGGCAATGCGTTCACCGACGATGGGACCATAGGGTGACAAAGGTTCAAACGGCAATATTTCCCACGCCGGAAAAGGGAGAATGGCGACGGGACGGTGTCGATCCCCCTGAAACAACAACAACTCTCGATAGATAGCCTCGGCCCGTGTGGTTTTTCCGGTGACGATGACCAGGGGGCTTGTGCGGGTCGCCGCCCACTCTTTGACAAACAAACTCAGCGTCGCCCCCGGCAAATCTTTCAGCACACCGAAAGGGTGACCAGGTGTTTTGGGCAGGGGAGCCAACAGTTTGGAAAACAGGGAAGCGAACGGGCTTGGATCCATAAGGCGTCAGTAACAACCACCATCGGCTTGCAGGACAGATCGATGGGGCATGGGTTAAGGTGGATTTGAGTGGGGATGGTCGGACTGTTTAGGGCCCCTGGTCAAGGAATCATGATCAAATGACCCGCAATTATCGCCGCACCATTGGAAAAACCCTACCGGCTGACCCTGTCGGTTTGGGTTGACATGGGCGAAAAAACGTTTCAAAACTCAGCCAGATATTCAAGCTGAACAACCAACTGGAGGTCCATTCCATGTCGCAAACTCAATGGTCCCTGCAAGATGCCAAAAATCGCTTCAGCCGTGTCGTTAAAGCCGCGCAGCAAGGTTACCCACAGACGGTTACCAAGCGTGGCATCCCTGCTGTCGTCGTTATCGCCACCGAAGAATACGAACGCCTGCAATGTCTCGAAAAAAGGCATCTTCCTTCGTTTATCGACCACCTCCTGGCGATACCGAAGGATGATGAGAGTTTTGAAAGCTCGATCATTCAACCTCGAAATTTAATTTTGTGAGCCAGCGGATCCATCGCCAGATCATCGTTGTCGGCGGGGGACCGGGTGGATCCATGACGGCATGGAAGCTGGCTTTGGCCGGATGTGAAGTCCTGCTCATCGAAGCCAAAACGTTTCCCCGCTCCAAACCCTGTGCCGGCTGGATCACCTGTGCTGCCATGCAGGCCATGGCGTTTGACGCAACCACCTATCCCCATCTTTTGGTTCCCATCACCCGTGTCGCCATTGGTCTTCACGATGGTTTGCACGTCACCCACTGGCCCAACCCGGTGAGCTACGGCATTTTGCGGCGGGAGCTGGATGATTTTCTCCTGCAACGGGCCAGGGCGGCGGGGGCGGAAATCTGGCTGGGACGGCGGGTGGATCGGGTTGAACTCGGACAGGATGATGCCCTCGTCGTTGTGGGCGCAACCCAGGTCCGTGGAAAATGGGTTGTGGGTGCCGGTGGTGCAAGCTGCCCGGTCGCACGCGCCGTGGGGGGGAAATCATTTTGGCAACACCGCACCATGGTCGCATCACAAACGAGCGAAACCCCCATAGGTATCCGCCAACTGGAAAATTCCGGGCTGGGGACCGGTCTGCCGGTGCTGTTTCCCGAACCGGAAGCAGATGGATATGCCTGGTATTTTACCAAGGGGGATCATCTAAACATTGGGGTGGGGGCGTTGGGTGGCGGACCTGCCATTCCCATGCGCCGGCAACGTTTCCTGGAACGTCTGCAACGCGCAGGCACCCTGGACCCCTCCTGGAAGCTGGCCCCGTTCATCGGCCATTCTTATGCCCTCTGGCGCGGATTGCGGCAACCGTTGGCGGGTCGCAACCATCTATTGGTGGGCGATGCCGCCGGCCTGGCACGGGATTTCAGTGGTGAAGGAATTGGACCCGCCGTCCGCAGTGGTTCCCTGGCGGCCAATTTTATCCTTTCCCAACCATCGGGCGATAGCGAAGCCAACGACCATACCCGACAATTGGCACGCCTCCAGGGCCATGGTTTGATCACAAAAATGGGGGGAATCCTGGAAAAACTGCCCCAATCCTTCCGCCGCACCCTGGTTGAAAGTCTGTGCCGATCCCCCTGGTTGCGGCGACGGTGGGTGTTGGAAAAAGCGTTCCTGGGGTAGGTCGGTCAGGCAAGATTTTCCAGGGCACTTTGGGTACGCCGAATCTGATGGAGCATTATTTTTTCACACCCGTCCCAACTTGTCTGCTCCCCCAGGCTAAAGCGTAGCCATTCGTTACGGCGCAACGAAAAATTGATGCCACCATTGCCAAACATGCCGTGCATATGGGGATACCGTTGCAACCAGGCATGCACCCCCGGTCCCACATCGATGGCGCGACCCACGGGATAGGCCAAAAAATGGATCAATGGAATTTTTTGTTGTTCCCAATAGTGGCTATTGTCTTCGATGGCCATGGCCACTTGGTCAGGGGTTTGATGCGAGAGGAGACGATGGGCGCGGGTATGGTTGCCGATTTCCCAGCCTGCGCGATGCAACCGCTCCACCCCATCCCGATCCAAGTGTACGTTAAGGTGGTTGGGATCTCCCAAGCATTCCCGGTAGGTTGCGTCGGTCACCTCCTCCATCACATCGGCGGCGTAATGGCCTTTCATCAGGCTTTGGAGTGCCGCCCCATCATCAGGCCAATCCTGTCCAGGCAATTGCGCACGCAGGTTCGCCGCCAACCGCGCCGCGTATCCTTTAAGCACCAACACCCCCGCCAGAACTCGATACAAACTTTGGCGTTTCCGGGCAAACTCGGAACAGACAAAAACAGTCGGATGCAACCCCAATTGTTGAATAATGGGACCCGCCTGGGTCAGATTGTTGGTGAATCCATCATCAAAGGTCACCGCGAAAACAGATTTCTCAAGACTCCCGTTGGCCCACAAACCTGGCAGTTCACTCAAGGCAACGGCGGGCATATGGGACAGCATAAATTTCAGTTGTTCTTGCAACTGTAAAATGGTCGTCTCCCCTTTGCGATAACCCTGTTCCCACAATTCACGCTGGTTGGGATCGACGACGCTGTGATAGAGCAGAATATAAACTCCCTTGGGAATTTTTTTTCTCACCCGTTTGACAAATATCCCAGGAAGGCACTTTCCGAGGCTTCGGGTAAGGAAAGATTGCGGCGGGGCGGGGGGAACCGGGGTTTTTTCAATGGTTTTTTGCAGATTCGGCCAATGCTCGTTCGGTGGGACGGTAGGGTGATTCATGGGGGAGGCCGGTTTTTTTTGGTCAGAGTAGACAAAATCCAGGGGATACGCCGCAACCATCGACGCTGGGCCAAAATCCGGGGTCTCTGGGCCAGCAACTGTTGAAAAAGGTCATGGTAGTTCTGGCACATGCGTTGGGCGGTATGCGGAAAACCGACCATGCGTGCGGCCCACTGCGGGAAAGTCTGGAGCATTTCTTCCAGTTTGGCCTCCAAGGTTTCGGGGGTATATTCAATCCCATAACCATTGCAGTATTCGACCATGGAGCCGCTGTCAAGGTAGAGCAATGGCAAACCGCACAACCCCGCCTCCAGGTTGTGGTTCCCCCCCGATTCGTGCCTGGCGGCGGTAATATAGGCATCGTGTCGGCGCAACTCCTGGGCGAGGGCCTCCCCCGAGAGCGGTTCGATAAGGCGCGCCCGTTCAAAATGAAAATCCTTAGGCACGCGACCAATATAGGTAAATTCAATCCGCTCTGCCCATTGGGGATCGGCGAGCAATCGATCCAATTGTTGGTAAACGTCAAAGCCTTTGTTCCAATGGTTGCTCCAATGATGGGTCACCAGTTTTAATAGTTTTTCCTGTTTTTTTTGGGGGGGTTCTCCAGGTTGCCAAAGGTGATGATCGCCGCCGTTGAGGATGACACTCCAGGGACGCAAACGATTAAAACCGGATTCCAGGTAACGATCTTTGACCCATTGACTGACGAAGACGGTGTGGTCGGCGATTTGGTTGGCGTGAATGCGATAATGATTGAATGTTTTGGCAAGGTCGTCACGGGCTTCGCTGGTGTTGTTGATGCGGTGGACAACGATGGCGTTGGGATTTTTCAGCAGGAGATAGAGGAGGATATCACGATGGTCATAGGCGGAGATACGCAACCGGGCATCGGGTTCGGCCAACAGAATGATATCCAAATCCCGGTCTTCCAGGTCATGGCTCACCCGTTCCCCCTGGTCTCCCAGGTATTGCGTCAAAGCCTTGCCAAACTGATTTCCCCCACCCCAAGCCCCCGATTGGAGGCTCATGCCGATGCTTATTTTTGTCAATGTTTTTCCTCACTGTTGCATGCGGCGTTGAGATTCCGCCTGATCTCATCGGAAGTGCTTTGAGAATCCAGTTCATCGACAATTTCATAAATTCTTTCCCAATAGGGGGGCAATTCTCCCAACACCCGATCCCGTTGCAAAGGTTTATCGGAAATAGCCAAGTGCAGCGTATAGGGAAGGGTAAACATGGGAGGAAACAGTTCCTTCCTGGGCACCCCCTCCCGGGAATCGTCATCCAAAGGCAAGCAATAACTCTTAACCACATCCACCCCCCGTTGCAACGCCTCCCTGGTCTCTGGTTGATCATGAAAATGCGAGGGAACGGGGGAAAAAATAATCATTGCCTTGGAGGAATACAAACCTAGCCGTATGTTCTCATCACGGAGACTTTTCAATGTTTCATCAAGACCGGCAATGTTTTGGTGATTCAGGCCGGAGACCAGAACGATCCGGTCTGCCATATATCCCATGGTTAAATCCACCAAATCCAGATAACCGGGACAACAATCGATGAGCACATAATCAACTCCACGATCAGCCCCTTCCGGCTTGAACGCCGCCAAATCTTCAATAAATTTTTGCGCATAAAAACGCAACGCCCATTCTTCCAGGCTTTCGTTTGCACGTCCTTCCTTGGGGGGAACTTTGTGGGTTCTCGATTCACTGAATTTTTGAATCTGAAACTGGTTGGTTTTACCTGCCGGCAATACAAGAAAACGCCCGTTGGATCCCCATATTCCTTTGGGATCATCGGACTTCCTGTCGCGTAAAAGTTTGCTCGGGGGGTAAAAATTAAAAGTGCCTTTTTCAAGATCCCGACTAGAATAGAATTCGGCAAGCAAATCACCGACGCCCAATTCATTCAATTTTTCATCGGGATGTTTACGCAGGTTGGGGGAATAGCTGATGCCGGGGGCATGGATATCCATATCCACCAAGTGCCGTGCGCCCAACTCCTCCCTTGAATGAATAGAAGGTGTAAACTTTCATATAATGACCTATTGCCTTCATGCCGCGCTTTTAAAGTCAACCACAACCACATTTGGGAACGGACTTTTAAACACATCCTGAATTCCCCCCATTTCTTTTGAAGAAGAATTCTGTCCCGCTGCCGCCGCAGCAATGCGTTTCTCTCTACCAGCATCGGGAAAATAATCGAGTGCCCGTGGCCCGAAGGTTAAATATTTTTCACGTCCCACTTTGTGCCGGGAGATCAGTTCCCAATCTTCCAACTGATTCAAAATGCGCGTCAGATTGGCCGGCTTCAGGGCCAACTTTTCACCCAGATCTTTTTGTAAAACATATTTTGCCTCACCGATCTGTTCCATGATCTTGCACACATGCTCCCGGTTGAGGATTTCCTCCGGAATTTCCATGTGCCGCGCCACCACTCTGTCGTGCAGAACATTCTGAAATGCCAACCAACGGGTAGCATAGGCTTCGCTCATGCCGTTGAGTATTTTTTTCCGGGAAGCGTCCGCAGCCACACTTTCCAGGTGCAGAGACAATGTTTCCATCTCTTTAACATGGGCATGATCCCACAGGGCAATATACAGCTTCCAACGGTAGGCAAAATCCAATTTCTGGGCAATCGATTCATCCCATCGCTCAATTTTCTTAACAGCATCTAAAATGCCGTCAAGATCGGATATTTCCGAAAGCCAAAGCGGGTCTATCGTGTCAAGGTCAATCGCCATGAAGAAAACCTTTGTAAATCATTTTACTGAAGACGCGCACACCATCATTCACAACACTTTACACCATCTTCGGTTTTCCTGCACACGCCTTCGTTATTGCGCATATAAAAACCTCAATTAATAAAAAAACTCACAATAGATTTCCAAGCGTAGCAAAGGCATTGATCATTTTCAACACGAATCGCTCACTCACGCAAAAAAAACGGCATTAACCTTGCATTAATCATGAAGAAAATCCACGCAGACTGTTGGCCCCCATCCTGCCACCCTCGCGCCAAATTAAAAAATGAACAACCTTCAACCCGTTCTTCCAAGGTGCCTGTCATGATGGTCGATTACATCCCATGCGCTGACTCCAGTACAGTAAAAAAATGTGCCAGAAAAATTCCTTGGCTCCCCTTCCTTCTGGTTCTCGCCTGCGTTTGCCAGCCGGTCCTCGCCGAAGAAGGCATCTTCAACGATGAACGAAATTCCGGTTTCAACAATCGCTGGGTCGAACCCAATAATACCAGTGCCCATGAAATCGGTTTGTCCAAAGGTGCCGCAAAACCATCGTTCGTCCCCGCCCACCACGTCATCCATTGGCGTTGGGATAAGACTGTCTTTTCCTATTCCAACTATTCATGGGGTATGCAATGGCGCGGTTGCAACGAACCCATCGATTTCCTGTCCATCCTCTATATGGACCGGCCACCCGCAGAAATGACTTTGGAATATTATAAAAATTTTACCAGACGCGCCGAACAGGTGGCCCTCAAATTTGAACTCATCCTGGCCGATGACGATTTCTCTGGCAAAGCCATCAACGTCCGGTTTGATATGGTCGGCGACATCCCCTCCGAAGATGTCAATATTCTTGAACACCTCTACTCCCACGACCATCCCCACCCCCCCATCACCATCTACCCCAAAGCCCCCAATCTGGGATTGGAAAAAAAACGTCCCTATGAAGTCATCATCAACTTCATCGACTTCGCATTCCTGGAGCAAGGATTGGATCTGACAAAAATGAAACAAATTGTGTTCAGCATACCCAAAGATGGACCGAAAAAAGGAGATATCTTTCTCTACAATATTCGTATCGAATAATCCCCCCTCATGGAGGTGGATTCGTGGAATCTTTCAGTGCCCGTTTAAAATCACGATGGTAGATGAGGTAAAAAACAAAACCTGGCAGCAAAGCCATGGAGGAAACAATGCGAAAAACCAAAAAAATGGTGCCGTAGCCCGTCACTGAAGGAATGGTCTCCAGCAGGCGGGCAATCTGATCAAAACTACCCTCGCCCACCCCAAGCCCTCCCGGCGTCACCGGCAAGGCATTGGCCGCCGTTGACCAAAGCGTCACCAATACGTAATCCGCCCCGCTGAGCGTCCCTATACCACTGGAAAAGACGATCACAATGATACAGGCAATGGTCAGCAAATGATTCAATACTGCCAACAAAAGGACCAAAACCATCCGTTTAGGGGTCTTCTTGTAGAGATCAATCGCATGGACCAACCGGTCCAAAATCCAGCGCAACTGTGTCGAAGGGACGCTAGAAAGCAGCCACTCCCCCCATGAAGTGTGACTCCAGCGAAGAAAAACATACGCCGCCAACGGCAGTCCAAAAGTGACTCCCGTGGCAAATATCCACAATATTTTCAGAGGCACATGCTGATTGGCGGCGTCCAAATAGAAAAAAGAAAAAACAAAACAAAGCAAAAATTGTGAATAAACCCCAATCATCCGGTCGAAAAAAATGGACCACGCCGCCGCAGTGCGTTGATCCGGAGTTTCCTGGACCACATAGGCGGTACGCAGGGCGTCGGAAGTGACAAATCCGCCGGGGAGAAAAATGGAGAAAAATACCGTAATAAACAGAATCTGTACCGATTTGAACGCCGAAACCTGAATCCCTTGGCACGAAAGCAACAAAAACCAACGCCAACCCGACAATACCATCGCCACCAAAACGATAACCACAATCTGCAATACCACCATGGGGTGCGTCACCAGTTGCCGCAACATGACAAAATCAATCACGTCACCAAAATAGAGTGCCGCCAACAATCCCGCCGCAATAACCAGCTTAACGCCGGGCGTCATGATCCGCTCCATCGACAAATTCACAGTCTCTCCTGTCTTATGTAACCTTGTAGAAAATCATCCGGGTAACTATTCAGTCCGCCCCCTCCTTTTTCAAGGTTCAATTATTCAATGCCGCTTTGATTTGGCTCTCCGAAAAACCACCAGAGTCCACCGATAAGCGCACCGACGGCCACGACCGTCAGGGTGATCTTGACCCAACTGTAGGGTCGTTCTCCCTGAACTTCGCCGCTGCGACCGTTGATTAAAAATGGATAACCGCGATTGCCAAAACGATAGGTACTGAGCCAAATGGGCAACAGAATGTGTTTGAAGGTGACATCGCTGTATCGGGTGTTCAGATGGTCAATCCTTTGCTCATCGCCGCCAATGTCGCGTTGAACCAATCTTTTGATGGTTTCGGCCATCCGTTCCGTGGCCTGACCGAATCCTTCTTGCAATCCCAACCGATAACTCTGGGCGCAAAATCCACTGACATAGTCGGAATCGTAGGCCACAAGATTTTCCAAATCCCAGGGTTCCAGATGGTTGGCCATGTCCTTGGGCAAAAGATCACTCGCCATGACCAGGACATCGTCAAACCCATGGGCCACATGACCGCTGGTGGAAGTCCATCGGGTGCGGGTAACGGTGCGGGTTTTTTGGACGGTTTGTCCCCCTTCGGTGGTGGTATAGGTCTCCTGTACATGGTAATGAACCCCCCTTTGCCCCCGATAATCACTGTGGGTTTGGGTATCGAAGGTCCAATAGGGGACGTACAAACCATTCAAGGGGGTATCACTGCGTGCCGCCATTTTAAGTTTGTTGGGGGCAAACCAGCGGCTTGAAACCCATTTTACAAAATGATCACGGGCTTGTTTTTTATCCACCTTGAAAGGTAGCAGGCTCGAAGGTTTGATCTGACGCTTGGACGTTTCCTGAAGATCCATGGCCATGCCGCAAAAAGGACAGGCCAAGGCAATGGTTCCCCGTTCAGGCTTCACCGTGGCACCACAACCGGCGCACTGGACCACGACAACGTCCTCTACGCGACCGTCCGCTTCGGCTTTTTGCAGCCAAGCGTCAAAATCAAGCTCTTTGATTTCTCCCCTGCTGAGTGGCACCTCCTGGGCATGGCCACAATGTTCGCAAACCAGGGAAGTGGTTCCGGGGACGAAGCCCAAGTGGGCACCGCATTGGGTACAAGGGAATTGCTGCGGCCCAGGGTTGGTATGACCCGGTACGGTGGGAATTTTTTTTTCCTGCGGGTGCGACTTTGGGTTCATGGAGACTTCCTTATCAAGGAACGGGCAAAGGTGGCGGTCCACCCGCAGCAGGTTGCGTCACCAGAGTTCCCCATTCGGGGAGTTGCGCAAGTGCAACCCATTGGGGCATGCCGGGTTTCCAGGCAAGGGTTTGGCCCGAAATCTGACCGGAGGCAAGCCATTGCCGCACCCCCGCCAGATCATAAGGCCCTTGCTGTTGCCCCTGGATGACCAGATGATACTGGGATGCGGTCGGAAGTGGGGGCGGCGCAAGTGGAGCTTGTATAGCGGGAGCGGCTGCCTGTTGCCCCATGGCCATTCCTATCCCCATCCCCATCATCCCACCGGCCTGACCTGGGTTTTCCGCCGCTTTTTCCATGGCCACGGCGGTCTGGAAACGATTGAACGCCCCCAAGTCGCCAATCATCCCCATGCTGGTTCGTTTATCCAACATTTTTTCCACTTCTTCGGGGAGGGAAATATTTTCCACCAGGGGTTTCGCAAGTTCCAGGCCGTACTCCTGAAACTCGGGACCGATGCGTTTTTGCAGCATCACCCCAAGCTCGTCGTATTGGGTGGAAAGATCCAACAGAGGAATTCGGCTTTCCGCCAGGGCGTCGGCAAATCGGGAGACAAACAGGGATCTTAACTGTTCGGTGATTTCATCCAGAGTGAAACGACCGTCGGTACCGACCACCGCCGCCACCAGTTTTCCAGGGTCTGCCACCCGTATGGAAAAACTGCCAAAACCACGCAGACGGACCGGACCAAATTCAGGGTCGCGCAAAATGATCGGGTTCTTGGTACCCCATTTAAGATCGGTAAAGGTGCGCAGACTGACAAAATAGACTTCCGCTTTGAACGGGCTGGAAAAACCGTATTTCCATCCCTTGAGGGTGGTAAGAACGGGAATGTTGCGGGTTTCCAAAGTGTAGAGGCCGGGATTGAAACCGTCGGCGAGTTGGCCTTCGTTGACAAAAAGGGCATGCTGCCCCGCACGCACCACCAGTTGGGCACCATATTTGATTTCGTTGTCGTAGCGTTCAAAACGATAGACGAGGGTGTCGGCAGAATCATCGGTCCATTCGATGATATCGATGAATTCCCCGGCGATTTTTGAAAAAAAACCCATAATTTTTTCTCCCCGTTCCCCGTCGGTTGATGATGCCATCCCTTCTTGCAAGGACGGCATGGCTTGGCATCCTGTTGGCGTCAATCTATCATTTTCAACGGCTTCACTGCACCTTAAAAGCAGGGGCCGCTCCACCATTCTACCCGTTTTATTTGACAATTCCAGCCGGCGGCGACCCACCGTCGGTGCCCTGCCTTCATCCATATGGATTTCTACGCCATGGAGAAAAAAGTTAAAACTATACATTATTAATTACCAATGAATGCAAAAAACGTACTTGGATTCATTCATAATTTAAATTATTATTTGCAAGTCATTCTTGGTTTTATTATTATTAAAATTGGATGGCAAGTTGTTGCCTGGGGGACTCTTTGACTTTTCTTTTTTTAAAGGGTATAGTCCCCACCCTGGCATTTCGTGGTGGATGCGAAAGGAGCTGTATGATATTATTGTGGATCAACAGGGAGATGCAACAAAGGCTGTCGTTTCTTCCTCATGCGGTCCGGGCCATGAAAGAAATTACCGCAAAGATCAGCATCATCGAAGAAATTGCCCGACAGACCAACCTGTTAGCTTTGAATGCGGCCATTGAAGCCGCGCGCGCCGGCGAGAGTCATGCGTCTGCCGGGGCATTGCCTTCGCCGTCTTCCAAATCCGGTGGGGCTGACCTGGATATGGGGTCGTCTGCGGTGGATGAATTTGAATCTTTCTGACCAGGGGGAGACATGATGTTCGGTAGATAACAAAATGAGAAGACCCAAGCGCACATTCAACCCAAAAAGAGAGGTTCGTCCTGTACCGGGTACAGACACCGAGCGGGAAAATCTTGTGAGTTTGGCATCCAAGGTTGTCTATGGTGGTAATCCCGAGCACAAACGCAACCCCGGTGACTTTGGCTTAACTCCTCCGAGTAGTCCAAGACAGGGAAAGACTTTGTGTGATTCGGTCGGTATTTTTACTCAGCGAGAGTCTACCAAGTTGCTTCGGGAAGGGGTGCGACGCGGGGTAATCAGTCGCCGTGAAAAAAATGGATGGCCTCAAAATGTATGGGCTGTTGACGCCAACGGTATGCCCATGGAAGCTCAATTGGAAAACGCTGAACGGGGGATTTATCATGGTTACCCAATGCCAGAAACCGATATTTTCCGAGAAAAGATTCTAGAACGCTGGGGGCAACATTGAGTGAACTCTTCGTCATCACTCCCCTGAAGTGGACACCCGCTGTCTACGGACCGGAAGAGGTACGGCAAACGTCAGCAATATTACAGTTCACCGTCAATAACCGTCTGGTAACCAGGGTCGATAACGATTGGACAAGAGTAGTCGATAAAACAGTATGTCTTTCTGCATACCCTCTAGCTCTTTGGCTTGTTTCTTCTTGGTGGCGTTTGCATTGGGAACCGGTACCAGCTGGGATACCCAATATTGAATGGCGTATAGCCCACGAAATGGGGAGCGCAGGCCATGGGTTTCTCTGGCCACCTGTGCGGTTCGAGTCTGATGGGGAGATGGTCACAGTCCATTGTACGCCATCCTCGGCTGAGTCCAATGAACCCATTCGTTACCTGAATCGGCTGCACGAGTCAATACCATCCGCTGAATTTACCAAAGGGATTGTGGATTTTATCCAAATTGTCATCGACAGGCTGGATTCCGTTGGTATTCAGGATACGGAGTTGCACACACTGTGGCGAGAAGTGGGCGGCGAACGGACAAACCCAAAGACAGCTTCTTACCGCAAAATGGAGGCCCTGCTCGGGTTTGACCCCGACGAAGGGCCGGAAACGATTGTTGATACACTCCTGAATTTGTCTATGGCGGTTGGGGATGCGGCAGTAGCAGAGATTGCTGCCAGTACGTCTTCCCCCCTGCACTTGAATCAGGTGTTGGAGAGTGCCAGATCTGCGGGTCTCCAAGGAAACCTCTCTGGTATTTATGCCCTGATGCCGCAAGCAACCTGGTGTCATTACACAACGGCAACCCCCTGGGACCGGGGCCGAGACTTGGCCCGAACAGTACGTCAACACTTGAGCTTATATTCTGCGCCCGTCTCCAACCGCCTCCTGAGTGACATTTTAGGGCTAGAGGAACGGGGTCTGGCCGATGGTGATGCGCCTATGGCCGGGACTGATTTAAGCTTGGCAATCAAATCGGAAGAGGGGGATCAGGTCAATCTGCTTTTTCGCCGTAAGCGTCCAAACGGGCGACGTTTCGAGGTAGCCCGCTGGATGGCTGATGTTCTGCTATCCTCAGCCCAAGACCGTTGGCTACCCGCCACTAACGCAAAAACGGCCCGACAAAAAGTTCAGCGCGCATTTGCCGCTGAGTTCCTGTCCCCAATTGATGCCCTGAAAACTTACCTGGACAACGATCTGGCCGACGAAGATCGCATTGAGGAGGCTGGAGGTTATTTTGGGGTTTCCCCGTTAACCGTCCGGAGCCAATTGGTCAACCATGGTTTGGTTCCGTGGAACGTCATAGGCAACGGTTCTACTCCAAGGGATTCTTGGTTGGAAGAGTGGGAAAAGGTAAAAGCCTGATGTGAGTCCTCCCCATGTGCGGTATCGCCGCCCTGTTTGCCTATCATCCCGATGCCCCCGCCAACGATGTCCAGGAACTGTTGCGCATGCGCGAAGCCATGGCCCTGCGTGGTCCGGATGCCGCCGGGATCTGGAACAACGAAGACGACAGAGTGACCCTGGGACATCGCCGGTTGGCCATCATCGACCCGGAGCAACGTGCCAATCAGCCCATGATCAGCCAGGATGGCCGCCATGTGGTGGTCTTTAACGGCGAAATCTATAACCATCCAGCGTTGCGAGAATCCCTGGGCCGCCTCGGCCATTCCTTTCAAACCCGTTCCGATACCGAAGTGCTGCTCCATCTCTATGCCGAATATGGCGTCGACATGCTGACCCATCTTCGAGGCATGTTTGCCTTTGTTCTGTGGGACCGGCTTGCCAAATCCCTGTTGGTTGCCAGAGACCCCTATGGCATCAAACCTCTCTACTACGCCGATGACGGCTCGACCATTCGTATCGCCTCCCAGGTCGGGGCACTGTTGGCGGGAGGTCGGGTTTCGCGTCAGCCGGATCCGGCAGGATGGGTCGGGTTTTTCCTGTTTGGCAGCGTCCAGGAACCCTTTACCCAGTACCAATCCATTCGCGCCTTGCCAGCCGGTTGCTTCCTGCGTGTCACCTCCCAAGGAACAGGCGCGATAACCGAATATTTTTCCCTGGCCGCCACATTTTTACATGCTGCCAACCATCCCAATCCATGGCAGCCGGAAAAGGTGGCGGAAAATGTACGCGCCATCCTCCGGGATTCGGTGCAAGCACACCTGACTGCGGATGTCCCCGTCGGAGCCTTTCTTTCCTCCGGGGTGGATTCGGGGGCACTCGTCGGTCTCGCCCAGGAAACCAAAAAAGAAAAAATCCATACCGTCACCCTCTCCTTTGAAGCCTTCCACCAAGATCAACGCGATGAAGCCCCCCTGGCCCAGCGCGTCGCCGAGCATTACCAAACCCAACATGTCACCCGCATGGTGACACAGCCCGAATTTCACCGCGAAATCCCCGCCATCCTCGCCGCCATGGACCAACCCACCATCGATGGCATCAATACCTGGTTCGTTAGCAAGGCGGCCAGGGAATTGGGCCTGAAAGTGGCCCTCAGCGGTCTGGGTGGCGATGAACTTTTTGGCGGCTATCCCTCATTCTCAGACATTCCCCGCTGGCTGAAAATCGCCCGCCTTGCCCGGCATATCCCTTACTCCGGACCGATGTTTCGCCATCTCTCCCTGCCTTTGTTTCAATCCTTGCCCGGCCTGGGGGCCAAAGGGGCCAGCTTTTTCATGTATGGGGCTTCATTCCCTGGAGCCTATCTGTTGCGTCGGGGAGTGTTCATGCCTTGGGAATTGCCTGCCTTGTTGGGTGAGGACATGGCAACGGAAGGATTGCAACGCCTGGATGTGCTCGCCCATATCGAAAAATCCATGCCCCCGGCCCCATCGGGAACCTTCGCCCGTATCGCCTCCATGGAAGCAAGTCTCTACATGCGTAATCAACTCCTCCGCGATACCGATTGGGCCTCTATGGCCCACTCCCTGGAGGTGCGTACCCCCCTGGTGGACCGTGTCGTCCTGCAATCCCTGGCACCCTTGTTGATCCAATCGCAGACGGCCCGGGGAAAACAATGGCTCGCCCAGGCCCCAAAGCCTCCCTTGCCTCCCGAAGTGGTGTATCGTAAAAAAACAGGGTTTACCATACCGGTCCAGGCTTGGCTGTTAAACCATCCCCAACTGGATGGCTGGCGGCATGTCCCCATGCTGGCTCACCACGGCTGCCATGGATCCCGGCGGTTGGCTTACGCCGTTTATCACCACAGATCACAGTGATCCTCCCATGACAGCATTACCTGAAACGCAAAAATCACAGAAAAATACGTCCCGAAACGATGCTGCCGATCATGTGGTGATCATCCGTCCCGGTAAAAATTTTCGTCTCCTCAACCTTAAAGAATTATGGAACTATCGCGAGCTGCTTTGGGTCTTGGCCATGCGCGATGTCAAAGTACGGTATAAACAAACCGTCCTGGGGGCCGCCTGGGCCATTCTACAGCCGGTTCTGGCCATGGTGATCTTCACCGTCTTTTTCGGTCGTCTCGCCAAAATGCCCTCGGAGGGGTACCCTTATCCCCTGTTTGTCTATACCGCTCTGCTCCCATGGACCTTCTTCGCCACCGCCGTAGCCAACTCCGGAAATTCCATGATTGCCTCTGCCAATCTGGTCAGTAAAGTCTATTTTCCCCGTTTGATCATTCCCCTGTCCGCCATCGGTGCCGGTTTGATGGATTTTGCCATAGCCAGTACCATTTTGTTGGCCATGATGATCGTTTATCAGGTAGGATGGACCCTCAATCTGCTCCTGGTTCCATTTTTGACGGTGGCGGTCGTCTTTTGTGCCTTGGGGGTAGGGATCCTGCTCGCCGCCCTGAATGTGGCCTATCGAGATTTTCGTTATGTCATCCCCTTCCTGGTGCAAATCTGGATGTTCGCCACTCCCGTCGTCTATCCGGTCAGTCTGGTGCCGGAATCGTGGCGGTGGATGTTGTTCCTCAACCCCATGGCCGGCCTGATCGATGGCTTTCGCTCCGCTTTCCTGGGTAAACCCTTCGATGCTTCATCCCTTGGAATCTCCATGGGGGTGGCTTTGGGAATATTTTTATTGGGGGTGGCCT
>JACSDG010000108.1 GCA_015660855.1 Magnetococcales bacterium
GGGAATGTATCTTCTGGTGAATCCAACCGGACGGTATTTCCGATTAGACTACCGCCATGACGGTAAGCGGAAAACTCTGGCGTTAGGTGTCTACCCTGATGTGTCCTTGAAGCAAGCCCGTGAACGGCGCGAAGAAGCCCGCCGACTCCTGGCCGAAGGTGTAGACCCTGGCGAACGCCGGAAGGAAGAAAAGGCGGCTGCATCCACGGATAACAGCTTTGAAGGTGTTGCCAGATTGTGGATTGATAAAATGGTTCGCCCAAGTTACACCGAAAAACATACTGGCCTTGTGACAAGTCGTCTTGAACGCGATGTTTTCCCGTTGATTGGATCAAAAGACATTCGGGAACTACGGGCTTCCGACATTTTGGAAGTTCTTGGCCGGATGGAAAAGCGTGGTGTTTTGGTGTCAGCCAAACGGGTGCGGCAAATCATTGGGCAAGTGTGCCGATATGCGGTATCGAACGCCAAGGCCGATTTTGATCCCACCACAGCATTGCGTGGAGCGTTACCACCCACCCAGGAGAAGCACCGGGCCACCATTACCAATCCACAGGAGATAGGCGAGTTGTTGCGTGCCATTGATGGATATAAAGGCTCATTTGTCACCCTATGCGCCTTGAAGTTGGCACCAATGGTGATGGTTAGGCCGGGTGAATTACGGCACGCCGAATGGACTGAATTCGACCTTGATAACGCCTTATGGACCATTCCAGGCGAGAAAATGAAGATGAAGGGAAAACATGTCGTTCCTTTATCCCGCCAAGCGGTAGTTATTCTCCGGGAGATTCAACCACTCACCGGAAGCGGAAAATATGT
The DNA here is from genome assembly GCA_015660855.1 of Magnetococcales bacterium. Lineage (GTDB taxonomy): Bacteria > Pseudomonadota > Magnetococcia > Magnetococcales > UBA8363 > UBA8363. Next base: position 820 of record JACSDG010000108.1, read on the forward strand.
GTTCCCTGGTGCGCTTTCCGACACCCGCCCCATGAGCGAGAACACCGTCCTGTACGCTCTCCGGCGTCTAGGGTATCCCGTTGGCACAATGACCGGGCATGGGTTCCGGTCTATGGCTTCAACGATCCTGAATGAACAGGGATGGCACCGGGACGCAATAGAACGACAATTGGCACACGGTGAGCGGGATTCCGTGCGAGCGGCTTATAACCATGCGGAACACATGCCAGTGCGCAAAGAGATGATGCAGCATTGGTCAGACTATCTTGATCAATTGGCAGGGCGCAACGTGGTAGCAATGAAGGCAAGTACGGTTTAACCCTGCACCGAGATACCCGGTCTAGCGCGACGGCGCGAAAAGGTGGAATCCTTTCACCACCCTGGCCGGGTTACTTCATGAAAGGCATGCTTTGAAAGGATAGCGTACAGTGAACGGAAAAAAAATAAAAATTATTTTCAAAGACTTCCATTTTACAGCTACGATTAGATATTTCCCTGGCCGTGAGCCACTGCCTGATGTCATGTATGCAGATGATTTCTATATCGCATCGGATGAAGGGTTAGTTTTCAATCTCGTTGGACCTATATGTGGACGTTTCAGATTTGTCTCTTATGATCTTGAATGGCTGATTAAGGAAGAATGGGTAAATCCATGCAAGTTTAAATATTCTGGTAATGAAGCGTTAGAATTTATTGTTTATTTTCGTAAACAGTATGTGGATGCCATTGGAAAGAAGTTTGAATCTAAATTGTTTAGCCTTAAACAAATGAGAGAATTATATCCGTGGGCCTTTAGTGAAAAATCCATTCAAGATGTTTTGTCAAAATTTGTTCTAAATAATGAGTTAATATCTCCCAATGAATGGGGAAAGGAAAGTGCGGAAGCTCGATGGAGTCCTATGAGAATAGAGATAGGAAACATTGTCGCTATGGCCACAGAACTCTGGAAAATAGGCTGTCCATTTGACCATGCCAAAATGGCAAAACACTTGTTTGAACCATTGGGAAGTAATAATCAGAAACTAAGCTTTAAAATTGAAAATTTACGCCGAAGAATAAAAGAAATTGCACCAGCAGATAAAATTCGCGGTTTGGGTGGCGTAAAAGCAAGCCCAACACCAGCAAAAAAAATATGCAAAACCTGTCTGGTTAAAAATCCGCAAATCTGCATAAAAAACTAGCTACCCACCTTATGCGGCATAACCTACCCTAAAATGCGGCATAACCTACCCTATGCCGCATAGGGTAGGTTCGTATCTCCATGTCTTTAAACAAAAATTGTGCTTTCTTAGAGACAGGATCAACCAGTCTCGAAGGAAACTAAAACATGTCTGAAAGCCCAATTGATAAAATTCTACGCCGTCCCACCGTCTCTGATCTCACCGGATTGAGTCGATCGTCCCTTTATGACTATGTGCGAAAAGGGTTCTTCCCTGGTCCCGTCCAGCTTGGACCAAGAAACGTCGGGTGGCGAGAATCAGAAGTACGCGCATGGATCGACTCCCGCCTATCGGTCAGGACATAGGGGGATGACCATGGAAAACGAAAAAAGCCCGTGCGCGAACACGGGCAATCCAAACAATTTGTATTCAAATCCTACCCAGAACGGCCATTTTAAGCAAGGGTATGACGCTGAAAAAATCCGCAATTCAGCGCGTGGGCAGTGGCCGACCATCCTTCCCGCTTTGGGGATGGATCAAAAGTTTTTGAGCAACAAGCATGGGCCATGTCCTTTTTGCGGTGGAAAAGATCGATTCCGATTTGACGATAAAGATGGAAACGGAACCTATATTTGCGGCCCATGTGGACCGGGTAATGGTTTTTCCCTGGTTGCGAAGATTCTGGGTTTGGACTTGAAACGAGACTTTCCGAGAATTCTTGAAATTGTTGCAGAAATGGTTGGTTACATGCCGAATCACGCACTTCCAACCAGGGAAGGAAGTTTTTCGGTTGATTTATCCCCATTCCTTGCCAGACAAAAGGACAAGGCCGATTTTATCCCACCAGGAGTGGAACAATCTCACCCTGGGGGCCAAGAACCATTAAACCCCGCTGGACAAACAGACAAAGCCGCACAAACTGCCGAAAAGGCAAGGCTCATTTTGGCCGAAACGACCCCAGCGCAGTACGACTTTCCTTACTTAGTTGAAAAATGTATTAAAACTCATGGGCTTAGGACTTACAGTGGATCACTCGTCATTGCCGGTATGGCTTGCGATGGAGCCTTGGTTTTGCCTTTACAAGACGAGACCGGCAAGATACAAACCCTACAATTTATTAACGAAAATGGTGAAAAAAGGTTCCTTCCTGGTGGGACTAAGAAGGGAGCTTTTTGCACAATCGGCGAGTTTACCGAGACCATCGTTTTTGCTGAAGGTTTTGCGACAGCGGCGAGCATCTATGAAGCCACAGGGTTGCAGGTCATTATAACGGTCGATTCTGGAAATATTAAGCCGGTAGTTGAAAAGTTTAGGCGAACATATCCGCAGGGAAAATTTATCATTGCCGGGGATGATGATTGGCGCACATCCGGCAACCCTGGGTTATCGAAAGCCACCGAAGCGGCAAAAGTTTACGGGTGCCAAGTGGCAATCGCCGACTTCGGACCAGACCGCCAGGAGACGGCCACCGACTTCAACGACCTTCACCGGGATAAGGGGTTTGACGTGGTGAAGCAACAAATCCTGGCCGCTAGACAACCGGACGCCGAGCCGCAAGGTGCGAACGATGAACCCCGCCGAAGTTTTTACCTGACAATCGCTAACGACCTTTTAGGGGAACCTGCAACGACCCAATGGTTGATCCCGAAAATGTTGCCAACCAATTGCCTTGCGATGTTGATCGGTGATCCTGCGGCAGGAAAGAGTTTTTTGGCCTTGCATTGGGCCGCACTGATTGCATCAGTCTCCGGGCCAGCCGCTTACATCGCCGGGGAAGGCTACCACGGGATCAAAAAACGGTTGAAAGGGTGGTTCACCTATCATGGCGTTTCGTCCGAAAACGTGCCGCTTTTTGTCTCGTCTACTGGAACTTCGTTCGATACCGGGGAAGGGTTGGCAGACGTAGAATTGGCTCTCGACAAGGTGTCGAAAGAATATGGCAATCCAAAGTTGATCATTATCGATACCTTGCACCGAAACATGCAGGGCGATGAGAATTCCAGCCAGGATGTTGGGCTGGTCATTAAAGCCGCCGACCAAATCCGTGTGCGCTACGGAGCTGCTGTCATAATTGTTCATCATTCGGGCCACACGGACAAATCGCGGGGCCGTGGATCGTCGTCACTTCGGGCCGCTGTAGACGTGGAATTATTGCTTTCCGTGAAAGGGGGCGTCCGAACTTTGGGATGTTCAAAAATGAAAGACTCGGAACCGTTTCAACCTTCCGATTACGAATTAAAGTCGGTGATCTTACCCTGGACGGATGAATCCGGGAATTTTGAGACTTCCGCAATAATTTTGCCAACCGGGGAGACGCCGAAAACTTGGACCAGCCAGGAAAATGCACCAAAAGTTAAAAAACAAAGTAGTGCCGAGACACTCGGACTTTCGACACTGAAAGACGCCATGGGCAATACCTCAACCGTGACGCTGGAAGCTTGGCGCGAATGTTTTTACCGAAGGCACCACGGCGATTCTCAGCCAGCCAAGCAGAAAGCCTTTCTGAGAGTCAGGGAAAATCTGACAAGTAAAGGTTTAATCACTGTTGAAAATGATCTGTATTCATTTAAAGAATCTGAATTAGACACCGGGACAACCAGGACATACGGGACAAATGTCCCGCCTTTGTCCCGCTTGTCTGGCCGGGACATGCGGGACACCCCAGACAAAATCCTTAAGGATTGTCTGGTGTCCCGTCCCGGTGTCCCGCTTGGGGCGGTAAGCGGTGAACATGATGACACCGAAAGTGAAGATAATAATAGTTTTGCCAGTGGGGGAAACCAAACCCCAGACCATGAAGATTTTTGATCATGGGTGCCAATGAGATTTTGAAGGCACTGAATGGCTCTGGATTGATCCTTTCCCTGGTAGGCGAATCCATCCGAGTCGCTCCACCCGGAAAACTCACTGATGAATTCCGCGCATTGATCCGGGAACATAAAGCCGAACTGGTGGAGTTGTTGCGGAAACCTAACGATCCACCACCGAAAAACGCACATGAGTTTTTCGCGGTCTATGGGAAATGGCCGTGGAATTTTCAATATGTGGATTCACACCCTGGCCGGGTATCCCTGGGGCCGGAGATGGTGAATCAAATGTTTTACCACTGGTGTCCAGAATGTGGCCGTTGGGCAGCATGCGGGGATGGGTTCAATCCATCAAAGGGGAAATTGGGGCGGTGGTGGTGCGCCAGGCATGACCCAACCCTGGCACAGAATGGCCACTCTGGAGCGGTCCATCCTGGCAGGAATAGCGTGATAGCCTGACATCGACAAAACGCCTTAAAACGGCTCTGAATTCAAACTTAATAAGGAAATTTAACATGGCACGTCTTGAACAAATCTTTGCTCCACAAAAACCAAAGCCATCGAAAATCACGGCAAGAACTTGCGTCTCTTGTGGCGACTGGTTCAAGCGGACCCACAAATGGGAAAAGATTTGTTTTGCGTGCTGGAGGAAACAAAAAATTGCTGCTGGCCAATGGGAAGGGAAATAGCATGAATAAACTGTGAAACATGCTATAATTTCTTGCAGTGATCCTTACCAAGATGGAGTTATGCAAATGCAACAAGGTCTTGAAAATCGCAACATAGAAAAAGGGACTCATGGCGGTTGTCGTCCTGGAGCTGGTAGGCCGATGTTTGAAGCAACAGACGACGAACGCAAGCATGTTGAAGCATATTCAGGCTACGGGGTGCCACAGGAACAGATTGCATCATTGGTTCGTGATGGGATCGGCATTCATACGCTGCGAAATAACTTTGAACAAGAATTGATTCGTGGAAAAGCCAAGGCCAATGCCGATATTGGCCGAACCCTTTTCCAGCAAGCCATGGGTGGAAGCATACCAGCGTTGATCTTTTGGGCTAAAACCCAGATGGGATGGCGTGAACCACCGCAACAGGTTGAAGTTTCCAACCATGCCGAAAGGTTCCTGGCTGATGTTGCAGCGATGGAACAAAACTTGATGGGAGACGATGAGTGATAACGACAGCTTGCATGTGCTTTTGGTTGATGACTGGTGATGGCCAGCTTGAACCCATTTGTTTGATGCCTACGGGGGGCGTGGTTGAATCTTGCATGGTCCCTGAACCCACCAAAGTGGAGTTGGTAAACATTTAAAGGCCGATCTACTGCCATGGACAAAGCGAGGCAAGGCGATGCACGGGATGGGAACCGCAAGTTTGGTTCCCATCATTTTTTTCTGGTGGGTGCTGATTAGTCAGGTTAAACTTTAAGATAATAAATGTCTTTCTCTTAAACCTTCATTGGCAGAAACTTTCCCCTTGGATGGGATTTTTACCGAATTACACATCACCACGTTGATCATGGTTCCTTTGGTTTCCAATTCCGCGCCAGATTTTGTGCCTGAGCAATTTGAGCAGGGAGCATGCGTTCAGCTATTTCACTACGGAGTTTAATGACAGATTCATCATGTGTTTGACTTGCAGAAATATTGAACCACATGTGTGCGAGAACGTAGTTCTGAGGTACGCCTTCGCCTTCAGCATACATCAAGCCAAGTCTGACTTGAGCATCGGCATGTCCCTGTTCTGCCGCCTTGCGATTCCACTCCACGGCTTGTTTCGAGTCTTGGGGGACGCCTTTGCCTTCAGCATATGCCCCGCCAAGGAGGACTTGAGCCTTGGCATTTCCCTGTTCTGCCGCCTTGAGAGACCACTCCACAGCTTGTTTGTAGTCTTGGGGGACACCTTCGCCTTTAATATACATCACGCTAAGGATGACTTGAGCATCGGCATCTCCCTGTTCTGCCGCCTTGCGATTCCACTCCACAGCTTGCTTGTAGTCTTGGGGAACGCCTTTGCCTGCATAATACATCAAGCCAAGGAAGTATTGAGCCTTGGCATGTCCCTGTTCTGCCGCCTTGTGATACCACCCCACGGCTTGTTTGTAGTCTTGAGGTACGCCTTCGCCTTCTTCATACATCCACCCAAGGAAGAATTGAGCAGAGGCATGTCCCTGTTCTGCCGCCTTGCGATTCCACTCCACAGCTTGCTTGTAGTCTTGGGGGACGCCTTTGCCGTTATAATACATCCCGCCAAGGAGGAATTGAGCCTTAGCCTCCCCCTGTTCTGCCGCTTTCCGAACCTCCTCGAAATCAGAGGCGTTGGCCGAAGTGCAAGCCATAAACATCGCGACAAACCAAATCATCCAGCGTTTTGCCATAGTGATCCCTCCTTGAGTAACGTAGAAACGAATGCGGTAGGGTAAGGAGTGGATCGACGGCACCACCCCAGGTAATTGACAGGCGTTCACCCGTGCCTTGTTCCCTGGCTAAAATAATTTTTCCCTCTGGAAGGGAATTAGGCCGATCACTGCCATGGACAAAGTGAGGCAAGGCGATGCAACCGGGTTGTTTTTCTCTGGACCTGGACGATATAATGATAAAACTTAACTATAATTTTTCAGTAAGCTTTGATTTCTGCTTGCCAAGTATTTATTCTTCTTAACGTGTTACACTCAAGCATATGAGTTTCGGAGATTTTTCTATGATTATAACCATCTAATTCATGTCTACCTGCTAAGTAAAAGTAATCCAACGCAAAACCTTCAGAGTCAATGCCTTGGACTCTAACGGATATTTTCTTAAATTTATTGGTGCAATTGATCAATCTAATAACCGCTGAGATTTCACAGTAATTTGAAGAATCTCTTGGTAAATTCTTTACTCTAAACTCATCAAATGTAACGCCAACAGATTCACATTGATGCACAAAAGCGTGTGCATCACTTGGACAGGCTATGAGAATTAATAACAATGACAATATCTTAACTAAATGTCTAACCATAAAAATTCTCCAAACAAAACAATATTCTGACTAAGGTTGTTCACGGTAGCACAATGGGTTGATGCTTATAAAGGAAATCTTTTCCTTGATGGTTATTTTTTCAGGTTTTATTATAAAAAAATTCTGTTATTCCATATTGTTAGCTGATACATATTGTATTGGTTCAGCGTGACTTGGAGATTCTGACAGTTTCCATTAGCTACAGAAGCCCTCTACCATAGCGGGGACTCTGTCCCCGCACCCCTGGGATTTTCCGCTTATTCGGCCAAAGCAGGAGAAAAAGCAGAACTGGAAAGCCTTCTGGCCGTCCAGTTCCTGCTTCGGCCCCTGATCGGTGCTCAGGTTGCGTCCCCGCATTGCCCTATCCCCCGTCAGGCTGAAAGACAGTCTAGCTCATTTCTACTGCAACATCAATTGATTCCGCAACCGGCGACCCCTCATGGGAGCGGGAATTGCCTGATTCCTTGTTTTTGCCCATGTTCCTGTTCCGTATTCTTCTGGCGCGTGCCTCTTCCAATTTACGGTTCCTGTCCATCTGAACCTCCGTATGCCTGCCTGCAAGTCGGTCTGCTGGCGTCACGTATCCGATGGCCGAATGCAGGCGGACGGTATTGTAGTGCTCGACATACCGTTGAACCACCCGGCGGGCGTCATCCACGGTCAGAGGTGTTTCCGGACGGATACACTCGGACTTGATTGTCTTGTGCCACCGCTCGATTTTCCCGTTGCTCTGCGGATAATACGGTGAGGTTCGAACGTGGGTCATGCCCGACAATCGGATGAACTCCTTGAAATCCCTGGCGATAAACTGCGGGCCGTTGTCCGAGATGATCCGGGGCCTCTCATTGGGAAATTTTTCATGCGCTCGCTGAATGATTACCTCGATGTCCTGTTCGGTCATGGCCTCGCGAATTTCCCAATGCACCATGTATCGGCTGCACCCATCCAGAATGCCGCACAGATAGTAGAACGTTCCGTTTATGTTGATATACGAGACATCCGTGTGCCAATGCTCATGTGGTTGAAGAGGCTGCACAAATCCAGTGCCCTTCTTGCTCGGTTTGGTGTTGCGTCGGCCAATCAGCCCAGCTCTTTTGAGTACCCGATAAACGCTGGATGGGCTGACGGCCACGATGTCTTCATCGATCATCATGAACGCAATGCGTCGGTACCCATCCAACGGATGCTGACCGTAAAATGCGATAATCGCCTCTCGTTCCCACTCCTCCAACCAAAACTCTCTGGGGAGCCGACCATTGTGTTCATTGGCACGCCCATATCGCTTCCTCCAGGCGTAAAACGTGCTTTCCGGCAGCCCGATCCACCCATACAATGTCACCGCTGACAAGCCGGTCCTTCCCATCCAATAGGACACATAATCAACCACTTGATCTCTGATGTCTTGGGGAACCCAGATACCGGTCACGCTCCCCCAAGTCTTTTTTTTAGAGCTACATGTTCCTGCATCAATTCAGCAATCACCTCATTTTTGGCTGCCAAACGCACTTCCATTTCGGCCATTCGACGATCACGGGATTCCAGTTCACGTTTAGTCCCCGACGTACCATTGAAGGCTAAAGATCCGTTTTCAAAGAACTCTTTCTGCCATCGGTAAAACATGGTTGGATGCAAAAGGTGCTGGTCGCACAAATCCGATATAGGAACCTTTTCCAGCAGATGCATCCTCAAAATGGCTACCTTCTCCTCAGCGTTGTAACGTTTCCTCGTCTTCTTCTCCATCGCATCCTCCTTCAGTCAAGTTGGAGCTAATGCGATTCTATCATATCTCCATGTCGAGGAGGAGCAATACAATATATTTTAAGGAATGGTTCGTTCATGGTAATTCAACCAATCAAAATGGGTTGGCATAGCGCACCAATTGCGCTAGATTGTCCCTTCTACGGAAAATGGGTAGGCTTGGGAGTATCGATGTTGATCAAGATTAAGCATCCACCACAAAGGGACGTGCGTTTTGTTTGTGGATTAGCTTATGGTTTCAGAATTTCTTCACCCTGGCCGGAATCAGACTGTCATAATTTTGACGGAAGGGTGGCTGAATAATTTTCCCCCTGGCCGGAACCAGTCGTGGAAATCTGGGCGATTAAAAAAAAGCAGCAAAAGATTTTGTCGGTATATCTGACGGTATCAAGGAAAGTCCAAGCAATAAAAGCTATTGAGAATCAGTTAGTTACGAAGTAGATGTGGTGTCCGTTGGGGACGCCATAACTACGCTCGAAGAACACCAAAGAGATAAAAAAGCCCGCAAATTCGACGTTTGCGGGCTTTTTTTATCCGGTAAGGTATGAGGAAAACCAGGAGCTACTTTTTGAATCATGCCCTTCGGGCAAAAACCAAAACCTTGGAGGCTCTGCCTCCAAACCTCCGCCGGGGGGGACGATCCCCCCCGGCCCCCCGCAATAACTTTTGCAAACTTTGTTTTTCCGATACGGTGAGATGATACCCTCGGCTGCCCAACCCACGCCACATTACATTAGCTCTTCCAATCTATCCTTATCAAACATGGGATGCCGTTTGCCGTAAGGCATGGCAGCGATGGCCTTGTCGTTGGCCATCCTGGCAATGGGGACATAATCGGTAGTTGCAGTCTGAACCGCCGCCACCGCCAGTTTGACCACCAGACCGGCGATACCGCCGCCACCGTCGCCACCACTGGTATCAACAACGACCTTGACTTTTCTTGACCAAACTTCCTCTCCCGTCCCCGTGGAACGCATAGACATGTTCAAAGCAACTGTAACATTACCACCCAGGATAAAATAGGAGGTATCCCATTGTTCAATTTCCACCACAAGAATGGCATCGGCACCAAACTTATCCCTGAACACCCTCGGCGGAACGTCCTTTAATATTTCTGTATCGAATATACCATCCTGTTTCATCAAATCGAAAACCACAGACGTCGGATACAGATAAAACCCATGATTGGTAACCGGTACAGGGACGGTGGTAGCATATAATTCCTTGGCATCAGCCGCAGTGGTATGGTTGATGGGGGGCAGCATCATGACAGTAATGGGCCGACCGTCTTCGTACATATGCGGAAATGCCGTTATCTTGTTAATGGGTGGCGCACAAGCTGAAAGCATTGTGACCAGGAACAAGAGACATAAGGTATAAAAACGCCGCATGATTAAACTCTCCTGGGGTAGCTTATGGTTTTGCATGGGATTGGGCTTCCTTGACTTTATCCTTAAGCCGATCCACGAAGACCTTGGATTCAGGGTAGAGCCTGACTTCAGCATCGTAATGATTCAGTGCCTCAGCCATCACCCCCTTTTTAAATTGCATGTATCCCAGTTCGCAATGAACCCCCGGTGGGACCAGTTTGCCATGCTCCTCCGAATAGCGAATACTGTCTTTGAGTGCCTGTTCATGTTCCAGCAATGATTTGTCGCCAGGCTCCAAAACCATCCTATGGTACGTGCTTGGAACGTTACCCCAATAATATAAAGGCGGAGGACCCATGGCACACCCGGAAAGGAGAATGGTCACCCCCAGCGGTAGATAAACTAATTTATTCATGGGACGTTTACCTCTGTAGCCATCTGAGACGTGAGCAACATGATTCTGTCCACCACTGTGGTTCCTCCCTTGGTGATAGTTATTCGATGTTTTCCAGGTGAAATTTTAAAAGCCCTTTTCTTACCGGAACCATCACTGTCCAAAGAGTCCAACGATAAATGCTGCCCACCATCAATGGTAACTTCAGTCCCCCCATAATTCCCGGTAAAGACCAGGGTGCTAACGTCATCCACCTGGGTGATCGTTTCGCTGTGGGAACAGCCAAAGAGGAGAGTAAGAAGCAACATAACCATGACTCGATTTTTGTTCATGCCTGCCTCCGTAGTAAAAATTTAATTCCACCCGCATCTGCGCACCTAGTCGCGACATCCTCTCCTCGTAGCGTTGCACGGGGAGGCCCAACGCACCCCCCCCCACTGCGGTCCAAAGGGAGGTTTTCGTCAAAGAAAACCTTGTTTGCAGGTAAAGGTCATTTGGCCAAGCTGGATTCAACAATAAAAAGGTCGCTAGGTTTTGTGCCCTGAATAGCACCGCTGATGATTTCAACCATGGAGATTTCGGAATTGGGGTCGGGGTTGTCGATCAAGGAAGCCACACGCATTTTGGCGACTTCCTTGCCGGGCAATTCAATCATGAATCCGGTTTGTGGATTTTTTACTTTTTCCCCTTTCTGCATGACAGAAAAAATATCGCCAACATGAATACCTTGGGTCTTGCCTCCAGAAATAAGCGTTTGGCCACCGGAGCTGGAAAGGATAAAGGTGCGCCATGGTTTTTCAGACATGCGTTCAATCAAGTTATTGACAACTTTTGAAATTGCTGCCGAGATCGCCTTGTCGTTGAGGGAGGCGTCGTAAGAAGCACGGGATCCGACGCCCATCACGCTGGAGGTATCGGAAACTGCCGAGCCAGCCCCTTCTTCGGAATGGATGATTTGCCCGGTAGCCACATCCACCAAGCGGACATTGACCTTGGCTGTGACCGTTTGTTTCATACTGCGATTAAACACTCCGACATCGCTGGTGGTATTCCGACCAAATTCGGAGACCGACCCCACAATGATATAATCGGCATTAACCAGGGTATTTTCCATATTGCCCAGTTTCATCTCCTTAACCACCTTGTCCAAATCACCCCGTTCAAACATTAAAAACTTTTCCGTCTCAGTCAGACGCGCCGACAAAATGTCCATGGCCTGCTTGCCGACCGGATCTTTGTTTTCGTCGAGAAGAAAGCCCTGACCATATTTTGTCTCGTTGGAAAATCGAGCAATAGCCACTTTGCGTTTAAGGACCCGCACTTGGGGCTCTTTCAATATCTTGCTTATATTTGCTTCTGCCTTGGGCAATTCTTCAATGGTGAGGTGATCACTAGACGCACACCCGTGGAGGAGGAAGCCTGACAGAATCAGAGCCATTTTATTGCCTATTTTCATCATAATATATCCTTAGTTTTATTGCCATTAACTCGGGTGAGATTCGGACGTCCTGCCCCTCGTTTTACAGAGGATCTCAGTCAACGCCGTCGCCAACACGAAAAACACGACGTCCTTCGGGCAAAAATGAATAGGGGTCGGGAAGTGTTACCTCCCCGCCCTCCGAACCGTGCATGCGGTTCTCCCGCACACGGCTCTCCAGTTAGTGGTTTCCACATCGGGTCCAAACACACGGAGAGATGCCTGGGTTGTGGCAAGACAGCCCGGTCATGCGTTGCACTCCCAGGAATCAAAGCAGCTTCACCAGTGCCGCCACGACCGCCACTGACGCCGCCATCATTCCACCAAGGCGCAGAGTCAGATCATGTTTTAACCGCATCTCCATCTCCTTCATGTCGCGCTTGAGTCCGGTTTCCATTTCCTTCATGTCGCGCTTGAGTTCCAAAACGTGTGTGTCCACCCGTGCAACGTCGGCTTTGGTGGATCGGTGGATACAAGTTGTTTGACAAAAGAATGCGTGTCGAACGCAAAGGCTGTGTTCATGGAGAAATCTCCTTCCAAAGGAATCACCAGCCACAACGTACCACGCTCCCCCAGCGAACGACAGACAAAATGCTGCCCGTGTCAAGACAGCCAGCAACCCTCCGTGCAATCAAGCGTGTGCCAATGCGGCTTTGCCTGGCTTGAGGGTTGGCGAGTCAGCCCAGCCATGTGTTATGCTGGCAACTCAATTGTAACCGTTCAGTCCCCCCCCCCTCTTTATTTTAAGGTTGAAACTATTGCGGGGGTCTGGGGGGAGGTTCTCCCCCCGTGCTGCGGTTTGGAGGCTCTGCCTCCAAACCGCAGCACGGGGATGGAGATGTGACTTCTGGTTGGAACAGACTTTTTTCAGGGCGGATGCAACATAGGTGGAAAAAATTATCCCGGGTTGATCGCCACGACCAGGAAACCATCGGAGAGATGCTTGGGTTGTGGCAAGACAGCCCGGTCATGCGTTGCACTCCCAAGGAATCAAAGCAGCTTCACCAGTGCCGCCACGACCGCCACTGACGCCGCCATCATTCCACCAAGGCGCAGGGTCAGATCATGCTTTAACCGCATCTCCATCTCCTTCATGTCGCGCTTGAGTCCGGTTTCCATTTCCTTCATGTCGCGCTTGAGTCCGGTTTCCATTTCCTTCATGTCGCGCTTGAGTTCCAAAACGTGTGTGTCCACCCGTGCAACGTCGGCTTTGGTGGAT
>JACSDG010000008.1 GCA_015660855.1 Magnetococcales bacterium
GTCGGAACCGACACTATCGGTATGCCCCTGAATATCCACTTTCATGTCGGGATATTTTCCGAGAGACTCGGAAACTTTCTTCAACTCAGGCTTGTATTTTTTCTGGATCTTTGAATTGTCGAAACGGAACAATACCTTGCCAATGATCCAGCATCCCTCTGCATTGACCGCCACGCCCGCCGGTGTGTTGGGGCATTTGTCATCCTCACGACGTACGCCATCACCGTCTGGATCCGGATCACAACCTGTGGCATCAACGACAGCCCCCTTCGGCGTACCTGGGCATTTGTCCAGATCATCAGCAATACCATCGCCGTCCGAATCGGGTTTGCTGACGGCTACCGGAGCCGCCGCAACTTTCTCTGGGGCTTTCTCGGCAACCGCATCCGCTGGTGAAAAATACAGCTGCGTGCCCACTCTGCCCAATATGTTGTCACTCTGGTGCGGATGCCATTGGCTCCATCCACCCGCCTGCCAGGGGATGGTCACCTCTTGGGCACCCGCATTGCCCACGACCATCAGCATACCCGCCAGCGAAACCAATACCCCATAACGCCGCAACTTTGATCCCATCTTAACCTCCTCTTCTCACATTCGTTTTAATAGTAATAGCAAGAGAAAACCACTCCATCATAAAACTAACATAATTTACGATAACTTAATCAATCTGTTATCGAAAATTTGCCGTATTTTCAGGATACACCACCTGCCGCAGACTTGCACCCCCGCACACCACCGCAACAGATTTTTTTCTCATCTCCCAACCCCCGCAAAAATTTTTGCCAAACCTTAATTTTCCGATATGCCAAGGTTGTCGATAGACGCTTCCCCCCTGGTCCACTTATCGGTCACAAACGGCGTTCAGTCGAGTTGTTCTTCCAGTTTTTGTTTAAGATTTACCTTTCCCGATTTTTCGAAAGCCAGATCACCCGCCCACAGCCGATCAACCTGAGCGGTACCGACCAAGTGATAGTTCAGGGTCTCTTTTTTTGAGCATAGAATAGATCTCAAATCATCCAATGAAGGAATGAGTTCCGTGCTAACTTCTTGGTCAATGATATGACTTCCTTTCGCCCCGACTGAGAAAGGCTTATGAACATAAAAATTGGCAAAATCATACTCTTCAATAAAAACCGTCGCATGCAGTGCGGCAACAGGCAAATCCTCGGCATTCGGGTTGTTCAGTCTGAAGCGAACCCGATAAGTCTGGCGAAAAACCGCAATTTTTTTCGGTTCAATTTCCAGTAGTTCCACATCCAGCTTTTGCAGAGGTGCCACTTTTAGCGAAGAACAGCCTGTAGACAGAACAACCATGAGAGCCATAAACAAGACTCCACGCCAGAAAACCTTGCCAACCGCCATGTCTCACCTCCACTCCGCAATTCCCCCAGATCCTTGTGGATTTCCTACAAGAAAAGGATCAAGACCACAATTCCGCCATCCAGAAAAAACTTATGCAAGAGAAAAAAACATCCGAACAAGATGTCGATGTACTGTCCACAGAATCCACCCAGGCGTAAACGACAATGACATGACATCCTCCAAACCAATTCGGTACCATAACAAATTGTTCTGAATTCTGTCGCGTTGAATTTTATTCCAAACTAAAAATCCAAGGGCCATCTATCAGGGTATCCCCATGTCAAATAAAGAAAAAAACCAATCCAAACCAGGCCATTATCTCAATATTTTTTGGAACTATCTGATGCTGCTCGGCATTGCTTGGTATGGATTCTCAATACCCATAGTTATCGCATTACGGCTCGAAACTCCAGAATGGTCAAACATTATCAATATTATCCTATCAACGTTGTTTATGGTTGATATATTTATAATTTTCAGAACACCTTTCCTTAAAGATAATGAGCTTGTTACTGATCCCCGCATCATTCGCCAGCATTATTTGAAACATCGCTTTGCCTTGGATCTCACAGCCACTATTCCATGGGATCTGATTCTCATCGTCCTGCTTCCCGATAATCATGGCTTTGACAATCTGATCATCGTTGCGCGCATGTTCAGGGTACTTCGATTGTTCAGAATTCCAAGCATCATCGCCAACCTGCGTTCGCGCACCGGTAACGCCCTGGTTGATGCTATTTATCTGGAAACCAATCAAAAGGTGAGAATATTTATGCTGCTGTTTTGGGTGCTGCTCGCCCTTAACGCCATAGCCTGCGGCTGGATCCTGTTGAATGAAACCCCACCCAACAAAACCCACCTGTCCATCTACATTCAGGCATTCTATTGGTTGATTGTCACCGTGGCTACCGTGGGTTACGGAGACATTACCCCTCAAACCGACATTGCCCGCATCTACGCCACTCTGGTCATGATGGTGGGTATCGCCATGTACGGTTATATCATCGGTAACGTTTCCACAACCATCGCCAATGCCAACGCCCAGAAACAACGGCGGCAGGATAAATTTTCTGCCTTGGCGGACTTCATGAAACGCTATGACATCCCCCTCGGGACGCAGAACGACATATTCAGTTTCTATGATCATTTTCTGCGTGACAGGATGACCATGGCTACCGAAATTCTCCAGGAACTACCTCAGGAGTTGCGGAGGGAAATTGACAAATATGTCAACCTGTTCATGTTGCGCAGCGTCCCGTTTTTCACCAACGCTTCCCATGAATGCCTGATGGACATGGTCAATTGTCTCACCACCACCATTTGTTCTCCCAAGGAAATCATCATCCAGGCGGGAGACAAAGGCAATGAAATGTACTTTTTGTTTCACGGGGAAGTGGAAGTATTGGATCCGCATGGGAAACAACTGGTCAGGTTGCGCGCTGGAGCCTTTTTCGGAGAAATAGCCCTCTTGCGGCAGGTGGAAAGGGTCGCCACCGTGCGCGCCATCAGCTTTTGTGATTTGTACGTCCTCAGTCGCACCGAGTTTGCACGGGTGATGGGCAGCTATCCCGATTTTGCCCGACAACTCGATGAGGTGGTCCGCGTCCGCTATCCCTCCCTCGGTTGAGCCGCTGCGGACCCAGGGCAGGAGGCCAGAGAGGGGAGGGGATCAGGGCAATCGCATTTGAAAATCGGATGACCCGGAGTGCGGATTTTATTCGCCATTTCCTCCCATCCGACCTCTTTTCCAGCCCGGAAAAGAGCCATGGGAGGGGTGAATGCCGTCCGTGGAGGGCAAATCGAGCCGAAAACGCACAAAAGCCGCAGTGTGATTTTCAAATGCGATTGCCCTGGAACCTACACACTGATTTGTAAGCAAAAAGATGGCATCATGGCCAGCAGGTTGTTCCGTATTCTCTGGTCAGCAGGATCGTTTTGGCCTCGTGGTCCACCACGATCCCAGGCTCTCCCCTGAACACATGGTGCTTGATGCGATCAAAGATGATCCATGCCCCCCGCGCTCCCAACCGCAAATTATTGGCCTGTTCGCTGATGCGGTCTAGCACATCTTTGTCCATTCTGAGAGCATATCCGAAAAGGTGCCATGCTCCATCCTCCAGCAGCTTGGCTACTAGCCTTCGGGTATCGGCCTCTTGCCACCGTTCCAGAACGATAATGGTGCGGATACGACCTACCAACTCGTCCATCAAACCGAAGCGGATCAGATCACCATGGTGGATGCCCCTCCAGTGACCGTACTGAAATGTGACCGCACTGCTGTCCCTCTGCCGGACCACATCTATGAAGCGCTCATCCCCGAAAGATCCAGAGGCGATTACCAATAAGGTGGACGTATCCAACTCCCGATTGGAATTCCCGAGTCCCTGGCCAGAAACTCGCATTCTTCCCCCCTCAAAGAGGGGGAGCAGCATGGACTGAGTGGCCAGATTATGCCGTTCCTGGGCTTGCGATGCCCGCCGATCTACCTCGGGAAGAAAGGTAACCTTGTCGATTTCGTCCACCACCACGATTCCTCGGACCTGCTGCAGGGTGGGGGCTTGGTGCATAGCCTCAATAACCGCCAATTTTAGCAGGTTTGCGTCCAGATCACTATCTTCGTCACTGATCTGAGTGTCATGAAGCAGTGACGCAACCAGAGAACCAATCTGCTGTCCCTGGAAGCTGGTGTGGGAAAGCTCGGTGGCGTTAACGAAGACAATAGGCAAACTAAGCAGATCAGCCAGACTGCGGCAAAGCTCGGTCTTGCCACTACCGGTGGGACCGATGAGCAGGAGAACCCGCGGAGTTCCCGGCTTTTGCACCTGACCTGCTTCAAACTCTGCCACATGGATGGCCAGCTTCTCTTTGGCTACCCGCTGGCCGATCAGGTGTTCGTCAAACTGCACCACCAACTCCTGAAAGCGACGGTAGGTTCTCTGTCTGGCAAAAGGATGGGATTGGCCTACCATATCTGATACCGTGTTTTGTCCTCAATCAGAATTTTTTTGCCCTTAACATACCACGACACTGGCCCATCCTGTGAAACTACAACGACAAAACCATTATCAAGCGAAGCACTGAGCTTACTGGACGAATCATGACGCCCGCCGGGGCCATCCAGGTAAACCCCAGAGGCAAGCACGTGCAGACCACCATTCTTGGGTTGAACCACTGTCATTCCGTCCCATTCGCAGAACCGTAGTAGTCGGTCGGGGGTGCTGACACTCATGTCGACGGTTTTAGACTTATTTGGTTTCAAAACGCTCATACCAGAATGATCCCCAGGAAGCACGGCAATGGAAATTCCATGGACCTGCTGGGATGCCATGTACAAGGTTTCAAGCAAAAGTCTGGCTGGACCAAGGCAATCTCCAGAAACCTGCATTCGGGCAAGCATGTTAATTGGTGACTGATCAAGAACTTTTTGGACATTCCGCACAACCCAGTCCCCGCTGCCCCGTAATTGGATCACCTGCTGTTCCAGTTTTCCACCCTGGTAAACCCACAGGCAACGTGGTGGTTCCACCGAGACCACAACCCGGTCATCGGTCGCCACTTGCCTCAGATTCATAAAATATGGGACAAGATAGAGCCCCAATAATTTGCTAGGTGTACCATGAAAGTGGCACAGGAGCTTTGCCGACCGAGAAGTAGCACTCAACTCCTTTAAGAAGTGCTGATTAACCCTGCCGTTCTCGGTGTATTTCTCCCGCGCATCGCCATCATTATCAAATTCTTTTTCCAAGATATTAATATAAGCGTCTGACAGACGATTGACTCGTATCATATTATTAAGACTCGGCGGTTTTCCAAACAAAACATGGCAAGAGATGGCCCGGCCTTCAATTTCTAGACCGCTTGCCAACAAGAGGAGAGTTTTCCTAAAAGTTACATCGGGGCAAGATGTAATAAAATCATCTACAAAATTAATAGTTGGATGATAATTCGGGCCAGTATCGGGCATCAGAAGGCCTCCTGTCTGGCAGATTTGTTAGTCTCACATTTCTCCCTGATTAACCGATCCATGATATCTCTGGAAAGTCCTACCACCACAGAGGGGAGGTTGTTTTTCATCTCGGGGGGAAGGGCCACGGCATACGCGTTCTCCGGCAACTCCGACAGTACCTGATCGCGAGCGCGTTCGAAATGCTTGCGCTTTTCATCAAGGGTGAGATAACTGACAGAAGTAGCGAAAAATACCCTTAGATCCCAGGCCAGATGCGTCAAGAAGTGGCTGACGAAATAGCAGGCGCGATTGGCCAGCAGGGGCCGAAAGGAGGTATTGCCGGGCTGATCCATGTTATTGGGTGGAACCCAGACTTCGTTGATTCCTTGCTGGCACAGATCCTTCATATCGGTGAAGAAGGTACCGGTGGTCCACATGTAGGGTTCGGCCTCCACGATCAGACAGGATCGCAGGTGTTCACACCCCTCTAGCTTCTTCATGCCCTCCATCATACTGGAGATGGCTTCCACCGTCAGCTTTGACTTGGCCGTCAGGTACTTCTTCAGGTTCCCGGCTAGGACCATGATGCTCTGCTCGTCAATGCGCCCTTCAGAGTTGACATCCCGACGCATGTACCGGGCAGCCAGAGTTCCGGCCACTTGGCTGCAACGATCCACAATGGCTTCCTTGGAGAGGTCAGTCGTCAAATCCCTTACAGGCTGGTAACCCATCAGGTGCTTTCCTTCATCCCCACTCTCAGCCAGGGCGAGATTGGCCGGACTGGGGTATTTCTTGAACCAACCCACGTCGACCTCCGTCTCTAGTCGTTTGGTGCATACCTTACAAAAACAGGTCAGCTGAAATCGTCCGCTTTTGGCAGAAACTGGCCACAGATCGCCAGCATAAAGAATGATTCCTTTGACTTTGCTGGAATCGATCACCCGAAACTCATCCTTGCCAAAAGGGTTGCTCGGGCTTTTAGGGAATTTGTTTTTGATGTTTGGTTGGTGCCTACTGAAAGCCTGGGCGAGGATATGAAGAATAGTCTTCCGGGTTAAGGGATTGTAAATACACGTCTGGGCCGACTGGAAACCGCTCTGATCCTGAATAGAGATATTGGAGTCATGGGCGAACTGCGGCAGATCCGGGTAGATCAGAAAATAGATCTCCAAGTCACGCTCCCTATTCTTGTCTTTATTCGCAATTTTTTGGAAGTTTTCGATGACATGCCGGAGATCGGCCTCGGTTTTGTTAGGCTGATTCTCTATATCCCTAAGCAGGACTAGTCGTCTACCTTCCACATGAGTAGGCTGCCCTCCAGCTTGAATAGTGTAGGTAAAGAAGGTGCCCTGAGGTTCTATGATGGGGAGAACAATCCCCTTAATGGATAGGTTATCCCGAATGAAGCAGTCGTAATAACTCATGATGTCGATCACTGAAAAGATTTCCAGAGTAGGCACCAGAAGCAGTTCGGGAACTGCATAGTCGATTTTATCGTCATTATTGCTTATTGCATACCCCATTGACTCTTCCTTAGCAATGTCAACTTTTGTTTCCGCCAACCCCAGTCCCTCTCGGTATACTCTCTGGGCCCAAAATTTTCCCCCCCCAACTTTAACAAAACTCGATCAATGCAATACCGTACAATGCCCAGAAGGCTTTCCCTTTCCGTCGTAACCATTCAGACCCCGTCATTCCCGCGAAAGCGGGAATGACGGGGTCTGAATGGTTACTACAAAAGGTCATTCAATATCAGCATGATGTGCTTTTTAAATAGACCCTATTTACCATGTCACAGGAACCCTCCCTATCCGCCATTGCTCACCCTCACACAGGTTCCAGACTGGGCCGATATAGCTCAAAATGGCCAAGTTTCAAAGACGTGGGGGATGCCACCACCATCTGACCCAACGCCACCCCATCACAGCGATCTAGAATAGCACAAGAGATTTGAAAGCACCAACCATCCTTACGCAACCGGATGGTACAGTTCTGCTCACCAAACAGACCTAGGCAAGGATCGCTGACCAAAACCAACTCAGCGGGTAGGGCATCGCCAGTATTCTCCAGTCCGACCGTAGCCGCATAGCCCCATGCCCTACCACAACAGGAGACATCTACTATGGTTGCAACAACATCCATCTCTTCATAGGGACTTCCCCCCCTGGAAATCACAAACTGGCACATATCCGTCTCCTACGATATGTTCTCATTCATATGTTTCATCTCGATCTGCTTCATCTGGTAATTCACCAGATATTCTCCCAGAATGAAACAGGGAGAATTGACCAGAAATTTGTGGTTGGCAACAGCATTATTTTCCTTGATCGTGTTGCCTGTTTGAATCTCGCAAGGAGTGATCCCCATAAAGGTCCGGTCACTAAGTTGGAACACCAGGGCCTTGTGTGGTCCTATGGAATGGAGCAACATCTCAGTAGAAGCTTCTTTCCTTTTTTTCGTCAATGCCAAGGCGCGTTTGACAAGGCCATCTTTCACATTGGCGACTTCGTTGGAATCGAGGTAGGTGCCGATGGTGCCAAAGGCAAAGAAGGTTATACTGAGAGCTGTGTTGTCGACTGTGCCGTATTTTTGAGTCTCCTCAACCAAATTGAAGGTCATGGCATGTATGAAACTAACCACGTTACCAAAGACATCCTTAAGATATTGTTGCAAGACTTTTTTTGATGTTTCCTCATAGTGGAGGAACTCATCGTCCGATAGCTTACTCCCCTGCTTCCCCCTAATGGTGAGTTCGACTACGGCGAGATCCAGGGATCCCCGCCTTACCCCCTGCTGGACATAGC
Source organism: Magnetococcales bacterium (assembly GCA_015660855.1). Taxonomy (GTDB): domain Bacteria; phylum Pseudomonadota; class Magnetococcia; order Magnetococcales; family UBA8363; genus UBA8363. Next base: position 8,113 of record JACSDG010000008.1, read on the forward strand.
TGAGTGCCTTCACCAGCATCTTCCCTTGTTCCAGGTCTGTACTCCCCTGGAACGCTTCCACCGGTGCTACGGAACACGATGAATTGGTATACCCCTTGATCAAGTTGGAAGGCAGATCCTCGACCGTTACCTTGCTATCAAAAATTTTCTGGACTGTCGAAGCCAATCGCTCTGCACCCAGTTCGCAAAATTTTTGAGCCACAGCATAGCTGGAACTCCCCTTGTCCCAGACGGACCGCTTAGGGAGTACCCCCACCGAATGGAAGGTAACCCCATCATGGATCTGATTGTTGCTCATGACCTTCGAATCCTCTCGATTGGTACTGGCGCAGATTGATGTCGATGCTAAACTACTCGCTCAAGGGTGGGGAATCAGGGAACGCTGCATGCCGATGTATAGAAAACTTGAAGAAATCGTTCACGATTCAGATTTAACGCGTTGGGTGGAACAACCAATTCCTTACGACCCTTTTGGCTCAACCTTGAAACGCGATTGCCCTGGGGAGGGGCTTCCCTGTTACAACAACGGGAAGCCCCTCTGGCGATTGAAAATCTGCCGTACTATTTTTTTTCACCGATGATGGTGACGCCGGGCAGTTCTTTGCCTTCCATCAACTCAAGGAATGCGCCACCGCCGGTAGAAATGTGGGAGATAGAACTTGCGACACCCGCCTGCTTTACCGCAGCGTCGGTGTCACCACCGCCGACCACGGAGATGGCTCCGCTCTTGGAAACCGTTTTGGCCATGTGCATGGTTCCCGTGGCATAGGCCGCTTTTTCAAACATGCCCAGCGGACCATTCCAAACGATGGTACGCACCCCACCCAAAGCTTCGTCGAACAATTTGGTTGTCTCGGGACCAACATCCAGCCCCATCCAACCATCGGGAATGGCGGTCACCGGAAAAATCCGGGTTGGCGCGCCATCGTCCATGGATTGGGCGCAGATGGCGTCCACCGGCAACATCAATTGCACCCCTTTGGCCTTGGCTTTGGCTTCGGCGTCCCTGGCCACTTGCAGTTGATCGTCTTCGACCAGCGAGGTTCCGGTGTTGTAACCGCGAGCCTTGAAAAAGGTAAAGGCCATGGCACCGCCAATAATGATTTTGTCCACCTTGTCCATCAAGGCTTCAATGACACCGATTTTGCTGGAAACCTTGGCCCCGCCGAGAATGGAAACCACCGGACGTTGGGGCGAACGCACCACCTTGTTGAAATAATCGATCTCCGCTGCCATGAGATAACCGGCGACCGACGGAGGTACCCGCTCACCAACCCCGACGTTGGAAGAATGGGCACGATGCGCCGTTCCGAAGGCATCGTTGACCGCCACATCGGCGAGTCTGGCGAAGCCGTCGGCCAGGGCCGGATCGTTTTTGGTCTCACCCGCATGGAAACGGACGTTTTCCAACAGCAACACCTCGCCCGGCTTCAAGGCGTTGACCATGGCCTCCACCTCGGGACCAACGCAGTCGGGGGCCAGCTTGACTTCCTGCCCCAACAGCATGGACAGACGCTCGGCGACCGGCTTCAAGGAAAGACTGGCAATAACCTTGCCCTTGGGACGCCCCATGTGCGAGGCAAGAATCACCCGTCCACCATCCTTGATCGCCTTGCGAATGGTAGGCAGGGCACCACGGATACGGGTATCCTCGCGGATCGTGCCACTCTCGGTCATCGGGACGTTGAAATCGACACGAATGAAAACCCGCTTGCCCTTCAACGACACATCATCAATGGTCAACTTGTTCATTCAATTATCCTTTCAAAAGGCTTTAAGAGTTTTGGCCATCCAACACACGGCGCGGTAGTTTTAACACCGAAGACAACAATATCTCAACTGTTTCCTGTTGGCCAACCGTTCCATTGAACACATTTCGCACAACCGCCTGTCGTAAGGCGGCGTCATCCTTGTTTTTCATGGCATCCATATAGGCACGACACCGCCCCATGCCATTTTGCAGTAGAACCCGCATGCGTGCCCCCATGCGAATATCGTTGACACCACGCTGCCGCAAACTTTCCTCGAACCCTTCAAAGGTCATGTCCCACAAACTTTGCGCCAACGTTTTATCTTGTTGCATTTCCGTAATCACTGTGGCCACCGCAAGGAGCATGACCTCGAACCTTAAGGGAAAGTCATCCTTCAGCCCCAGCCGATCCTCGGCAGTCCAACTCAGAACGGCATCGACGATACGGCCATGCAGGTCCATGACCCGCCCGCGTGAACCATTTTTGTCGGCACACACCGATTGCAATCGACGCAAAAACATCATGGAAACTTTGCTCCAGCCCGATTGGGGAGTATCATAGAACCCCGAGTTGCCATGTTTTTTTCAACCCCGACCCGTGCCTTCAATAAAACACCATGCCCCCAATTTCGTTCCATGTCCTGAAAATCATCCTGACTGTTTTTTCTCTGTTTTTGACCGCTTGTCAAGCCGTCGTCAACGAGTCGGGCAATATTATCGACCCCGAAAAGGTTGTCCAGATCCAAACGGGCCTTTCCAATCGCGATGATGTCCTTAAACTTTTGGGGCCGCCCACCCTGATCAATACCTTCCGCCAGGAAAGATGGATCTACATCCAGGATCGCCAGTTTAAAAACATTCAGCGCACTTTCTCAAGGGTAACCAACCGCATCGAAATCACTTTCGATGCGAACGGGTTGGTCAAAAACCTCCAGCGCAATTTTGACGATGCTCTCTATGACCCGCGTGATTCTGCGGCGAAAAGCCAGGATAAGGCCTATGGGAAATGGTTGCTGGGCGGCGAGTTCAGCAAACCCGTCACCGATCCCAACCCGGAAGCGGCGAAGAAAAACCACGATCAATCCGTTTCCCTGAAAGAGGGCGATGCCATCCACGTTCCCGAAGAAACAAAATTGGAACTGACATCGACCCCGGAGGCCAAACTTTTTGATACAACCGCCGACAAACCCGCCACGCAAGAAACAAATACAGTCCCTGCCTCCGACGTGACGGCTGCTACCAAGCCCGACGAAAAAAAAGGCTGGTCCCTGTGGCCCTGGGGCAAAAAAGATAAAACTTCCGCAGACACACCGGCAGCCTCGCCTCCGGACAATCCCGAGGCATCGTCGGCCAAATCACCTTGGTGGCCGTTTGGAGCCAAGTAGCATGGCCCGTGCCGAAAAACGGGCACTGATTGTCGGTACTTCGCTGCTGCGATCGGAAAAACTTCAAGATGCCCGACGTTTGCAAATAACCACATCTTACGGGACGGTGGATCTCCTGGAGTTTCGTGGTCATATCCTGCTGCAACGTCACGGCCTGAATGACTATTGCCCTCCCCACCGAATCAACCATCACGCCCACCTGTTGGCCTTGCAGCAGGCGGGGATTCGCAAGGTTTTTGCCCTGGGATCGGTGGGAAGCCTCCATCTTAGACATCCTCCCGGATCGGTCGTAGTTCCCGACGATTTTTACGCCCCCACCATCACTCCGACTTTCCATCAGGACGGGCAAGGGCATCATCTGCCCCATTTTGATCCAGATCTGCGCGCCGAACTTCTGGCAGTATTGAACCAACCCCCACGCCTTGCCCCCGTGGACGGTGGTGTCTATTGGCAAACCACCGGACCGCGCTTTGAAACCCCGGCCGAAATACGTTTCCACGCCCGGCATGTGGATTTTGTGGGGATGACCATGGCTTCGGAATGTATTTTGGCTTGCGAGTTGAATCTGCCTTACGCCGCTGTCGGCATCGTGGACAATTTTGCCAACGGTATCGGTGCAGAAATTTTAACCATGGATCGTTTTAACAAACAGGTGACTCTCAACGCCGATCTGGCCTGGACAGTTTTGGCAATGCTTTTGGAATCCTCATGAACCTGATTATCCAGAACGCCACCCTGGAGGGATATCCATCACCGGTATCCATCCTCATACAGGATGGCCTTATAGTCCGGATCGGCTCGGGCATTGCCCCCCCCGGAAATATCCAGACCCTCCTGGCCGATGGCATGACGGTCATACCTGGGCTTGTCAATGCCCACACCCATGCCGCCATGACCCTGCTGCGTGGGGCGGGGGATGACATGCCCTTGATGGCCTGGCTGACCCAATGTATCTGGCCCGCAGAAGCCCGGTTGCGCGAAGAAGATGTCTATTGGGGGACACGACTGGCCTGTATCGAAATGATTCGTTCGGGCACCGTTGCTTTTCAGGATGGATACTGGCACTTCCACGGGGTGGCGCGTGCGGTCCAGGAGAGCGGTCTGCGTGCCGCTGTTGGAATGGCCATGGTGGATGCCCAGGGACCACAACAGGGGGAATCCTGTAAAAAACTGGCCTGGGAAATCATGGATGAGGTGCATCGCTATGACGCCAGAATCAAGCCACTGATGTTTCCCCATGCCATCTATTCGGTCAGCCCGGAAAACCTTCGTTGGTGCGCCCAGTTTGCCGAGAAACATGAATTAAGTCTGCATATACATCTGTCGGAAACCCGAGGGGAGGTCAACGAATGTTTGAACCGCTACGGGGTGCGACCCGCTTTTCATCTCGACAATCTTGGATTCTTACAGGAACGCACCCTCCTGGCCCACGGCGTTTTTCTCGACGATGCTGAGTTGGACCTTATCGCCCGACGTGGTGCCACTCTCATCACCAATCCCACCTCCAATCTTAAATTGGCCGTTGGTGGTGTTTTTCCCCATGCGCGAGCGGCAGTACGCGGCATCCCCGTGGGATTGGGGAGCGATGGGGCTGCTTCCAACAACAGCCTGGATTTGTTTCAAGAGATGAAAACCCTTGCTCTGATCCAAAAGCATGCCCAGGGTGATCCCACCGCCATGCCGGCCGCTCTGGCCCTGGACCTGGCCATGGGACGCCACGCCCCCATTCTGGGGCAATCGGGGAGCATCGCTCCGGGCCATCGGGCCGACCTTCTCCTGATTCGCACCTCCGACCCGGAAATGCTTCCTCCGTTGAATCTGGCTTCCAACCTGGTTTATTCGGCGACGGGACAGGTGGTGGATACCACCATCGTCGCTGGTCGGGTGTTGATGTATCGTCGTGTGGTTGCGGGGGAAGAGGATGTCCGTCAGGAAGTTTTGGACCGCGCCCGAAAATGGATCCGGTCCGTCGCTCCGTGAATATTCTTGAGTTGATCACCGTTCCCCCGGCCATATCCAAAGGCGATTATTCCATCACCGTCTGCTTGCACGGCCAGGTGACGGGAAACCACGGCCTGCCGCAAACCCGCTTGCGTGAAATCATGGCCTTTGCCGATCATTTCCGCGCCCTTTTTCTGCGTCAGGCATCCCCGGAAATGGTCGAAATGGTCATGACCAGCGTCGGAATTGAACTGTTTGACACTTGGCTGGCCCCCTGTTGGGAAACTCTCCGGCAACGATTGAAACCCGGAGAGACAACCCTTCTATCCCTCCGCAGCCCGGTCCCCGAAATAGTGCATTTGCCGTGGGAATTGCTTCTGCCACCCGATGGTCTTCCCTGGGGCAGGGATTGCAACCGTTGCATTCGGCGTCGTGGTGGGGATCCCGGCCAACCCGTTCGGTTTTCTCACGATTTGCAGCACCCGCCTCTTCAAACGGTCATTCATGTGGCAACGCAACATGAAGATGCCCATGCCCTCCGCGTCGCTTTCCAAACCATGGCCAAATCCATTACCGCCCCTTTGTCGATTTCCGTCGAACCAACGGGAAGTTTTAATGGGTGGGTCCGCGAAGTGAAACATTGGCAACCCCATCTGGTGATTCTCCAGGGCACGACAATGGTACGCTCCGGGAGGGGTTTTTTTCTGTTTGCCGATGAAGAAGGTCAGGCCGACCCAAAAACGGGGGATGAAATTATGGAACAGGTGCTTGAAAATACCAGGGTTGGATGCTTGATTGTTTGCGGCCGCGACCTCGACCATCCGCCACCGTGGTCAGCCACGGCGTTGCTGGCCGATGATCTTGCCCGGGGCGGCATTCCGCTGACTGTGGCCTGGCCCGACCGGGTCCATGAAGGACCAGGATTTGTTTTTCTGGCCGCTTTCCTCGATGCTTTGGCCCACGGGGCTACCATTGACGCCGCCCTGCATCGGGGAGGCGATCTTATGGCCAGGCAAGCCAACCCCAACCGTCAAATTTCATGGTCTATTCCAATGATTTTTCAATGATGATAATTATTTGCGTAAGCGTTGTTCAGCGGTGATAAACATCTGGGTCTTGCGTACCGCTTCTACAAAGGCGGGGGGGGCTGCAATCCATGAGAACTTGATGGCATAGGTAAACCTGACCTTGCCTGACTTGAGTTTTTCTTTGGTGCCCCGCACAATTTTGCCAAATATTTCCCGGTCAAAAAAACCGACGATGGAAATTTCCAGCATGATGGTTTCGTTGACTTCAAAGGGTGAAGGTGTTTCTTCGGAGGCGGCGGTAACGGAAAAACGTGCCCCGGATTCGGAAATATTGTCGATATTGATGGGAAACTCATCGCTGTTTTCGTTGGTGCCCACTCCTGGAAAATCTTTGAAATAGATACGATAATTTTTACGGTGGTTTTGTTTTTTATAGGTGGCGGACTGGCGGTTGCGCTCCAGATCGCCAAGGCCCGTCATGACCGATTTGATCCCTTCACGGTTCCAGGCAATGGTAGGGGCTACCTCATTGATGGTCGTGGACCTCGATTCGCGGGTCTCTTTGATCATCCGCATGATGTCGCTGATGCTTGGTGGTGGGTCGTTCTGTTTTTCTTTTTTAGGCGCGGCGGCTGCCTTTTTCTTGGCAGGTGCCGGTGCCGGGGCTGCTTTGGTTTCTGGGGGCGTTTTGGGGATGGGCGGGAGTTGCGGTTGGGTCGCCTTGGTCCCGGTTGTTTTCGCCCACCATTTGTCTTCCTGCTTGGCGGCGTCTGCTTGAGGCTTGGTGGGTTGGGCGGCAGAGGGTTTGGAAACCTCCGGACCAGGTTTTGGCAGAGCCTTCTGCCAATAGTCGGACTTTTTGACCTGAAGGACCGTGTTGTCTGGGGGTGGGACAAGCATCTTTATGCCGGCGAGGGAATGCAGTTTATCCAGGACTTTGGTTTCAAAATCGTTAAATAAAAATTCTGCCCCATCCGGTTCTGTCATGGATTGGGTAAAATGTTCGTAAATAATTCGCACCCCAAGGTTTAAATCGAGGGGGCTGAAATCGGTTTGCACGAGACTGATTTTTTTGGCGAGCTTGGCTTCCTCGAAATATTTTTTCAGCAGCAACCCCTCATCGGAAAGATGGATGGGATCGAACAGGTTGCCCACAGGTTCGTCCAGGATTTCATGAATGGTAAAGGAAAGAATGTAGGAATCTTCGTCGTCGTCACGCCCTTTCACAAAGGAGATCATGGATTTGGACTTGACCTTGACGATGGATCCGTTGGCGAGGACCAGGAAGGCAAGTATGTTTTTCTCCCCTTTGACGGAGAACACATTTTTCAATCTTTCGGCGGCACATCTCAGGGATACCTTGCGATCATTCCACAAGGTAAGGGTGGCGGAGGCAGGTTTGCTGCGGTTGATGGAAAACATGCCCGTACTTAGAAAATGGACATTCACTTAGGGATAACCTTGTTTATTGAACGGTATGAGGTTTCACTGGTTTCACATGCAACGCCCCCGGATGGGTTAGGCACTCGCCTATAGCACTCCTTACAGTGTACACATTTCCAGAGGATTCCTCAACGATGGGCAAAGGATTTGTCTGCCAGGAAATTTGAGGTTGCCGGCCTATTCTGGAATATGGAAACCTGCTTCTTCAGGGGAATGCGAAAACAAAAAGTATTTGACACCATAGAAAATTTTGTGCATCGTTGCCTTCCGATATCGTTGTTTGCTGTGATGACACTCAACGATGGCCGACAATGTCATCCATCAGGTGAAAATATGCGTCTTTCCGACATTCCTATCAAACAAAAATTAATGTTTACGATAGGGTTTGGCCTTTTTTTATTTTGCGGTGTGGTGTTGTTGTACACCCTGACTCTGAGCAGAACCATCGCCAGTTACGAACATCTTTTGACCTATGAGATGGCCATTCGTCAGCATACCAATCAGATATCGATTCATGTTTTGCAGGCCAGAAAGGATGAAAAAGATTTTCTTGCCCTCAAAAATCCTGCCTTTGCCCAGGCGGCGGTGGAAAAGGTAAGGCAGGCGATTGATGCGGCCCGGGAGGTGGAACGCCTTGCCCCTGAAACGGCGCGGGGTGAGGAAATCACGCAACTGTTGGGCCTGATATCGCACCTTGAGCAGTATGCCCGATATTTTCAGGACATCGTTTCGGTTTGGGAGGAGAAGGGGTTGGACCATGAGAAGGGCCAGCAAAAACGATTGCGCGGTTCGGCCCATGCCATGGAGCATGCCTTGTTTGCCACGGATGCCGAAGTGGTATTGGCGAACCTGGAGCATTTGCTGCGCCTGACCATGACGCAAATGTTTGCCTCCGATCCCGATGGGGTATCCCAAATAAGGGACGTGGTAAAAACTTTGAGACAATCCTTGCAAACCAAGCTTGACGTTTCAGATAGCGAACAGAAGATGCTCTCTGGTTTGAAAGGATTTGCCGCCATCTTTGAACGGTGGGTGGCGCGTGGGAAGGTTCAGGGTTCCTCCCTGTCCGACCTGTCCCGGTCGCACCCCGGCGCAATCCTTGTGCGCCTGATACACTATTGGGAAAAACAAACGGTTCCCGGTGCCCAAACGGCTTATCTTGCCCTGCGTCGCCACGAAAAAGACTATCTGCTACGCCATGACGAATCCTACCTGGCCCTTTTGTACAGCCAGGCCGACCAGTTGGCGGTTTTGCTGAGTCAATCATCATTGTCTGACGCGCAAAAGAATGATTTTCATAGACATTTAGCTACTTATAGGGAGGCGATGACAACCTTGGCGTCCCTGGACGATCGGATCGAACAAATGACCGAGTCCATGCGTGGTGTCGTACACCAAACCGAGCCGTTGACCCAGAAAATTGGTACCATCGCCGACGGCATGGCCGTCGATTCAGCGGCAAAGACTCGCCAATTTGCCGAAGAAAGGGCATCTTTCATTTTTATCGTATGTCTGGTCACTGTTTTTTGTTGTGGGTTGCTATCCTACCTGATTGTACGCTCCATCGTTTCTGCCATTGCCGATCTGTGGCATTTTTCCCATCAGGTGGCTGTGGGCAATCTGGAGGCCAAAACCGATCTGGACAGCAAAGACGAAATTGGCCAACTGGCCGAGGTCATGCGGGAGATGGTCAATCGGATGCGGGCGATGCGCCTTATTGCTGACCGCATGGTGATGATCATGACCCTGGCGGCCCGGGGTGCCGTTCCCGAGCATCTCCATGCCCAATTTCAAGGCGACTTTCATAAAATGTCCGATGCCTTAAACGACATGATTCAACGTTTGCGTGAATTTAAGGTGATCGCCGACCATGTGGACCGTATCAGTCGGGGTGAAATTCCGCACAAGCTGGATGGTCCCTTCCAGGGAGATTTTAAACGCATGGTCGACGCTATCAATGCCATTATCGACCAATTGGGTGCCATGGGAGGGCTTTCACCCCAGGAAAGGTTTACCCAACTTCCCACGGCGGGGCCATAAATTTCGCCCAGGAGATTTTCTTTTGGACAGCTTATCCCTCATTTCTTTGACCCTGGGTAGTTTTCTTACCATTTTTACCCTGGCAACTCTGCTGACTCTCCCTTTGCGTCGATCTTCACCATCGAGTACATCTGAGGAGAAAACATCGGAAGGGGTGATAACTCAGGGAGAGTCCTGGTTGAATCTGTTGCTGGGGGCGGTTTTGCGACCTTTGGCAGTGTTGTTGTTGACCTGGATCTTCTTGAAGGTTCTCGACATGAACCCCTCCTGGCTGGGCCAGGCACAGTTGGATCCCAGATATATCAAAGCATGGTATCTGTTCTGGCTGATTTTGTTGTTTTTCAACATCAATGAGGCCATCAGCCGTCTGTACTATGTCGTTCATAAACGGCACTTCCCTATCCCCTCCATGCTGTTGTTTTTGTTACGTCTGCTGCTGATCGGGGCTTCCAGTTTTGCCATTTTTCATTTTGTTCTGGATTTCGATACTTCCCAACTTCTCACATCGACTGCGGTGGTGGCTGCCGTCGTAGGTATCGCGTTGCGAGAGGTGTTGAGCAATTTTCTGGCGGGACTTTCCATGAACCTTGTGGGAACGGTCGAACCCTCCCAGTGGGTCGCTATCGGCGAGAAAGAAGGGGAAATCATTCATCGCAATTGGCGGGAGACCCGTTTGCGTAGCACGGGTGGGCACATTTTTGTCGTCCCCAACAGCACCCTTGCATCGAGTGTCATCAATAACATGACCTGGAATTCCCCCCTGCGCCGACACCAGTTGCAGTTTACTTTGGCTTTTGGAGCCTATCCACAACAGGTGAAGGATGTTTTGGTGGCTGCGGCCTCCAGCGTGGAGGAGGTTTACCGGGACAAGTCACCCGATGCGTTCATCCATGAATTTCGTGACTATGGAGTGGTCTACCAGCTACGATTTTGGAGCCGCCTTTATTATGACCGGTCCAAGTTGGAAGGGTTGGTGCGGGAACGGGTGTGGTATCGGCTGCGCCGCCACGGGCTGTCCATCCCTTTTCCCGATGGTGGCTCTGTCTATTCAGTGGCACCCACCCTTTTGCCCCCCGAGGATCGACAGCCCCAGGAAAATGTCCGTTTGTTGCAGCAAAGTGGGTTTTTCAATCGCCTTTTGTCCCGACCTTCGGATGCCAATCCTTTGGATCCTAAGGTTTTTCAACAATTTGCAACTTTACTGGTCCATCGATTGCTTGGACCGGAAGAGGTGTTATTTTGCCAAGGTGAGGTTGGGCATGTTTGCGCCATCGTCGCCAGGGGGTATTTACTCGGAAAGGTAGCCTATGAGGGACTCAGCGTGACTCAGGAATTTCGTATGGAAACGGGCGAACTTGTTGGAGAAATGGCCCTGCTGACCGACCTTCCCCGTACGGCTACCGTCAAGGCAGGTCATGAAGAAGTGGAACTTCTGGAAATTTCGGCGACAGCCTTTGATGCCTTGTTAATGATTTCCTCCGAGGTGAAACAGGCTTTGACCGATCTGGTGGCACTGCGGTCCAAACAATTGTTCGAGCAGTTGCAGTATCTGGAGCCGGGTCAAAATTTTCAGATGGACAAACATTTCAAACCCAAATCTTTGTTTCACAAGCTTGGCTTGGCTATTCAGCCATTCCGGATGTGAGCTTTTTCGCCAATGCGCCCCCCCTTCCGAGGGGTGGCTGAAAGGATACATTCAGGCTACCAAACCGCGCCCATCTTGGGATGCGAAGTTGTTTGTCCGGGGCGAAGCCCCGATCCCCACCAGAGGGGTGTCCTCCCCTGGACCCACAACAATTGAAACTGCATACCCTGTAAGATGGTTGCGGTTTAACTTTATTTTTCCGAAACCTGGGCCTGTTTGATGCGGTTCCCAAACACCGAAGCAGACATTTTCCCGACACATCAAGCCTTGACGCTGATACTTCCTTCCTGCTCCGGTTTGGGTGCCGACCCCATGGAGCTTGAATCGATGACCTGCTGTGCCTGTTTGTTGCGATTAAAAGTATCCGCCGCCTTTGTGGTGGCACCCTGAACTTCTTCGTTGATCATGGTGTCCAGACTATAGCGCCCAACCCCTGAAGTGCTCAGGGCCATGCGTTTTGATACCGATACGGCACGGTCATTGAGCGGAATGGAAACATCACTGCTGATACCAGAAGCCATTTACCCCTCCACTAGATTTCGATAATGAGGTCCAGCATTTTTTTTTGTATTTTCGACCGATCCTCCAAAGCGGCACTCTCCCCCCTCATTCCCTATCGGTCAATGGTAAAGACGACTTTAAGAAAAAAAATCCCCACCTGCCAAAATAAGTCTTTACTTGGTATAAAACCTTCAAACCGTTACAATGCCAGCTTTGGGGGGGTGCCGGTTCGACGTGATGGCACCACCACAACAACATGGCGGTTGAAGAAGATCAGGAGGCAGAGACGGTGTTGAAAAAAGTTTGGCATTTCGCCGACCACTTGCCGCTGGCCCTCATGCTTGCCGCAGCTTTGATGGCGTCGGTTATCCTGACCTGGAATCATCCTTTGTGGACCACCCTGCTTTTGGCACTGGTGCTTATCGTTCAGGGGGTCTACCACCCCGCTCCCGGCGACCGCGCCGCTATGCTGGCCGCTGCAATCCTGGGAACTCCCGCAGAGATCGCCGAGGTTTACCTGGGAGAATGGACCTACCATGCCCCTGACCTGATTCTGGGAGTTCCTATGTGGATATCCCTGATTTGGGCCAATCTTTTTTCCTTGTTCCGACGCCTGGCTCGATCCTTCAACGCGCTGCTGGCCATTTGGCCGGGGCAGGATGGTCCTGCCCGTCGCCGGCTCGATGGGGCACTGGCCGTTCCCATCATCCTTTTATGGGCGGCTGCCCTGATCCTCATGGAAAAGCCACCCTTTGTGCAAGGCCTTTACGCAACCATGATCCTGATTACGGCCATTTTTTGGCGCACTTCCATGGACAGAATGATCTTTTTGACGGGTGCCGTTCTTGGTGCCTTTGGTGAATTTGTCTGTGTGCAGTTGGGCTATTGGAGTTATTACCACCCCTTGTTCAAGGATTACGGCGTCGATATTACCCTCCCCCTGGATTGGGGACTCAGTGCTGTCATCATTCACCGTATCGCCAGTCGTTGGCACACCCCCAAACCTGACCGAAAGCCTTGATCTATGTTTCCTGTGCTCTACTCCTTTGGCGACATTCATTTCTATACCTACGGGTTCAGTCTGTTTTTTGCCCTGATGGTGATTTATTTTCTCTGTCGCCGCGCTGTCCCCGGTTCCATCCTGTCCCTGGACAACGTGGACGACCTGATGTTGATCATCATCGGCAGTTTATGGCTGGGAGGCGGTTTGATCTATCTGGTGTTTTCGGCATTGTCGGGACAAGTGGACCTTAAAAATTTTCTCGCCATAAAAACCCTGCAACAATTTTCCGTTTTCCCCGTAGCCATTGCGACCACCCTAGCCATAACCCTTTGGTGTCGTTGGAAAAAACTTCCATTGATCGGGGTGTTGGATTTTTTGATGCCATTTTTGACGATTGGCTATGGGTTGCACCGTATTATTGGGTGTTTCAGTGCGGGTTGCTGTTACGGAAATCCCACTCCCCTTCCCTGGGGAGTGAATTTCCCCGCAAACGCCGCCCTTTCAGGTCCACCCCCAGGTATCGCTATCCATCCCACCCAGATTTATCTCGGACTGGGTGCATTCCTGACGTGGTGGCTGCTCTATCGTTTCCAGAACGCTTTGCAGCTTCCCGGTGCCCGTACTGCCTTGGGCCTGGCCGGACTCAGCGGATTTTATTTTATCGTGGCCTTTTTTCGTGCCGACATGGACATGAATCCGGGTCAACCCGGTTTGATGTCTGCCAAACTCATGGCACTCGCCGTAACTCTGGTTTCCACTGTGGTTTTAGTCAAACTCTGGAAAAAAGACACGGATTATTGAAAGAATCAGCCTACTCTTTGAAGATGTCAGGCCCCACGCGAAGAGCCTCTCCAGAAACAGCCCCATAGGCAACTGGATTCTCAGTCTGTATCTCTTTACGATGGAAAAGCACGACAGGGACATCGATGGTTTTCACATCCTTAAACCATCCCGATTGAAGATTGGGATATGAAGTTTTAGGTATCACAAAAAAGTCGTAATCATCATCATTGAAGTCACCATCATTGACTTCAACGAGCCGCAAAACTTTGGCCGATCCAGGATAGTCGGCAGCTTTTAAAGCCGGAGATCCCATGCCACTGACGGTCCATGCACAGTCATACTGCCCTTTCATGACCAGTGGAATGGCTTTGGTGAAGGAAACAGGCATTGTGGCGAAATTATTGGGGCCAAAATCGTTATCCAAATCCACCAGCGAGTCCCAAACAATTTTGCTTGCTGAACCAACATCCCCAACCGCAACTTGAATCTTTCGCCCCTGTTTCCCTTGCAAAAGGTCAGATATTTCTTTGGCTCCTTTGGTACGTTCCTGGTTGCAGACAAGATGGGCATAAGAATGAAACACCACGCCATCGATCGGCAGCTTATGCTTGTTGACCAGTTTGTTGGGAGCCAGACCAAAATCACATTCACCCTTGGCGACCTTCTCGACGTTTTCGTCACCGCCTTTGGTTTCCACCGTTTCCAATGTGAAACCAAGGCCAAAACCGGAAACGATGGGCTTGAGGGCATTGGGAAGTTTTTCATACGATAACCCTTTAGGTCCGCCACAGAATTTTACGACAGCGGCTTTGCTGTCTTCCGCGAAAGAAAAGGTTGCCGACAACAATACAGCAAAAGAAAAGGTGATCGAGATGGTTCGACGCATAAAACGTTCTCCGCAATGTGTGGAAAAATAGTGACCAGGATTTTCGTAACATCAATCTAAGGATGATTCACCCCATTTCCCTGTCGCCGCTCGTAGAACACCACCCCCTCGTGTGCAATGATCTGGCGCAGTTCGGCGTAGTCCAAGCGGTCAAAAATTGACAGGTCCAGGGTGCAGGGCAAGAGCAAATCATCCAGCTCCGAGGCGATGACGGCGAGTTGCTCCGAGGTCAAAGATTCCCCGCACAGGGTCAGGTCAATATCCGATCCCGGTTTGTGGTCGCCCCTGGCGCGGGAACCGTACAGCAGTACCTTTTCGATGGCGGGAAACTGCGCCAGGACGCCCTGAAGGCGCGCCACGGCGTCGGTGGTCAGTCCGTGGCGCACGGGTTATCCTCCAGCTGCTGGTCAATCCGGGTGAACCGCTCGGCCATGTTTTTGAAAGCGGGGTAATACTTTCCGGAAATGGCATCGACAATGGCCTGCGCCCGGGTTTGATCGTAGGTGTGGGAGGTCAGGTTGCGATCCGCGATCATTTGCATCCAGACCTCGCCCTGCTCGATCAGACCGTTCTTGAATACGCCACGGGTGGCGTCCCGCGACCCTACCAGTCCGAAAATCCCCTTGTATTCCAAATAATCCTTGAAGACGTTCCAGGCGAGTTCATGGGTGTACTCAAAGCCCTGAATCAACCCCTGCTGCTCCAGAGTGGACAACTCCCGTTCCCGTGCCAGATCCATCGCCGCATCCAGGGTCCGCAACGCTTTGAGATAATTGTCGAACCGTTGTTTCCAGCGTATTTTTCGCATGATACGCTCCTCATGTCGGCCAACCAACGCCGAAACCCCAAAGACTCCATACCCGTACCCTCAGACTGTAAATTCAACG
Source organism: Magnetococcales bacterium (assembly GCA_015660855.1). Taxonomy (GTDB): domain Bacteria; phylum Pseudomonadota; class Magnetococcia; order Magnetococcales; family UBA8363; genus UBA8363. Next base: position 23,405 of record JACSDG010000008.1, read on the forward strand.
GGTATGGTGCCTCCAGATTTTAATTCGCCAAGGATCGTTGTCGTTGTTTTTTTTCAGGGAGTCGGCTTTTTGTCTTCCCGGACCGGCCAGACAAAGTAGGCTTCCTGTTTGCCATAGACATCGACGTGGCCGTTGCTGGTGTTGACATACCAAGCGGTTCCGGCAGTTTCAGCTTCGGAAGCACTCCAATAGTGTCCCTGTTTGACGTGGCTGAAAGGGTGACCTTCGGGGAGGGTCAGGTTGTCGGTCCCTTTTTTGTCTCCCATCAGCGTTTTCAATTCATCCTTGGTGGGCAGGCGCCACGGGGCACCCTTGCCGGTGTAGCCCTCACAGGTTTGCTTTCCAGAAGTCAGGTCGGCGACCGCTTTGCCCGCCGCCTCCCAGGCCATTCCACCCCAACAACTCCCATTTTTCATCCACACCAGGCCCGTTTGCGTATCCTTGACCGTACCATCGCCAAGGTCGGAAAACCGCCCTTCAGCCCAGGAGGTGGACCCGGCCAGAAAAATGGCCCCCGTCAACAGCAGTGAAACCGAAATCGAACGAATGCTCATTTATTGTTTCCTTTCTTTAGGTAGGGTTCAGAGACGAGCAACACAGCCTGACCGTTGGAATGTTTTGTTGACAATCAATCAATGCCGACAAACAATCGGGCCTAGCTGATTCTACTGTTTTTGTATCGATAAGACAATGCCGCGAAGTTTCTGCTTCGCGTTATGGATAGAAATACAGCCCATTGAGTGCTAATCTGGCCGCGTTGGGGATCTGGTCCGGATCCCTGGTCGGTGTTTTTGCATGATCAGGAGAAAATATGAAAGTCAGTAAGGTCTGGTTTCGTGAAAATCAATTGACGCCACAACTGCAACCCAGGGTGGATCCAGATCGGGAGGCGGAAATTCGGGCTTTGCGTCAGGAAATATTGAAACTTTTGCAAAGGCAACGGTTTGTTTCGTTCATAAAACAGCCGAAATTTTTCTTTGACAATCAACTGCGTTGCCTGTGGTTGCTGCACGGTTTTCAAGCCCAGGGCGAAGAGGTGTTTCAATATCTTTCCCGGTTGCAGATTTATACGTTTAAAAGTTGGGAGCTGCCTGATGTTGAAGAATTAAAATCGGTGGCACGAGAAAAACTTTTTTGCGAGCATGAAAAATTTTCGCGGGAAGCGTTGCTGTCCAGGGAACGCTCGCCCGACGGCAAAAATTTCCAGACCGTCAAGATGAGCACCGGCGAGGTTGGGTTGTCGGAGGACATGCATGTGGTCATCCCAGTGCATCGGGTGGCGCAACGGGATATTTTTTCATTCATCGTTGCCAATTCCCTGCTGCCCCATGATGTTTCCGGGGTCACCGAAAAATTGAACGAACTGTATTCCCTGACCCTCAGTGCCAGCAAAAAACAGCAGGCCATGGTCCCCCCGCCCTCATTGCGGGCACTCAGGCAAATGTTGCTGGAGGGCGATTATATGCGTGCCCGCCTCCCGGTGCTGGAAGAATCGTATCTGTTTGACATGGAAAAAGGGTTGTGGGAACTGTATCAACCCAAAAAGCCGGTAGGTTCGGGTTGGGTGGGGGTGGAGCTTAAACAACCGTGGGAGGCGCGCAATCCGGAGAAAGATGTCAAAGACGGGGTGGTGGCCATTGATTTTGGCACCAGTTCCACCGTGGTTGCCTGTCGGGAAAACGGTAAGATCACCTTGCTCAGGGTGGGAATGACCGATTTTTTCAGAAAACCGGTCCCCGGAGATTATCAAAATCCTACCATTTTGGAATTCATCCATCTGCCGCAACTCCTGGATGCCTGGCGGGCAGAAGCTTATCGTCCCTTGACCCGGTGGGACGATTTTCATTTTTCCCATGAGGCGTTGATCAATTTTCGCGAAAATGAGGCCAATCAGGCTATTGTGGCCAGCATGTTGACGGGGATCAAACAATGGCCGTTGCATGCCCAGGTGGGTGAGGTGTTGCGGATTACCGATCAGACGACGGGATTTGAAATGGAAGTTGCCCCGTCCCTGGCCCCCATGCCGGTTCCGGGGCAAAGAATCACGGTCGGCAAGGAGGATCCGTTCGATCCCATCGAGTTGTATGCCTACTATCTGGGCCTGTTTATCAACAGCCGCGCCAATGGTCTTTTTTTGGAATATTGCATGACTTTTCCGGTCACTTATCCCAGGGAGGTCAAAAATCGCATCCGCGCCAGTTTTGCGCGGGGATTGATGCGCAGTTTGCCGGCCAACCTGATGGATTCGGACAAAGTCCAAAGATTTGTCGTTGCCGAAGAGGCGTCGGAACCTGCCGCCTATGCCGCCTGCGCCCTGGAAGAACTGGACATCGATCCCACGGAAGATGGTGTGGCGTATGCTGTTTTTGATTTTGGTGGTGGCAGCACCGATTTTGATTTTGGCATCTATCGCCGCCCGACCACCGAGGAGGAAGTGCAAGGGTACGAGCAGGTCATCCATCATTTTGGTGCCAGCGGCGACATGTATCTGGGCGGGGAAAACCTTGTTGCCAACGTGGCGTATCTGGTTTTCCGCGACAATCTGGAAGTGTGCCGTGAACATCGGATTCCCTTTTCCATTCCGCCGGAAGGGGAAAGATTTCCAGGTTGCGAATTGTTTCTGGACCATTCCCATGTCGCGCAGACCAATACCGCCCTTGTTATGGCGCAGGTGCGTGAATTATGGGAAAATTTTCAATGGGATGTCCTGGGTGACGATGTCCAGGATGCGGCGGACAATGTCGCGGCGGTGACCCGACGGCTTTCGGATCGTATCGGCGATGTTTTGAGCCAGGAAATCATGGATACGGGGTTTGTGTTGCGGTCCGATTTTCAAAGTTGCCATCCCAACAAACGGATGGGACAGCTTGAATTGGAATTGCTCAACCGTTCCCGTGAAAAAACGATCGTTCGTTTTCAGGTGGATCGCAATCACATCAACCATTTTTTGGTGGCGCGGGTGGGAAAAGGGGTCCATCGGTTCTTTATTGCCATGAAGCAGGCGTTCAGTTCCCGGGGGATGGACCCTGCCGAAATTCATGTGTTGCAGGCGGGTAATGCCAGCAGAGCCTTACTGGTTCAGGCCCTTTTTTCTGCTTTGACCCAGGAAAAAATGCACAAATGGGAACCTCCGCAAGGGGGATTGAAAAAAAACATGGTTTTGGAACGAATGCAAAATTCCATGGGATGCAAAAAACTGATCATTCACCGCCCCCCCCCCGGAGATCCCGATAATCCCTACAAACCTACGGCCAAAACCGGGGTGGCTATCGGTTTGTTGAAATTGATTCCCGGCGAACCCTTTTTGGCCATTGGTCCCAATGCGGATAACCGTCAGGGGGAGGCACCCTTTACCTATTTTGTCGGTGGACTTAAGCGGGGTCGTTTTCATCCGGTGTTGGTGCAGAATGGACCTTACTCTGTGTGGACCGAACTTGGGACGCCGACGCGGGGAACGTTTGTCCTGGTTTTTTCCACCTCTCCCCAGGCGGGTTTGGGGGAATTGCGTCGCGGTTCACGGGAACTCAAGGAAAGAAGCATGACTTTCGGGCCGGGTTCGCAGGGGCGCAAACTTTTTATCCAGGCGGTGGCCCCTTCGCGGGTGGAAATTTGTTTGGCCAACACCATTGAGCAGATTGAAAAACGTCCCGAAGAAGTCATCCACAGAGAGGTGCTTTTTTTGTAGATTGGCAATCACCATTGCGGGGGTTAGGGGGGGACATCCCCCCGGTGTTCCACGGGTTCGATTGTTTCTTAACAATCTTTCCAATAGGCCGATAAGAGAAAAATATGTCAATTTTAACTTGCACAGGGAACATCCGTGACTTAGAACCATTATCGCATGACAGGATTGTTCTGTCGGGTGTTCGATAGGCAAGTCGGAAACCCGAAACAAACCTTTGAATCGGTGAAGGTTGGTTTTGGATGGGTGATTGGACATTGCCTTCTCTCAAAACAGATCAAAGAACCTCTGAAATCTACAGGAACGGGGAAAAATAATGGCAAATGGTAACCTTTCAGGGCAGCCCAAATTTCCAGGTATCAAGGCGGTCATTCATGGAAATGGCGCCGTGGCTCACGTGATGGGACATGTATGCGGTGGTGTTATCGGTTATCCCATCACCCCCTCCACGGAAATCTCTGAGATTTACGAATCCTACCGCGCCGACGGCGGTATGAACGTTTGGGGCAAGCATCCCTTTTTCTTTGAGCCGGAAGGTGAACATTCGGCCCAGAGCGGTGCCCTCGGCGCGGCAATGACGGGGGGACTCTATACCTCGAACGCTTCTTCCAGTCAGGGTATTCTCTACGGCCTGGAATCGCACTACGTTACTGCTGGAAAGAAAGTCGGAGGGTTCGTCCTGCACGTGGCCGCACGGGTGGTTTCCAAACACTCCCTCAACGTCATGGCGGGACACGATGATGTCTACTCCATGGTCAATTCCGGCTATACCATCCTGTTTGGCAGCAATCCCCAGGAAGCCGCGGACCTGGCCGCCATCAGTTACAAGGTCAGTGCCCTGTCTCTCATTGCGGTCGCCAACGCCATGGACGGGTTTGCCACCTCCCACATGCAGAGCGAGGCCCTTCTGCCGGAACCGCAATTGCTGCAAACTTTTCTGGGCGATCCCGAAGAAAGAATTCCCTGTCCCACCCTGGCCCAGGAAATGCTTTTCGGTGCCAAGGGACGGGTTTACCAGCTTAAGAGTTTCGTTCAAAGAAACCGCACCGACTTTGATGAAACCGCCCTGGGGCATCTCCTGGCCCATCTGGACGCCCAGGCCTCTGACATCGAAAAAGACAACGACGGTGGAACCATAGGCCGCACCCTGGAGTGGATCCCCGAACCTCTGCACGCCAAATGGGGTCGGCAATGGCGGAACGCACACCAAAAGGGGACGCGGCAACGGGTACCCGCACTGGTGGACCACCATAATCCCGGAAGCACCGGACCGGTGCAAAACCAACCCGACTTCCAGGGAGGCTGCGCCGATCATCGAACCCACTTTGCCGGGGCCGTTCCCGGGTTCATCCGCCAGGCCATGGAGGAATATTCCCAACTGACGGGAAGGGTGTACACACCGGTGCGCACCTATCGGAGTGAAGACGCCGATTGGGTTGTCGTCTCGATGGGGTCGGTCACCGACGATTGCGAAGCCATGGTGGATCATCTGCGTTCTCAGGGGCGAAAGGTCGGATCGGTTTCCCTCAAACAGTTCATGCCGTTTCCCGAAGCCGAAATCGTGGCGGCCCTTCAGGGAAAAAGGGCAGTGACGGTTTTGGAACGCTCCGATTCCACCATGCTTAGTGAGTTTGTCGCCAACGCCCTGTTCAAGGCGGTGCAAAACCACAGACAACCCCGGCACGATGGCATCCCCTCCCTGGCCGAAGCTCCCACCCTGTGCACCGGCATTTTCGGTTTGGGTGGCCATGATCTGCAACCCCGACACTTGGTGGCGGCGTTTAGCAACATGGAAGAGGGAAACAACATACCTCTGTTTTATCTCGGTTCCCGCTTTTTTGAGGATTCGCAGGACCAGGAGTTGATTGATCTGCAACAAAGGCTCAGACAGGCCTACCCCGAAACCGTCAAGATGGCCTTTGCCACCGATCCCAATCCCCATCTGCTCCCGCATGGGGCACTGCGGGTGCGCTTTCACTCGGTGGGCGGCTATGGGACCATCGCCACAGGTAAACTTCTCACCGATATTCTTGCCGGGGTCATGGAACTTCACTCCAAATCGGCTCCTAAGTATGGCTCGGAAAAGAGTGGTGCCCCGACCAATTTTTATATCACCCTAAGCCCCGAACCCATCAAGATCACCAATGCTGAACTGGAAGATGTGGAAATCGTCCTGTCGCCGGACCATAAGGTTTTTGAACATACCAACCCGCTGCGTGGTTTGATCGAGGGTGGGACGTTCATCATGCAATCCAACGAATCGCCGTTGGAAGTCTGGAAAGGGTTGCCGGCGACGGCACGACGCCTGATACGCGAAAGGGGGATCAATTTTTATGTGGTCGATGCCTTCAGCATCGCCAAGGAAAATGCCCCAACCCAGGATTTGCAGGTTCGGATGATGGGCATTGCCTTCATTGGGGCCATGTGCGGCAACGTATCCCAGGTGGTTGGCAAATCCAGCGAGGAGTTGTTGCTGACCAAGATTCAAAACCAGATCCAGAAAAAATTTGGCGGCAAGGGCGACAAGGTGGTGGCCAGCAATATGTCCGTCATTAAGCGTGGCATTTTGTCCACAAGAAAGGTCGAATACAACGATCCCGCTTTTGTCGAGGCGGAGTCGGGCCTGATCGGTGGCCATCGTGGTCCGGGAGTGGCCATATCGGCCTCCATGGCCCAGCGCAACCCTTCCTCCAGTTGTTCCGGCCTGTTCGACGCCAACTATTATGCCAAGACCACCTCCGATCCCCTCAAGGCGGGGACCATCGGCGAAAGTCCGGTGTATCCTGGTCATGGACTGCATATTCCCATTGCTACCGCCGCGTGGAAAGACAAGGGTTTGTTTCGTCTGGACGTGCCGGATTTTGTTGCCCATCTGTGTACAGGCTGCATGGAGTGCGCCGTAGCCTGTCCGGACGCCGCCATTCCCAATACCGTCCATGAAATTCATGATCTCCTTACCACAGGGATTGCCCAGCTTGATGTCCCGCCGCAGCAACAGCATGCCCTGAGTGATCTGGTGATTCCACTGTCCAACGTGGTACGTGAAATCTACCGCAAACTCCCCTCCAAGGATCCCAAACCATTCAGTGAAGTGGTTGCCGATGCCGGGTTTCAGATGGATATCGGTATGGATTTTGGTACCAGCACCACGATCCGGGAAAACTTTTCCAAACTGGTTGATCTGTTGTCGAAATTTCAGGTGGCCAAAACCCGTCCTTTCTTCGACTCCATGGAAAAAACCATGCCGGGAAGCGGCGGGCTTTATTCGGTGGCGGTGGATCCCTGGAAATGTACCGGGTGTCTGGAATGCGTCGATGTCTGTGGCCCGGGAGCTTTGGTGGAAAAAGTGCAGACTCGGGAATTGGCGCGTAAGCTGGAAGAGGGATTTACCTTCCTTTCTCGCCTCCCCAACACCCCTTCGCGATTTTTTAGCAATGCTCTGACTCCGAGTGGTGACACCAAGCGGATGATGTTGGACCACAGAAACTATTATGCCCTGACGGGAGGACATGGGGCCTGCCGGGGTTGTGGTGAGGTGACGGCGGTTCGCCTGTTTACCGGGATGAACCGGGCACTCCACAGCGAACGTTATCGCCAACGCATCGTGCAACTGGAGCAGTTGATCCAGGCGGTCAACGAGAAGCTTTCCCAACTCGACGGAGAGCCGGTTCGCAGGCAACGTTTGCAAAACGCCCTGAGGGTCATGGAGAAAAGCCTCTACAACTTTGAAAGCGGTCCCACCGGCAACGGTCCGGCCAATGCCATTATCGCCAACGCCACCGGTTGTACCAGCGTTTACGGCTCGACCAGCCCCTTCAATCCCTATACCGATCCATGGGTCAACAGCCTGTTTCACGACACTGCGCCGGTAGCCAAGGGTATTTTTGAAGGTTTGGCCCAGGGTGTGGCCCAGGAGTACAAAGCGGTCAGGGTAGCACAGTTGGAGCTTGCGGACGGCTATGACGCGGCACAGGAAGAGTTCCTTAAATATTTTGGCTGGACCGATTTCAGCCATGAAGAGAAGGCGTTGCTTCCCACGGTGATGACCTTGGGCGGTGACGGTTCCCAGTTTGACATCGGGTTTGGTGCCTTGTCGCGTATCCTGACCACACAGACGCCACTCAAATGTATGGTGGTGGATACCGGAGCCTATTCCAATACCGGGGGTCAAGCTTCCACATCCAGTTTTGTGGGCCAGGATTCCGATCTGGCACGGCATGGCCGCAGGCATCCCGGCAAGACGGAGACGCGCAAGGAATTCAGCCTGCTGGCTGCGTTTCATCCCAAGGTCTATGTCGTTCAAACGTCAGTTGGGGTGCAAAACCATTTCTTGAAGAGCATCCTGGACCTGTTGAACTATCAGGAATCGCCCGCGCTGTTGACGGTCTATACCCCCTGTCAACCGGAGCATGGCATTGGCGACAACGCCTCGACCCGGCGGGCGCGTGAGGCGGTACAAAGCCGGATGAATCCCGTTTTTGTCCACAATCCCCTCGCGGGCGATACCCTGGCGGAACGGTTTTCCATCGAGGGCAATCCCGATCCCAGCAGCGACTGGTCGAAAACCACGATTTCCTATGAGGATGTCGAAGGGCACCCGCAGATCAAGGAGATTCCTTTCACCCCCGCCGATTTTGCCGCCAGGGAGGGACGTTTCAAAAAACATTTCACCCCGGTGCGCAGCGATGATGAGCTTCGGGAAATATCCGAATACATCGCACTTTCCAGGGAAGCCAGGGAGGGGTTGACCCCCTTTATTTGGACCACCGACAAAAAGAACCATCTTGCGCGGCTGGCGGTTTCAACACAGATGGTTTCCTTGACCGACGATTGCTTGAGAAATTGGCGTTCTTTGCAAACCTTGTCCGGGTTGCAGTTGGGACAAATGGCGGAGAGTCACCGTCGGGAGATGGGACTTTGGAAGGAACGCTACGAGCAGGCGGTCAAGGACAGGGAACAAAGCATGGATTCGATTGCCCGGGGCATGTCCGAGTTGGCCTCTGGGGCAAGGGCATCGGCTGCGGGTATCGTCGGGGCTGCCTTGGTGGGGGCCGGTGTGTTGCCCGCCGAAGCGGGTGCGAAAGGGGAGGGCAAGGGTTCTGGAAAGCCCCTCGTGGTCATTGCCGATGCCGACATGTCCAAGTGTACCAACTGCAAAAAATGCTATCTGGATGTCAGTGCCCTGTTTGAAAACGTGACCATCATGCACGAGGGAAAATCCAAAGAGGTGAGCCGGGTGAAGCAGGGGGTGTTGAAGACGGTGGAACTGACGCCCGATCTGGTCAAAAAGGCGGAACGCGTCGCCAATGATTGTGATGCCGCAATCATTCAGTTCAACCGTCCTGCCTGATGCAGACTTGAATGTGCCCATAGGAGGCCAAAGCATGGATAACACCCATCATCCCATGGATTACAATTACGATCCGTCCGATTTGGAACGTTACTATCGGGCTACCCAGGTCATCGAGGCTACCAGCCAGCACCAACAGTCGGTGGCGGAGCAGATGAAAAATCTGGAAACGAGTCATGCCGTCGAGGTATTCCAAAAGCAATTGGATCTGCTGAAGGAGCGGCTGTTCAACAACCCCGCCATGTTTCGCAACATTTTCATCGAGGAGGGGATTGATGCCATTGCCAACGAGTTTAAAAAGGAGGTCATGACTCCGGAATTTATCAAAAAGTTTTGGAGTCTGCTGTTGCCAGGGGACGCCATGAGCGTTGTCCTGATGCGTTTTGTCTGGGAGGTTCCCCTCAAGTTTAAACGCCGGTTCATTCACGGCATCGACCAGTATCTGTCGGATAGCTACCCCATGTTTAAGGGGTTGTCGCAAAATTGGCCGAGCCAGAACAATATTCCTCCGTATATTCGTCCCGCCGCCGAGCGCAACAAGGATTTTGACTTGGTAAACCAGGGCTATCTGGGCTACATGGGACTGGGGTATTCCTTCCGTGAGGTGGAGTTGTTTGTCTGGTTGGAAGTGTTGCGGGACAAGCAGTGTGATGACCGTCCGTGCGAAATTGGTATTCCCCATGACAAACATGAACCCAAGGGGGGATGTCCGGTCAAGATCCATATCCCGGAAATGTTGCGTTGCCTTGGGGAAGGCAAGTTTGAAGAGGCGTATGCGATCATACGTGATTCCAATCCTCTGCCCAATGTCACCGGGCGGGTCTGTCCCCAGGAGCATCAATGTCAGGGGGTGTGTACGCTTGCGGAAAAACCGATGGAAATCGGGCAGTTGGAATGGTATTTACCCCAAAGCCGCAAGGTTCAGGATCCCAACGCCCTGTTCAAGATCGGCCAGGATTATGTCAGCCCCTGGCAGGAGGGGAAAAAGCCTCCCGTGGCCGTGGTCGGATCGGGGCCTGCGGGAATGATCAACGCTTATCTGTTGCTCAAAGAGGGATTTCCGGTCACGGTGTTTGAAGCTTTTCACGAGTTGGGCGGGGTGCTGCGCTATGGCATCCCTGAATTTCGCCTCCCCAATGAGCTGATTGATGATGTCATCAAAAAAATCAAACAGTTGGGTGGTGAGTTTGTCACCAACTTTTTGGTGGGGAAAACGACGACACTGGCCCAGCTTAAGGAAGCGGGGTTTTGGAAAATATTTGTGGGAACGGGGGCGGGTTTGCCCAAGTTTCTCAACGTCCCTGGTGAACACCTCAACGGCGTGATGTCGGCCAATGAATTTTTGACCCGCGTCAACCTGATGCAGGCCCACAAGGAAGATTATGAGACCCCTCTTCCCGACATTGAGGGCAAGAAGATCATCGTCATCGGCGGTGGCAACACGGCCATGGACGCGGTGCGCACGGCCAAGCGTCTGGGAGGGGATGTCACCATTGTTTATCGGCGAACTCGGGAAGAAATGCCAGTGCGGGTTGAAGAGTTGCATCACGCCCTGGAAGAAGGGATTGCCCTGAAGGTGTTGCGCACGCCCATTGAGTTTCGTGGTGACAACCATCATTTTGTCAGGGAAGCGGTTTTGGATGTGATGACGCTGGGAGAGCCGGATGCTTCGGGTCGGCGCAGTCCGGTTCATACGGGTCATACCGAAACCATCCAGATTGATTTGGCCATCATGGCTTTGGGAAACACCTCCAATCCCATCGTCAAAGATGCCGAACCGGGACTCAAGACCACCAAGTGGGGGTCCATTGAGGTTAAACCCAATTCCCAGGAAACATCCATCGAGAATGTGTTTAGCGGTGGTGATGCGGCGCGTGGGGGGTCTACGGCCATCAAGGCGGCGGGGGATGGTTTGAGTGCCGCGCGGGAGATCAATTTAAACCTTCCGGATGATCCGTTGGTCGTCCGCAGAATGGTTTCCAAAGCGATACACTACACCCGAATGGGACAGGCCAAGGCTACCATTCGTGAGAAAACCGTGTTGGGTGAAGGGATCGTCGAGTTTGTGGTTGAATCACCTTTGATTGCTCGCTCGGCCAGAGCGGGTCAGTTTGTTCGGGTCTTGGCATGGCAAAAAGGTGAGTTGATTCCTCTGACATTGGCCGATTGGGATGCCCGCAGGGGGACCATCACCCTGGTGGTTCAAGGATTGGGGACCAGCAGCATTGTGATCAACCGCATGGGTGTCGGGGAGAGTTTTCATGGTATTGCGGGGCCTTTGGGTTTGCCCAGCCATTTGACGCGTTATGAAAACGGTGAGACGGTTGTGTTTACGGCGGGGGGGGTTGGGTTGCCTCCGGTCTATCCCATCATGCGGGAGCATTTGCAGATGGGTAATCATGTGACGCTGATATCAGGTTTTCGCAGCAAGGGGCACATTTTCTGGTCCAAGGAGGATGAACGGGTGGGGCGGCTTCAGGCTAAATATCCCAAAACCTTGGAAGTCATTTATACGACCAATGATGGCAGTATGGGATTCAAGGGATTTGTCACCGGGCCGTTGATGAAAATTTTGGAAAAGGCCCGCGACGAGAATGGGCGCAAGGTGGGTGAGGTGGTGACTATTGGTCCTCCCTTGATGATGCGGGCGGTCAGTGATTTGACGCGTCCTTTTGGGGTCCGCACCATTGCCAGTCTCAACTCCATTATGGTGGATGCTACGGGTATGTGTGGTGCCTGCATGGTGCCTGTGACCATCAACGGCAATATGGTGCGCAAGCATGCCTGCATTGATGGTCCGGAGTTGGATGCGCACATCATTGATTGGGAAAAGTTTATGCCCAGGTTTATGCAGTTTCGGGCCAAGGAACAGAAGAGTATGGAGGCACACGGTTTCAAGTTATAACCGTCGTCCTGTTTCCGGGTGTCGAGAAAGCAAAGTTTTGTAAAAACTATTGCGGGGGACCGGGGGGGATCATCCCCCCCGGCGGGGTTTGGGGCAGCGCCCCAAGGTTTTGGTTTTATGCCCGCAGGGCATCATGCTCGCAAAACGGATAAAATTATGAAAATATCAATTATTTCGCGTGTGGTTTTAATTTTTATTTTTTTTGTTCCTTTGGAATGGGCCTCAGGGGTGGAGGATCGGGGGCTGAGTCGTGTTGCTCCCGAGAAACGGTTGGCGTTGGTCATCGGAAATAACAACTATGTCTATGCGGATAAGTTAAAAACGGCGGTCAATGATGCCTTGGCGATGAAAAATGAATTGTCGGGGTTGGGGTTTGATGTCATTTTTCGCAAAGATGCCAATCGGGAGGAAATGAACGAGGCCATTGATGAATTTTTAGGGCGACTGACTCCCGATGTTATTGGCTTGGTTTTTTATGCCGGACATGGTGTTCAGATTAAGAGCGAAAATTTTTTGATTCCCACCGATTTGAAACAGGAACGGGAAAACACGGTCATTCACAATGGGATCAATGTGGCCCGTCTCATGGGGCAAATAGGTGAAACCAAGGCGAAGTTCACCTTGATGATACTGGATGCTTGCCGTGACAACCCGTTCAAGGACAGTTCTGGGACGCGTGGAGGTGTGAAAACGCGGGGTTTGTCTGCCCCATCCACGAGTGCCACAGGGATCATGGTGGTTTATTCTGCGGGTGCCAATCAGACGGCTTTGGATCGTCTGTCCGACCGGGACAACGATCCCAACGGTCTGTTTACGCGAGAACTGCTGAAAGTTATAAAAAAACCGGGATTGACGGTACAAAATGCTGTCTATGAAATTCGAACCTCGGTTATTGAACAGGCCAAGCAGGTGAATCATACGCAAACGCCGGCGATTTACGATGAATCGGTTGGTTCTTTCTACTTTGTTGTTGATCCAAACCAGAAGGTAACGATTACCATTGAGCCGAAGACCGCCAGTTTGGGGAATGCCAATGATAAGGTTCAGACGCAGAGTCAAAACCAGGGTCAGATTTCCAAGCGGGCCTATTTTGCCGCAGTGGATTCGCAAGACACGCCCGGTCTGGTAACAACGGAAAATCGATTTTCCCTTGAAAGCGACGGTTCAATTTTTGATCGAACTTTGAACAAAAGGTGGGTTGTTTCTGATGTGGATGGCGTATTTGAGTGGCCCGATGCTGAAAAACATGCCAGACAGATGGGCCCCAATGTGCGTGTGCCAACGCTGGCCGAGCTGCGTTCGTTGATGAGCAATAAGAAGGCGACGGGTGAGTGGGGACGGGTTGATGAAGTTTTTTTTCCAAAAAATCAGCGGACGAACAAATATTGGACCAAAACTGCCAACTGGGGGGGAACGCAGTATTATGTGGATCTGGCGGAAGGAAGTTGGGATACGTTGTCGCCTTTGAACTCGCTGGCTGTCATTGGTATCAGGGATTGATTCGTCACTGTTCGGTCCCCCCTCTTTTTTTTAAAACGGGGCGTGAATTTTTTTTGTTTATAGTCAAAACCCTAGAGAAAGAATTCCCCAGACACCTTCTTTTTTTTATATAGTTTTCCGGTTTTTACGCGCAATCCGTAGCTGAAACGAGGATTGATTCCTTGAATCCGATTGTGTTGTTGGGATGTGATTATATGATTAGATTAGACCATCCGTTGCAATTCAGGAAGACTTTTTCCGAAGATAGATATTTTATCCTGTCTGCTTTGCTTGTTGGAATAGCTGCCTTTACTATTGTAGCCATTGCTTGGCCGGTGTCTCCCGGGAGGGAGAGTGTGCGCTATTTTCTATATTATTATGATATTAACTACATGGATGCTATTGGGATAATTTCTCAAGTTCCTCCAGGTGTACCGCTTATCCTGGGTAATGTCATCAAGCTTGGATATGCGGGAGCCTTTGCTTTTGCGCTGTTTTGTTATTTGACTGCTTTGGTGTCCACCTATTATGTGGCCAGACTGCTCGGAAAAACTTTTGCACGCATCATCACCATCATAGCTTTGATGTATATTTCCCAGAATGTGTTTATGCACGAACTTTCTGGTGATCCCGTTTTTACGCTTGGTGTTGCCTTGTGGGCCATGGTTGTTGTTCGTCTGCACAAGACACCTACGTTCCAGTCAAGTTTCATCATTGGTATTGTTTCATTTTTTCTGGTATTGCTACGTCCTGTTTCACAAATTTTCATTATTGTATGTTTTTTGCCTTTAGTTTGTTTTGGGATTTCAAAAAATACGATCATTCAAGCCTTGACTCTATTGGCCTGTTTTTGCACCGGTCTTCTTGGCCTTTCCCTTTACAACTATCACCAATTTGGAGGTTTTAACCTTGCAGCGTTGTCCAAGCAGATGATTCCTGCTCGAAACGCTTTTATTTTTACCAACATCATGTCACCAGATTACGGTCCTGCTTCAAGACGGTTGGCCGATTTGATCGTAGAAAAATTGCTTGACTCTCCGCAATACAAGAATTACGGAGTCACATTGGAAACCGTTTTCACTTCACGAGATAAGCGCATTTTGTCTGATTTGGAAATTATGGATGCTCAATATGGTGATGGTGTCCTGCGTGCTGCGGCATGGGAGGCGATCTCCAGGAAACCTTTTGAGTTTATTCATGGTTGCTATATTTTGGTAAAGTTTATTTTTGAGAAAACCTTTTTTCGTTTTCCTCCAAAAACAATAACACAGAGTTCGCCGGATCGTCGGGTGGCACCATCAAGCAGTGGTGTACATGCAAACAAACAGACGGAAAAACTGGTTGGCATTCCCGTATCTTATTACGGTGCCATTGACATAGAAAATGAAAAGAACTGGTCTCATGAAAAAAAGGAAAGCCAGAGAAAAAGGGTGGCGTATTTGAATGAAGTTGATAAGATATTGCGGAGTCAAGAGGCAGACAAGCAATTTCGGCAATTTATTATCGATAACATTATTCATCCGCTCCCGGCTTATTCCATGAAATTTTTTATGCTGCTTTCTTTCTTGATTTTTCTTCGCTTCAGGACCATGGAGGTTCGGTTGCTGTTTATGATTTTTCTGCCACAGGTGGGTGTTATTGTGTTTTCCACAGTGTTTGCAGAACAGTCCATCGAATATCGTATGCCCTTTGATTTTTTTATTATTTTGCTCGGAATGGCAGGGGTGGCTGTCGCCGGACAATCCATGGTGGACCGTGGAATGTTTGCGTATTTAAACAAAAAGCCTCTATTGCCTGTAGGGGGGGTGGGGGCGAAGCCCCCAAGGTTTTGATTGTTGCCCAATGGCATGATGTTTAAGGGGGGGACTGAATGGTTACCCCTGAAGACCCAAAAACTATTAAAATCTATTAACGGTTACTATGAAAGAATCAAAGCATAAGCGCGTTGTGAGAGAACTGTTTGATCATTTGGCAGCGCAACGAAAAAATTGGTTGCGGCGAAATGCTTTTTTTTACGAGGACGATACTCGCTATCTGAGTTTTTTGATACCCAAGGGCAAACGGGTTCTGGAGATCGGGTGCGGTGTAGGACAACTGCTCGATTCCGTAGGACCAGCTTATGGTGTTGGTGTTGATGTCAGTGCGAATATGGTCTCCATCGCGCAAAGGGATTTTCCGCACTTGACCTTCAAATGCGCAGACATTGAAGATCCACAAACATTGGCCAACCTTGGAGGTCCTTTTGATTTTATTATTATTTCTGATGTGATTGGCCATTTGGAAGACGTGGAAGAAGTTTTAACCAATCTAAATTCTTTATGCAATTCAGAAACGCGGATTATTATCACATTCTTTAATCAATATTGGGAACCTATATTAAAACTTGGGGCAAAAATGGGCATGTGCATGCCCTCGACCACCCAAAACTGGCTGACCTCTGAACAGATCATGAGTTTTCTCTTCTTGGCCGATTTGGAGCTTGTACGCCAGGAATGGCGTCAGATACTTCCCATACGTCTCTTTGGTTTTGGAAAAGTGCTCAACCGATATGTGGCTACTCTGCCGATTTTACGCAGTCTGTGTTTGCGAAAAATATTTATCGCCAGGTCGGTTCCAGAGTGCAAACAAAAAGAGCTTTCAACCACTATCGTTATTCCATGCCGCAACGAATTTGGTAACATTGAAAACGTCGTTCGGCGCATCCCGGATTTTTGCAAAGATCTGGAAATCATCTTTGTCGAAGGTAATAGCCAGGATGAGACTTTTGCAGAGATTCAGCGTGTCATTGCCGCTTATCCAGAGCGCGACATCAAAATATTCAAACAGACCGGCAAGGATAAGGGGGATGCGGTACGCTTGGGATTTCAACAGGCCCGTGGAGAGCTTTTGATGATTCTCGATGCCGATCTCTCCGTACCTCCCGAGGATTTGCCAAAGTTTTACAAGGCCATGGTGAAAAATAAGGGGGAGTTTATTAACGGATCACGGTTGATTTATCCAATGGAAAACGAGGCCATGCGTACCTTGAATTTATGGGCCAACATGGTTTTTTCTTATTTATTCACTTGGCTGCTCAACCAGAGGGTTTCTGATACGCTGTGTGGTACCAAAGTATTATCGAAACGTAGCTATGAACAAATTGCCAAGAATCGCCATTATTTCGGTGACTTCGATCCATTTGGGGATTTTGATTTGCTTTTTGGTGCTGCCAAATCGAGCTTGAAGATCATTGAGGTACCTATCCGTTATCGTGCTCGCACTTATGGAGAAACCCAGATTTCGCGTTTTCGGCACGGAATTTTACTTTTTCGCATGGTTGTCTTCGCGTTCAAAAAACTCAAAGCTCTATAGGGCCTGTTGACATTCAATAGAATTATTAAAAGAAAAAAGGGGTCTGGGGGATTGCCCCCAGGGTTTTGCTTTTGAATTTGTTTTTGACTTTAAATAAAAAGCTTCATTCTTCGCCTTTGTGTTTTCGTCTAAATTCAAAAGAAAAGTCAAAGGCGAAAATAAAGCTTTTTATTTAATTTCAAAAACAAAGTCAAAACCCTGGGGGCAATCCCCCAGACCCCTTTTTTCTTTCAATTATTTTCCAAGGGGGGGGACCTAATGGTTACTTCTTGGGTTGACGATTCAACGCCTTGCGCCATTTGTTGCGATTAAGAAAACGATAACGAAACCATTTAGCATATTTTGTCTGTTCTTCACCCGTGGTGATGGCGATCCAAAGGATTTTCATGACCCGAAATGGACGTAAAATAAACGAAAGAATATAAAAGTTTACAAACATCCAGAGCATCGTATGGTACAAACTCCGCGAGGAAATCTCCTGCGCATAAGAGGGGGCATTGGCGGTATAAAAATCCATGGGTGAAATAAAAAATTCGTCGTTGAGTTTTATTTGGTTTATCTCCCTGAATATCAGTGAACCCGGATAGGGGACAAATTTGGTGACTGTCACGTCGTGCACGCCAATCCAGGCAAGCCGACGAATCAAGGTCATGGTATCGCCCAAAGTTTTTTTTGTCTCGTTGGGAAAACCTATGACAAAAAAACAGGAAACCTTGAATCCATGTTGCAAAGAAACCCGAATCGCACGCTCCATACTGGTCAAATCAACCTGTTTTTGCACCGATTTCAGTAATTCAACCGATCCCGATTCCGGTGCGAAAGACAAGAGACGACAACCGGATTGATACAAGAGACGTATGACCTCAACATCAAACACCTCCGATCGGGTACCCGTTGGCATTTGCCAGGTAATATTCAAGCGTCTGTCAATGATCTCTCGACACAAATGAATAACCCAGCTCCGCTTGACTATGGCAGTAAGATCCTGCGAATCAAAATTGCGAACATTGTATTTTTTAATATACATCGCCATTTCATCAACGATACGCACCGGATCACGGGGTACATACCGTGTCGTCCACATGCCAGGACTGGAGCAAAAACTGCAACGGTAGGGACAACCTCTGGTCATCATAATGGGCATGGAACGCCCCAGATTAATACCGTTGGTCTGGGCACGGTCTATGTATTCACCAATGGGAATGGCGTCCCAATCCGGTAAGGGCAAAGCATCAATATTGCGGTTCCTCAAGGACAGCCCCGTAGACACCATCCGGCCATCCCGCAAAAAAGCAATACCCCCAATTGAAAGAAAATCTTGTTTATTTTCATGGGCTGTAAGCAAATTTAAAAAGGTTTCCTCGCCCTCTCCCATCACGACAATATCCACTGGAGAGGTCGTCAAAGTATGCTCTGCAAGGGCGGTAACATGTTCGCCCCCCACCACAATGAGTACCTTGGGAAACCTTTTCCGGATGTCTTGAATCAAATGGCGCGTCAAGGGCCAAAGACTGCTGAAGGTGCAGGTCACGCCAATGACATCGGTTTCGTCAGGAATCCTCTGGACAATGTGCTCGAAAGGGAGTCCTTGCAACAGAAGATCGTCGCGACCCGGATAGGGCCCGACAACATCCAACCCCAGACCGGTGGCATCAATCACAGTGCAAGGACGACCCGATTGTTTGACCACTGCGGCAATATAGGCCAACCCCAAAGGAGGATTTGGGGCATGAATCTGTAACCCGGCCAAGCTTTTGATACCAGGTGGGTTGATTAAGGTAATCATATTTCTTGTCCTGGCTGTTTGCTTTTTCAGTGGATGGCAGGGACTACAATCAAAAGGCATTATTCCGAATCCCGTCTTGGAGACTGTGGAAACATTATCGATAAATGTCAATAGGCACTATACTTTACCTTTGACTTTCTTCCATAATGCCCTCACATTGAAGGTAACCGTTCAGTCCCCCCGTCTTTTTTTTCTTTTAAGGTATTGCGGGGGTCCGGGGGGGATGATCCCCCCCGGCGGAGGTTTGGAGGCGGAGCCTCCAAGGTTTTTCTTTTGACTTTGATTTTGATTTTGACTTTCCTGCCCCCCAAGGGGGGTCAGGGGC
>JACSDG010000109.1 GCA_015660855.1 Magnetococcales bacterium
ATCTCGGCGAGGGTGTCGTCCTCGGGGAAATGCGTATGGTGTCCCTCGATTCCACAGATACAGCAGGATCTCGGCGAGGGTGTCGTCCTCGGGGAAATGCGTATGGTGTCCCTCGATTCTGTCCCTCGATTCCACGGCACTTACCCTAAACCGAGTCCGGGGCTGTCTCTGGTTCGAGTGCTTTGATTGTCTCGTGCCACGCCTGACGGGGACGATCTGACAACGGAATATTCAGTCTGGCCTCGAATTGGTCCTCGAATTCACGAAGAATGCGATCCATTAATAACGTGTTCTTCGTCACTTGGTTTTGGAATTCGTCCGGATTCTTGATCAGAAAGTCTAGATCGCCAAACTGCGCCTTTGCAAGGTACACTACGGCTAGCAACATTTCAGCGGACCGTCTTTCTTCTGCGGTGGATGAATTCGCTATGCACCTTGACAAGAACGCTTCCAGAGCGGCAATCTCATCAACCTCTGCAGCAAGTTGAGTGCCGAGCGATGTCTTTCGCGTTCCAGCTTTGTTCATCACCGCAGAAACAAGGCCATCGGAAAAGACACGTAAGGCATCACCCATCTTTGGATGATATCCGCATATGCTCATAACAGTTTCTCCAGACTAGAGCTATTTTGAATCAGTAGAAAAGTGGCGACTCGAAAGTAAAGCACATAAAGAATCAGAAGCGTTGCACCTCCTCCGACCAACAGTTCGCCGAATTTATCTGGGGCGAAACCAAATACGGACGATATGCCGACAATGTTGGAAATCATAATCCCCCCGAGGACTAGCAGGATTGCTGCTGCGACGCTTAATGCGAAGGCTGGAAAGAGCCACTTGGAAAGCTTCTTATGCCGGATGTAAATACACCCGCGAAGATAAACGAGGCGCATAAGTTTCCATTCGTCGTTATGGAGTTGCGAGAAATTATTGGGACACTGCAATTCCGACAACTTGGCTATGTCTTTCTTCAACTCCTCAACAAGAGAAAAGTAGCCCCCAAGAATTGTCAACACAAAGGCAAAACACGAATAGATTATCATGATGCTCATCTTACGCTCCCATCCGCGATGGAGTCGCCCGAGGCCGCCGTCGAGCGAATGACGCCAATTACATAAACGACGCTGCCTGTCACTATGCTTGCCGGTATCGCTGCCCAAGAAAGGAATTCATCTGATGAAAATATTCCGTAAAATGAGCAAAAAAATCCGCTGGCTGCGCCGATAACCAGTGCGGCAAAGGCGAATTTCTCAGATGGCAGTATCTTGCTCGGTACCTTAATCAATCCCCCAACAATCAGCGGCACGAAGGCAAGTTGTGCGCTGTAGAAAGCGAGCAAAACTGCCACGAACTGATCCGTCGCGAACTGCAGCCATCGTTCTGATACTACGATTGCTGCCATGGCAACAATGGAAAAGCCGACAGCGAATTTTGCTCCACGGAATATGTCTTGCTGCGTTTTGTGATCCGATTGAGTGGCTAATGAATCCATCGGCTTTGGCAATTCAAGGATATCATATCTGAAGGCGCAGATAACGGCAGAGAGAACTGAGTCCATCGTGGACAGTGCTATAGCAAATACTGCCACCACCAACAGTGAAAGGGCAAAGAAGTGAATTGGATCTTGGTTAGCGACTAATCCTTTGACGAAATCCTCAAACGTGGAGGGAATTGAAGTAGACGTTAATGCAATAGAAGAAGCGGCAAGTCCGCCGAGGAGTAGCAATAAGAACCAAAAACCTGATGCTTCAATTGCAAACCAGATCATATGCTTGCCGATTAACTTCTTTGCGGCGAGGTCCTTCTGTGATGTTGTGGCTGCAAGTCGCTGCCAATTCGTGATGTCGGCAACCTGATAGAAGAGTGGAAGCACGGCGAGGGAGAATAGACCGATTGCGGGAATAGATTTGTTCTGAAACCAGTTGATCACGCTGGTAGAAGAGAACGCTGCAATGTCTCGGAAAACAAACAGATAAGCGGATGAAAGAGAAATTGCAGCCAGACTGAGTAGCGTGATGATCGCGACGGCTCGTTCGAAGGTCTGAAACTTCGCCTCGAAACCACCGGTACTTTCATCTGGCGTCATTTTAAGGAGTGACCCGAGGCTTACGACTTGACCAGAAAAGAGTACGGCCGAGGCAACCGAGATCATCGCCAGTAACGTTGCGATTTGTGGGTTACTTGTGATTGGCTTACTGAGGCTGAAGAGGTATACGAGCGCGAACATAGCAAGAGCGCAGTATGCCGAACGAAGCTGGAGTACTTCGCTACGCATGACGCCATCGTTGCCGCCGGTCAGGGTATATAGCACCATCATAAAGAACATGAGCGCTACGACTATATATTTTGCATCTGGAGTATGAGGCAACAGAGGTGCCAGAACCGCAGCCACACCCATCATTTCGGCAATAATTATTCCCAGAAGTGCAATGATGGTGATCCACGACGAGGCAGTCCGAATTAGCCTGGAGTCGCCATAAGGGGCTGCAATAAATGCATGCGGGGTAATTGAAGTATCTTTCAGAAGGCGCTCATCAAGGAAGGCCAGCATTGGCACACGGAATACCCAAACCATAAGCAACCCAAGAAAAAAGAATGCTGTGTTGATCGTGGCACCTACCGTATCGCCAGAAAGTCCCCAAATAAAGAAGGGGCCGAAAGTCGACATCTGCGCCGCGTAGGCGACTGACGAGTTCTGAAACCTCTCAGCAGTGGCACCATCAGAAGAGACGACAAATTTTCTGATACTGTCATAGGAGGCCCTCCTCGAAAGCAGTGCAGGGATGAAATAGAGCGATAGTGAGAAAACCATAATCAACAGTAACGCAGCACTCATAGCCCATATCCTCCGATCTTGTATACGTGGCGCACAGCATCCATAGCAAGTTCTGTTATCCGCATGTTGTCTTGGTCCATGATTGCGGGCTCATGGCCCGAAGGGGGAGGGAAACATGAAACATAATCTGGATTCCATGGACACCATACTCAATTCGGTCCTTCATCGTTTCCCCGGACCCAGGTTTGACCGTTTTCCGCCCCACAAGGCAACCAAGTTCACCATCGAACGAGTCCAATATCAGCGACTCATATTAATCTTTGATATCGCAAAAGAAAAGCGAGTCCGGTTTTGTCGGACTCACCAGGGGGCGAGTCCAGAGCTTTTGGAGAATTCTGGCAGAGAGAGAAGGGAAAGGCAACTTCCAACTCCGGTGGGTCAGACACCAGACCGAATTCATTTCCAAACCGTCGCCGCTAACCATTGAAAAAATTGATATTTTTCAAACAACCACGGCCACCCCGAAAGGTGGCCACGTCATAGAGAAAACCTATTGAAAAAAGAATGGTGGAGGTGGCGGGAGTCGAACCCGCGTCCGAAACATGTAGTCAACCCGGAAGATGTACGGCTATTTTGCCAGTCATGTGCGTCAAATCCGTTCCAGACCGGCTGGACCTAACGCCTCCGTTACCTCGGAACACTGGGTGACCCTGGATTTTAACCGGCATTCACCTTCCGGCTTGACCCTATCTCGAAAGACTTCTGTTGCCGGGCCCGGATCCAGACCCCGATCAAACAGCGGTTTTAGGCCGCTGCCCTCACCGGAGCATAATGCTCGTCGTTGGCAATTATAAAGTTCCGCCCTATTACGGTGGTGCGATACCGAGCCGCCTCCAAAAGCCTTTCCATACCCCGTCGAAACCGTGACACCCCCAGCTAAATACATGATAGCCAAGAAGGCCTGATTCTTCCGGATTGCTGACCTATTGTCAAGATAAAACGGACCTTCTGTCGGCAATAAGTTCATTTATTGATATTTTCTTTCGTTGGCGAGATTCTTTCTCGTGACCACAGTGACATTGCGGTGGGGGATGGCATCAGGAAGTACGATACCGAACTTATTCAAAAGTTTCTTACCGAAAGGCTGCGGATCGGGAATCCGTTGCGCGGTAGATTGGCCTGCAATGGCGAGATACGTTTGCTATGGAAAAGGAATCACTCTTCCTGTTTGCGCAGTTTGTTGTTCAATGTTTGCCGGGTGATTCCCAGCAGAGAGGCGGCTAGGCTTTTGTTGCCGTGGGTCCGTTCCAGGGCGGAGGTTATGAGAAATTCTTCCGCTTCCTGAATGGTGGGCAGGCGACCATGAAAAGTCATCTGTGGTGGTGCTTCAAAGGGGTTGATCGTGGCACGGTGCCCCGTCGCTCCTTTCAAACTTGTCAAGGTCAGTGTCCCGGATTCATGTCGTGCCAAGGCGTCGTGGAGCATGGAGCGCAACTCGCGTATGTTTCCAGGAAAGTCGTAGGCATACAACAGGTTGAACATTTCATGAGGGAGCGGTGGAACCGGCTTCTTCAGATTTTCGGACGCCTCCTGGAGGAAAAAACGGGTCAATAGTGGCAAATCCTCCTTGCGTTCGCGCAGGGGGGGAATGGTCACTTGGTGAGAAGAAAGACGGAAAAAAAGATCGGGGCGGAACTGGTTGTCTTTCATGAGGGGATTGAGATCCCGGTGGGTGGCGCATAAAATCCGGGCATCGGTCTGCTGCGCTAGGTCGGCCCCCAGGGGGTAATACCGCCGGTCCTGGATTAAACGTAGAAGTTTGACCTGAGAGGTGGGTTTTAAATCGCCGATCTCATCAAGGAAGAGCGATCCCCCCTGCGCCTGACTGATCAATCCTTTGCGATTTTCAGTAGCTCCCGAATAGGCACCTTTTTTATGGCCGAACAGGGTGTCGGAAAACATGGTGTCGTCCAATCCGGCAACATTCACCGATACCAAAGCCCCGGAGCGACCACTTGATTGATGAATGGCCTGCACCAGAAGCTCTTTCCCCACACCGGTTTCTCCCATCACCAACACCGGTTCCTGGGAGTGGGCAATGGCCTCGACATATTGAAACACCCGCAGCATGGCCTTGCTTTGGGTCAGAATGTCGGCAAAGGCCTTGTTGTGGGTTGGATGTTCAGAAAACAAGGCTTCTTTGAGGGTTCCCACCTCCTGACGCAGGCGGCGAACTTCCAGCAATTGCCGGATGGCGGCAATGAACCGGCTGTTTTCCACCGGTTTGACCAGATAGTCCGAAGCCCCCTCCTTGATGCAGGCCACGGCACGATCAATATCCTGGTTTGCCGTCATGATAATGATCTGGATTTCGGGGAAACGTTGCTGCAATTGTTTGAGCAATTCTTCGCCGGTACAGTGAGGCATCATCAGGTCGAGAACAACCATGGCCGCACCATGGGTTTCGATGAAGTTTAACAGTTCCCGGCCATCCTTGATGGTTGCGACAGGTTCGATGCCGGCTAGGCGCAATTGGGTTCTGGAACTGAACAATATTTCCTCTTCATCGTCTACCAACACAATGGGAGGTTGTTTTAATCCTGCCCCTCTCATGGATGATCTCCCCGTTTTTGTGTGGCGATGGTGGGCAAGGTGACCGTGACGGTGGTTCCTGTTTTTTCCTGGGAAAAGAATGTCATGCGGCCACCATGATTGGTGATGATGGAACTGGCAATGGATAAACCAAGTCCGGTGCCGTCCTGTTCTGCCTTGGTGGTGAAAAAGGGATCGGTCAGTTTGGATAAATTTTCTTTGGGAATGCCTATCCCCTCGTCGGTGATGATGACCTGGATTTCATTGGGAATCAAACTTTTGCTCATCGAGACCCCCACGGCAAGATTTCGTTTGGGCAAGGATTGCAGGGCGTTGAGGATAAGATTGATAAATACCTGCTCCAATTGCTGAGCGTTTCCCAAAACCAGCACGGGTTGCTCCAGATATTCCATATGAAAATGGTTGGTGTGGCGACTGATCTGGCCCTGGAGGATGGCTACCGTTTCCCGCAGAACCATTTTCAGGTCGATAGACACACTGACGGGTCCCTGTTCCTGGCGGGAAAGATGTTTTAAGTTGCCAATGATGCTTTGGATGCGTTCGGAACTTTTGCGGATTCCTTCAAACATGCGTGGTAGGGTCTCCATGCTTTCTGAAACGGGCAAACCGGCCAGAAGAAAATTACCGTCTTCATCCATGGCCTTTTGCAGCACCCTTTCCAGGTCGGGCCAAATATCCTGGAGCATGACGGCATTGAAGTGAATGGCATTGTTGGGGTTGTTGATTTCGTGGGCTACCCCTGCGGCCAAGGTACCGATGGTGGCCAGACGTTCCCGGTGAAAGGCCATGCGTTCCAGGGTGCGTTTTTCCTCTTCGGAGGCAACCCGTTCGGTGATGTCGCGAACGCTGGCAAAAATACGGTCACCTTCGTCGTGGTCCCCCTGGAGAAAACTGGTGCTGATTTCCACCGGAAACAAGGTACGATTATGTCGGCATAGCTTTGAGTTAAAAATCAGAGTTTTAGATTGCCTTATATTTTCCCAGATCGATAACCAGGCTTCGGGGGACATGTCGGCGACGATGTCGCTGACGCGCAAGGTCAGCAACGCTTCTTGCGGATATCCCAGCATGGTCGATGTGGCCCGATTGGTTCGCATGATTTGCCCCTCCCTGGAGAGCCAGATAAAGGCATCGTGGGTATTATCGACGGAAAACAGGACCATTTTCAATGCGTCTTCGGCTATCTTGCGCTCGGAAATATCATCAAAAATCGCAACGATTTCGCCGGATGGAAGTTTGTAGATACGGTTTTCAAACCATTGTTTCAGGCGGTGGTGACTGCAAATTGTCATGGGATGATTGGCCGGGATGGCGGTTTGATACACGCGTTGAAAAACGTCGAAAAGACCAAATTCTTTTACGCTAGGAAAAACTTTAGTGACAAGTTGACCGATAACGTCTTTTTTTTCTAGCTGGGTCAGGTGTTCTCCCATGCGGTTAATATCCCGGATAATGAAATCCTGGCCTTCTTCCACAGCTTCATAGACGGCGACACCGGCGGTCATGGTGTCCACGAGGGACCGGTAACGTTGTTCACTTTCTTTGAGGAACATTTCAATGGATTGCTGTTCCCGCTGTTGCTGCTTCCTGATTTCGAGTTCCTGCGCCAGGGCAACGGTACGGTGGGTCACGGTCCGTTCCAGATGATCCAGGGTACGGGCAACTTCATCGGCCATGGTGTCGAAAGCTTTGGCGAGCACGCCAACTTCATCTTTGCCCTGGTGTTGACTGCGCACATGCCGCTGTCCTGCGGTCAACCTGTGGGCCGCCTCGGTGAGTTGCCGCAAGGGATGGGTCAATCGACGGGTCAGAATAAACGCTACGATGACAAATCCTGCGGTGGACACAAACCCAATGGCCCAGGCAAACTCATAAGCAGTGGACATGGGTTGGAGCAGGTCATCCCGGCCTATTTGGATGACCAATCCCCAACGCCATTCCGAAAACAGGCGGATATGGCGGTAGCCTGCCAGCACCGATACATTGTTTTGATCCTTGGTTTCGATGAACCCTTCCTGGCCGCTGGCCGCTATCCTGGAGGGCAATAGGGTGACGCTGTCGCTGGAACCTGGGGTATGATAGGCAAAGTTTTTTGGCGGCCCGGGGCGGAACAGATTGACCCCACGTTCATTGACGAGGATGGTTTCCATCGAGTGCCATGGGCCGATGGCCGTGGATTGAACGGGTTGTAAAAATTGTTGCAGCGACACAACCAGGACAACCACGGCGGCAGGATTCTCCTGTGCCAGAAAAATGGGGCTGCCGACAAGAAAGGAAGTTGGGGTCGCTGATGGCGCGAATCCGCCGATATAATCCTGTCGTGTTGCCAAAATCCTTGCACTGAAAACCGGATCCAGGAGAATTTGATTCACTATTTTTGGCTGGGTGGATAGTATCGCCTGACCGGTATCAATGCGCACGATATGAATCGCCTGGTAGAAGGAATATTGGGATTGAAACTCTCGCAGCCAGGCTTCCAGATAGGGGCCGTAGGGGTCATTTGATGGCCATGGGTTGAGGGCATCCTGTGGGGCGAGATGATCGGAAAACAGGGTTTCCAGTTTTTCCCGCATGAAATGATCCTGGGCCAGCAATCGGGCATCTTGACGCAAGTGGTCAAACATTTGCAGCAATCGCGTCTTTTGCATGTCGGCGAGAGAGTTGAGGGTGCGAATGGCTTGATTTTTCTCATCGCCAAACCATCCAGAAAAAGAACTTCCAGGCAAGCCATGGATAAAAATCCAGATAGAAATGGAAAAAATGGCGACAAAAAGTAGGCTGAATGTCAAAATAAAGCGGGTGGTGATGCTGGAGGAGGATGGGTAGCGAACAGAAAAGCGTTTCATTCAGAGGGACAGTATCGAGGTTTTGGTGTGGATCATGGTGTCATTGATAATCGAACTCATTGATTTTCCATATTTCCATATGTCGGACGATTTCCTGTTGGATGGCGGGGTTGAAGGCACTTGCAATTTTTTCGGGATCGACATTAGCTTTCAAGGCTCCAATTTTTTGCAGGAATTCAACCTGTTGAGTGATTGTACCGCCGCGCTTTAAATTTTCCAGTGGGAACATGGCCATAGGCAGTGGATCAAGAAGGTCTCTTTGCAGAATGGATTGACACTGACTGATGGAAAAGGCGGCGGGTTGCCCAAGGAATTGTTCCGCCAGTGTCACATGCCATTGGCAGGCTTGACGGGCGTTGTTGGTATTTTTGCTCATCCACCGGATGGCGCGCAGATTGGCGGCGGTCAGCAGCCTGGTAAGATCCGGGTTGGCATCAGCGAAAGATTTTGAAAAATAAAGATAACTTTGTGTCAGAACCCGATAGGGGACAGTCAGGTCTTTTATTTTTTCCATGGCCAGGGTCGGTGTGGGTTCCCAGGCGGCAAAGGCGTCGATACTGCTGTTTTGGATGGAGGCGATCATCTGGTTGATGGGCATTTGGACCAGTTGGACATCTTTTTCGCTCATGTTGTGCAGTGCCAGGCCCTGGAGCAGGGCATGGTGGCCGGAAGATCCTGGCGCGTAGCCGATACGCCGATTTTTAAGCTGGTCCATGGAAAGCAGGTTGCGCGCTACGATTGAGGCAAAAGCTGTTTTTATTTGGGCCGTGACGACGATTGAGGTATTGGCGGCAGCTTTGATGACCGGCATGTCTCCGGCCCACATGAATTCCAAATGCCCCGCAAAAAGAAAGGCGTTGATGTCACCCCCCTCAAGGAAGGGATGGAATTGCAAACTCCTCCCAAGGGTTTCCATCTGTCTGGCGAGGATGTGGTCATGCATCATGGCGGCGGGAATGGTCCCTGAAGGGATGGCCCCAGGTTGATAGGCGGCATCGATTACAGGCCCGGCCTGTGGACCGAAACGGTAGTCTTTGTAGCGTGGGTTATCCAGAACATTGCCGGATTTGGTGCTGTCAACGCTCATGAATTCATGCCACCGGGAACCCAGGAGTACCAGGGCGACCCCAGCCACAGCCAATCCAAGAAGCATCAGCACACCTTGACGTGCAAACATGGTCTCCCCCCTTATGGGCGTACATGTTGACGAGGCATGAGCGGCATCTGATTCGTGCCGGAACAATTTTTGGTTAAAACTGTTTTTTTTCCGCCATTCTACATTATACTGCCCCCTTTGCCACGATAAAGTTTGGCAGAAATTATTGCGGGGGGTAAGGAGGGGATTATCCTTCCCGGCGGGGTTTGGGGCAGCACCCCAAGGTTTTTGTTTTTGCCTGAAGGGCAACATGTCCATACAAAACATGCCTGAGATAAGGCAAGGAAAAAATGAACGATATTGAATCGTTGCAGCAACGTTTTGATGCTCTTCAGCGTATAACCCGGACGGGTGATTGGAAATGGGTGTTTGGCGATGATCGTATCCACTGGTCTCTGGAAACCTGCCGAATTTTTGGCGAGGAGGCGGATTGTCGCTATCTGTGGTTGGATGAACTGCTGGAAAGGATTCATCCCAAAGATCGATCCTCCATTGCTCATGCCCTGCGCCAGGCCAAAAACGGCATCGATTTTGATCTTAAACATCGGATTGAAAGGCCGGACGGACGTTTCTGTGTTGTGCGCTTACGCGGTTCTGTGGTCATGGATCATCGCGGCCAACCCGACGCCATTTTGGGCACCATCCAGGAGATTACGGACCAGGAACAAAAAAGCATCATCGACCATGTCATCAATCGCATCGTCGCTACGAGTTTGAAGCATGTACCGACAGAAGAAATATTTCTGGAAATTCTTGGAATAATTTTTTCCATTCCCTGGATCTCCATAGAGTCCAAGGGGGCCATTTTTTTGAATGACCCCGATACAAAAACTTTGACACTGGCCAGTCAGATTGGGCTTTCGGGCGAATTGTTGCAACACTGTGCCACCTTGCCCCATGGTACTTGCCTGTGTGGTCTCGCCGCGCAAACCCGGCAGGTGGTTTTCTCATCCCAACTGGACGAAAGGCACAGCGTCCGTTTTGGTGGGATGCACCAGCATGGCCATTACTGCATTCCCATCCTCCTTGGCGATCTTCTCCTGGGTGTCCTCAATCTTTACGTCGTCCATCAGCATACCCGTTGTCCGGAAGAGGAAAAAGTATTGGCTACGGTGGCCAATACCCTGGCGGCGTTGATTGATCGAAAATCAAAGGGGCATCAGTTGGAGTTGCTGGCCCGCTATGATTCTTTGACCGGTCTGCCTAACCGGAGCACTTTTATTCAGTACATTGAGCAGTGGATCGAATCGGGTTCCCCATCCCTGCACTGGGCGGTTTTTTTTATTGATCTGGATCGTTTTAAAGCCATCAATGATATTCTTGGACACCGGGCGGGGGATTTGCTTTTGGAAATGGCGGCCAAAAGGTTGCAGGATTGTTTGCGGAAAGGGGATTTGCTGGGTCGCAAAAGCGGCGATGAATTTGTCGCTGGTGTCCGCATTGATTCACCCGAACACGCCCGGGTGGTTGCCCAAAAAATTGTGGCGGAAATGTCGCAACCTTTTGACCTTGAGGGGCGAGAGGGTCGCATTGGTGCCAGTGTAGGCATTGCCATGGTGCCCTGTGATGGATTCCATGTCGAGGATTTGATCAAAAAAGCGGATACGGCAATGAATCATGCGAAAAAGAAAGGCAAAAACGGTTTTGCCTTTTTTTCCGACGAAATGCAATCGTTTGCCATCAAGCATCAAAAATTGGCGGCATCGTTGCAAAAAGTGGTCCCAGCCATGGAGGGTTTTGAAGTTTACTACCAGCCCCAGGTCAATATTGAGTCGGGGGAATTGGTGGGGGTTGAGGCCCTGTTGCGCTGGCGGCATCCCGACACACATGAAATGATCTCACCCGAACTGTTCATTCCCATCGCGGAAGAGACAGGCTTGATGATTTCCATTGGCGAATGGGTGTTGCGTGAAAGCTGTCGGCAGGTGGGACGCTGGAAAGCCATGGGATTTCCCACGTTGCGTCTGGGGGTCAACTGTTCACCCAAACAGTTTCGCGATCCTCATTTTCCCGATGCCGTTGCGGCCATCGTCGAAGAAACCCGGATCAATCCCCGCAATCTGGAGCTGGAAATCACCGAGACCGCCATCGAGGGACGGGAAGAGGAACAGATGGCCGATGGAATCCGCCGTATTTCTGAAAAGCGCATCGCCATGGCTCTGGATGATTATGGAACGGGGCAGTCTTCGCTGAAAAGATTGCGTACCCTGCCCATTCGCTCCCTTAAAATCGACAGAAGCTTCATTGGCAGTTTTCTGACCAACGATGCCGATTGTGCCATTGTTACCGGCACGGTGGGACTGGGGTTGAATCTGGGCAAGGTTGTGATTGCCGAGGGGGTGGAAACAGAAAGTCAACGCAAGGCGTTGATGGAGTTGGGCTGCGATGAACTTCAAGGACATTATTACAGCCCCGCAGTCAGTGCCCAGGAGATGGAAAAACTGTTGCTGCAAAATCTTTGGGTCATTCACAACGCCATGCCAGACGGCAAAGGATCGTTGGATGTCAAGAGTTGGGGGGTCGGGGGACTGCTTGAAAAGCTCGGTTAGGGCGTGTTGACATTAAATAACCTCCCCCCCTTGGAAAATTATTGAAAGAAAAAAGGATAGGGGTAGAGAAGGCCAAGACCTCCCCTCCCTCCGAACCTTGCGGGCGGTTCTCCCGCACACGGCTCTCCAGTTGGTGGTTTCCTCATCGGGATTGGCATATCCGTCGATGGGCTTCGTGCATAGTTGTTTAGACCCGATAGATTATATACCAAGACGGAGCTACCCTCTATTCCTTGCCAGGGAAGCCATTAACGAAATGCTTGGCCCTGTGGACAGGCGCGTTGTAAATTCCAAAGTGCCGAGTGAAACGGAGGTGGGCAATGCTGGGGAGAAAACCCCTGAGGGATAACTTGGTTAGGCTCATTGGGCCGGTGATTGATGCGATGGTTAAAGTCCCCTTGTCTTTCTTCCCATTGGACGGTAGATCTGTCATGCCTAAAAAACGCAGTCCTTAGCTGGTGGTGAGGTCTGAGAGATAGAGAAAAAGTAGCTTGTGCGCGAAGGCAGTATGTAACATTTACGCTGAACCAGAACACTGGCGTTTTTAGGAGAACATCGTGGCAGCTAGTTTTTTTGAAAAACCAATCCTGAACTCGCCATATCGCTATCCCAACCAGCACTGGGAGTTGGATGCTGATGGGCAACCTACCAATAAGATCATCACCGCCCGTCGGCCTTCGGATCTGATCACTCCGGTTCCGAAGCCAAAAAAACGTCGAGGATCCAAAGATCAGCCCACGTTGATCTTTGATGATGTTTCCACAGTAGAGCAGGAATACGACCCTACGCCGTTCATCAATGAGGTCAGGAGCGCGGTCGAAAACTGGAGGAATCTTCCTTCACCCAATCAGTGGTCTGTGACTCCAGAAACGGCCCGTCTTCTTCAATACTGGCGGCATTATTCGTTCCAAGGGGTTCGTCCCTTTTTTTGTCAGATTGAGGCCGTGGAAACGGTAATCTGGTTGACGGAAGTTGCTCCAAATTTGGGGAAACGCGGGTCGAAATACCTGGACCGTCTGAAACAAGCCAATCTGGAAGCCAATCCTGAGATTTACCGATTGGCGTTGAAACTGGCCACCGGGGCAGGGAAAACCACGGTCATGGCCATGCTCATCGCTTGGCAGGCGGTCAATGCGGCGCGTCACCCTCAGAGCAGGTTGTTTACCAGGGGCTTTCTCATCGTGACACCTGGCATCACTATCCCCTGTGTGACAATGATGTGTGATACACTGGACACCTGACAATTTAGAGAAGATGGTGGGAGTGATCGTATGGGCGTGATTGATGTTGGCGTGACTG
>JACSDG010000110.1 GCA_015660855.1 Magnetococcales bacterium
CAAGCAACGGCTGTTTAATGGGTGAAAAACCTGTCAAGCGGGGAAAAACTTGAACATCGAGTTTCAATAATTTTATTCACGATGAGTCAGTTTTCCAGGGGGGTAAAGAAATTATCGAATGTCAACACGCTCTAATCCTTGCAACAATTTATGCCAAACTTTGTTTTTCCGATACATTGATAAATTTGCTTGCTATCAAGGGAGGATTCATGATTCTTTTGGCCTGGATTTTCCAGATTTTGTCGCGACCCAGGCCAGGGAAGCCCCCACAGCACATTCAACGGACCATCACAGGCGATCAGGTTAAGTGAATATCAAAGTCAACCCGAAAATTGTAGTGCAGATATTCAAAGACTACAAACAATTTTTGGTCCCCATCCTTGTGGCCATTCCAGCGGTGCTGGTTTTGTTGGTGGTTTTCCATGTTGCCAGCCAGCAGATGAAGGATGGAGCAGAGGCCACCCTGGCCAACATTGGCGATAGAATTGTTGAAAAAACGGAAAACTTTTTAGAATCACCGGAATATACTGTCGATTTCAATACCGAATGGGTTGCAGCCAATTTGGATAATAAAGATTTTATTAATCATTTCTATTTAACCGCAAACAAAGAGAAAAAGCATTTTTCCTCCTTCGGTCTGATCTATTATGGTGACGAGGGGGGCAACCATTGGTTGTATAAACAGGATCCGGACGGCATTTCCCGTTTACGCATTATAGAGCGGTTGGACGATTCCTCTCGCAGCAAGGAGGCTTTGGATAGGGCGGCAAACCTCAAAAAGGATACTCTCGAACAACGGGGCGAGATTGAACGGTTGATCGCCTCCTTCGTCAAAACCACATGGTTGGCTCCAGACAAAGACGGCGTGTTGCATTTTGATTCTCAGGATCCTATCAAGGTTTACGATCCGCGACAGCGTCCCTGGTACAAGGGGGCGGTGAAAAACATGGGTAGATTTTGGACCGATGTTTACACCTGGGAAGAAAATTTTCAGGGAAAGATCTCCCATCAAGCGGGCATCACGGTTTCCGCCCCGGTCATCCACGATGGGCAGTTGATGGGGGTGGCAGCCATTGATCTGGTGTTGCAATCCATTTCCAAGTTTCTGGGCAGTTTGACCATCAGCCCCCATGGGCGTGCTTTTATCGTGGACTCCAGAGGCTTCGTGGTAGGGATGCCCGATTTTCGTGAAATGCTCCAGGCTTCCGCCGATGGCAAGGATATTCGTCCCATCCACATTGACCATGTCAAGGATCACGCCATGGTCGCTGCCCATGCCGCTTTGAGGCATCTCGTCCAGGCCGGGGAAGGAAAACCTTTGCAACGGTTTGACAGCAAGATTGTCCATTTTATGGATGATAATTTAAGTTATATTAGTTTTTTCAGGCCTATCAGTCATGCCTATAGCCTGGATTGGTATGTGGGCGTCCTCATGCCGGAAGAGGATGTCATGGGTCCGCTGAAACAAAAATTTTCCTGGATTTTTGGTGCGATTTTGGTGGTTGTGCTGTTGTTTTTGGCGATGATCCCTTTTTACATGAAGGCGGAAAGGGAACGACGTTTTATCACCGGTGCCTTTTCAAAATATATTTCCCCCAATCGTGTTACTTTTCTATTGGAGAATCCCGAATGTTTGACTTTGGGTGGTGAATATCGCAATTGTTCCTTTGTGATGACCGATTTGGTGGGGTTCACCTCCTTGATGGAACAGCAGGGAGATGATGGCGATCCAGCCACTATTATCAAAACTTTGAACGATTATTTGGAGGGTATGGTCAAGATTGTCTTCAAACATGAAGGGACTTTGGATCGTATTGTGGGTGACGCCATTGCGGTTTTGTTTTCCGCCCCCCTGACGCAGGGCGACCATGCCCGGCGAGCCGTGGATTGTGCGTTGGAGATGGATCAATTCGCCTGGGACTTTTCCCTGGCGCGCAAAAAAGAGGGAATGCCTTTTGGACATACCCGTATTGGGGTCAATTCGGGGCGGGTGTTGTTGGGAAATTTTGGTGGCAATGATGTGTTTGACTATCGTGCCCTTGGGGATCCCATCAACACGGCGGCGCGTTTGGAGTCTGTCAACAATCATTTGGGGACTCGAATTTGCGTCAGTGGGGAGACGGTGGCGATGTTGTCCGATTTCCACGGGCGTCCGGTGGGCCGACTGGTGCTCAAGGGCAAGGGACACGGTATTACCGCCTTTGAACCGTTGGCCCGGGAAGAGTGGGATTCTGATCGGGTGCAGGCTTACCAAAAGGCTTATTGCCTATTGGAAAACGATGACCCTGGCACCTTGGAGGCTTTTGCCAAGGCCCTCGAACAATGGCCCCAAGATCCCTTGCTGCGTTTCCATTATAAACGGTTGCAGAATGGTGAACGTGGGGCGACGGTGACTTTTGACCAAAAATAGGGTGACCGAATGGTTACTTTCTCACTGAAGGGCATACAGGTTCTATGACCAGACAGTTTCTCTCCATTCATGGTTTGACGATGGCTGTTTATGAGAGTTCCGGCCGTGAAGGGCCCACCTTGTTTTTCCTGCACGGCAATTCCCAGGATGCCTCGGCTTTTTCTTTGCAGATGGAGGGTGAACCGGGACGGAGGTTCCGTTGTGTTTGCATGGATTTGCCTGGTCATGGGGCTTCTGGCAGGGCATTGGATCCCGAACGTGTTTATTCCGTGCAGGGGTATGTCGCCGTCGTCAGGGAGGTGCTGCATCTTCTTGATATTCAGACACCCCTGCTGGTGGGGCACAGTCTGGGTGGACATTTGTTGATTCAAGTTGCCGCAGGATGGCCTGACCTTTTGGGGTTGCTGGTTTTTGGCACGCCTCCTCTGCAAAATCCGCCCCGCTTTGACCATGCCTTTCTGCCACACCCCACCACAAAATTGTTCATGCAGGAGCACCTGACCGAATCCGATGTCAAACTCTGGTCTGAGGCCCAGGGACTGCCCGAAGCAGCGACACACCGTATCGCTCAGGCCATGCGGCAAACCGATCCGAAATGTCGCAGCAGCATGGCCACTGCCATTGCCCGTGGAGAACTTCAAGATGAATGCGCCATTCTGAGGAATTCCGGGTTTCCTGTTGCCCTTTTATTGGGAGATCGGGATCCTTTTGTGAATCAGGACTATTGCAATAATCTTTCATTGCACAATTTATGGAGAGGCGGCGTACATTTTATTTCGGGGTGTGGACATTCACCGCAATCGGAACATTCCGCTGAATTCAATGCCACCCTGATGGCTTTCATCGATGATTGCGTCTTGAACAGCAAAAGAACACCACAATGTCGGGGCACTTTGGGAACATGATGCCCTGCGGGCATAAAGTTAAAATCAAAACCTTGGGGCGCTGCCCCAAGCCCCGCCGGGGGGGATGATCCCCCCCGGATCCCCGCAATAATTTTTGCCAAACTTTGTTTTTCCGATACGTTGCGTCTGTCACGCATCAATTGGGAGCCTTGACATTTGAAACAGGGTTTTGCTTATGCGATGGAACCCACGATGCAATGGACAGAATGGGAATGGAAACCGTACCTTTTTCGTCACGCATATCGACCGCTGCCTGGAGGACAGGCGGTTTCTTTTTATTTTTTTTCAAAGGATTGACGAGGGGAGGATTTTTGTTCACATCGGTATTGAACGATTCCCCATCATGGTCGCCAGCCTCTGATTTTCTCACGAGAGCAGACTCCTGCGACCTGTCGGTTTCTTCCCCGGCAGCGGTTGCCAAACGGTCTGAAAGCCAAAACGGCAGCATCCCCGCTATCAAAATCAGGAGCATGGATCCAACGGTGGCAGCCAGCGGTTCTGGGTACCGGATACGGATGGTCCTGGGGCGTAGCGAATTGAATCGGGTAAAAGTTTTGGCGGTATGCGCAACCAACCGGTTCCATGACGAGAAACGCGGGTATCTTACGCGCCGGCGCGGACGGACATGTTTTTTTTCCACTTTGGCGACATGCTCCTGGAAGGCATGGATCAGGGCATGGTGCGCCAAAATATTGACACGCCTGAGACTTCCATGGGCCATTTTGTGGATTTTTGCGACAGCATCCTTTGAAAACAATGGCACAGCCTCTCTTCCACTGGCCCGGTCCAGACGACTCTGAATATAGCAAGCGGTATCTTCGAGGGTAAACAAGGGAATGGTAATATGCCGGGAGATGCGATCACGAATATGGCGCAGGGATGGACGTTTCAACACATGATCCAACTCCGGCTGGCCAAAAAGTATGATTTGCAACATTTTATGATTGTCGGTTTCAATGTTATTCAGGAAACGCAATTCTTCAAAGGTTTCCATCCGCATGGATTGGGCTTCCTCCACCAACAGCACCCCTTGTCCTCCTTCGGCAAACAGGTGGATCAGGTGGTTTTGCAATTGCTGGCGGCGTTCGTGACTTCCCGCCCCTGGAATCGGTTTTTGCTTTAGTTCCGTAAGGATCGCATCATGCAACTCATCGGGAGCGATTCTGGAATTGAGCAGAAGGGCAGAATGAACCCGTTGCGGCAGACGCTGGCACAAAATGCGACAAAGGGTGGTTTTTCCCGTGCCGACTTCACCGACCACCTTGACGATTCCTTCCGCGTCCAGGACGGCCTGTTCCAGGGTATCGAGGATGGCCCCCCGCCCGCGACCGGGATAGAAAAAATCGGCATCGGGGGTGATGGAAAACGGCAACTTTTCAAATTTGAAATATTCCAGATACATGGCTACCACTTATCCGCCGTAGCGTTGCGTCGCCCTTGCCTTGCTAAAAAATACGGGACAACTGGACCAGTGCCGAACACCAACAAAAATAACGGGCATGGAAAAACAAAGGAGAACCCATGCGGCCAACGAAATTATGCAAACATAAAGCCAATTCCTCGGCGTAAAGAAATCCCTCGACGTATGGCTTCGGGCGGTCAGGAACGCTTAGGGATCACATAGAATTAATGAATGGTAGTAAATTCAAGAAATAATCATTCCCATACCCTTTTCCCTGTGCTATTGTGTTGAATACGGGTGTGTGCGCGCGGGTGCCCCATGCAAACGGGGCTGCAAGGCAGTGAAAAGTGACCGGAAAATCAATCCTGGACGGTCAGACGGGTGTCTCCGTCGCATGGGTCCGGGCTTTGTGTCGGGTTGCAATTCGCAGCGTCAAAGAAGGTTGTGTCTAACCTTATCTGGGGCGTTGAATTTGTGAGACATAAAAAATTTATCCAAAATAAAATGTGGAAGGAGTTCCGTTGATGAAGGACATGATGCAAGAACAACGTCGCGGTGAAGCGGGCTTTACCATGGTGGAATTGATCATCGTGATCATCATCCTCGGTGTGCTTGCCGCAACCCTGCTGCCCAAGTATATGGATGTCAGTGGCGAAGCCACCGCCGCCATGACCAGAAAGATGGTCGGCGATATCAACTCGACCCTGCACTCGGCCCACGGTCTGCATTTGGCGCAGTTTGCTTCTGGGACTTTTGTTTCTGGCACGGAGATAGACACGTGCGACGAGATTATTAATCCCGCAACTGGTTTACTGGATGACGCCGGTGGCGTGACCTGTGCTGATACGACGACTCTTACTTTTCCGGATACTACTACGAGGACCCTTACCACGGAGGTTGTCAGTGCGACACCTAGGGCTCCTGTTCTCCAATAGATTGTCTGGCGTGCGGGTTGAGACTGGTTTCTTTATTCGTTTGGTTCTGGCGGTATTTGTGCAAGCCGGTTGGTGTCATGACTGCCGGATGGGCGTAGCGATGCGAGCTTGTTGTCCTGGTTGAAGGAGTCCACATCACATGGGCATTGAAGTCGAAAACCCTGCACTATGGCGCAGAGGTCACGCCGGGGTAACCATGATGGAGATGGTGATCGTCATCACGGTCATCGGCGTTCTCTCCTTCGTAACCATGGCCAAGTTCATGGAGAGCACCCCGGAGCATGAAGGTGACTTTTGTCAGGGAATCGCCCAATCCCTGGCTGGGTGTCTGATGATGGATATTCGCGATGCACAGACCCATGCCATGCTGGTGAATTCCGGGTATTCCATCGTTCTGAAGCCTGAAACGGCGCATCAGTACGACATTTTGCGCGAAGACCGCACGACGGTCGTGAAAACACGCCATTTTCACCCGGAAGTGACCATTCCCGCCTTTGACATTATTTTCGATGCGCTCGGACGGCCTTCATGGTCGGGAGATATCGCCCTTTCAAAGAGCGTGGAGGGTCAGGTCGAACCGCAAACCATCGGGATCGTTCACGTTGAAGAGAATACCGGAGCGGTATGGGTGGCCCAACAATGAACAGACCAATACACTCTACCATGGACGACCGAACCTCCCATCCTCAGGGTGGCATCACGATGTTTGAAATGTTGATCAGCATCGTCGTGGGTGCCATCGTCGCGGTTGGCTTGGCCACGCAGGTTGCCAATACGGTCAAATATTCCCAAATGGTACGCCAACAGCTTCAGGCCACCTTCCTGGTGGAAGAAAAAATGGAAGAAATCCTGTTTCTGCGCAAAACTGTAGGGACAACGGGTATCAATGCTACGACCCTGCCCGATGAGGCCGCTTTGTCCGGGGACTTTAGCGCGTATTCGCGCCATTTGACTTTCAGCGATGATACGACCGGTACGTGTCCGACGCATACCGCTTCCGACTGCCTGGAAGTTCACGTCACCGTCGAGTCTGGCGGAACGACGCATGCGGGGGCCAAGGTTGTGTTCACGA
Source organism: Magnetococcales bacterium (assembly GCA_015660855.1). GTDB lineage: Bacteria > Pseudomonadota > Magnetococcia > Magnetococcales > UBA8363 > UBA8363. The sequence goes on from JACSDG010000110.1 coordinate 6,725, forward strand.
AGGGAGGTCCCTGGTAGAGCGTTTCGCTGTTTATTAGACGTTTGATTTCAGGTACCGGTTGGTTGTTTGGTTTTTGTGCGTGCAAAACCTCCTGGGGAGGAAGGCTCGATGAGATATGCTCCGTTCCACCACGCTGAGTACGGGCGGCGACTCGGTGGGTTTACTCTGCTTGAAATCGTGATCACCATCCTTATCGCCGGTGTTTGTGCTGGCTTGGGGTGGCACTCGTTCATTGCCACCACCGAAACCACCATGCTCCGCGACCAACTCAGTAGTGTCACGGAGTAGGGGCGCTTGGCTATGCTGCGCGTCACGGCGAAGGGAACCATGGGATTCTTTTCACGTCCACCGCAACTGCGGATGGGCCGGTTCTCTACCATTTGGCGGGGACCGATCTGAAGCGAAAAATCATGAACACAGGCGTTGACAACGTTTTGGCGAAAGGGGTCTCGGACCTGACTTTCACTTACGACACCAACGACGCGGCCACTTTTAATTATGTTCAGGTTCAGTTTGTCGTGCAGAGCCTGATTCCTGGCGAGGAATTGGCCCGGTTTCCTCTGCGCAGCCGAGTCTACCCGAGGAATTTTTAACATGAACCTCAGAAAAGACCAGAATGGAAGTTCGTTGGTGGTTGTCCTGTCGGTCATGGTCGCGGCTGCGGGTCTGAGTACCCTCATGATTCAGACCTCCGAACGGGATACGGAATCTTTCACAAGCTTGGCTGTTTCGAGCAACAAGCTTTGGGCGGCGGAATCGGCTATGGAGGCGGCCCGGTGGGCGGTGAAGAACGTATGCACTGTTCCGCCAACGCCACCGGTGGATATCGTCAATGATCGGTTTGATGTCAGGTTTACCGAGACTCCGCCCGGCTCAGGGACTTACGTTGTGGCCGCTACCGTTTTTGATACCGTGGTTGATTCGGATCAGGAGTACCGTGTCAGCCGGAAGGTCACTGCCAGCGGTGTAGACTGTCGGCAAGCCAGTCCTCTGCCTCCTTCGTGGCCGGAGGGTGTTACCGCTTGTGAATGGGTCAAGGCCTCCGGGAGTTCCACCATGAGCTATGATTCCTGCACCCTCGCTGGGAATGAAGAAGACCGGGCCGGGATCAGAGTTCTCAATGACGGCGGCTATGTAACCAAAACTGGCAGTGGCAGAATCAACGGCAATCTCACCCTGCCAGGAGAGGGGGCCTATGTGGAGATGTCTGATTCTTCCAAGGTCAAGGGGGAAATTCAGCTTACCGGAGCGCGTGGCACCAAAGGATATTTCAAACATACCGGCAGTGGCGATGTCCGGGGTTCCATCCATGTCCCCGGCGATTTTATTTTGACGGGAAATTCCGACATCTATGGCGATGTTCATGCGGGGGGGACGGTTTCGATTGCACGTAATGCCCGGGTCCACGGAACGACTCGTGATGAGGTGGTCAACCCGACCCCTACCGTCGCAGGGGTCTGTGATCCTTACGATGTGGATAACCTGATCGAGGCGGCACGTCCTCAGGCGGGGAGCAATCTGGGGGATTTTCAAAAAAGCGGCTCTGCCAACGTGACCTGGACCCCTGGAACCTATTTTTACAACAGTTTCACCCTATCCGGATCGGGTGATGTTTTGCTGTCCACGTCCGGGAACGATGCCCGTTCCGAGCGTGATGATCGCAGGTGCCATGCGGGTCATCATGCCCGTCATCGGCACCATCATGATAACGATGGCAACGACAATGAGGGCCGGCATGGCGATCGTGACCGCGACCATGATCGTGACCGTGATCGTGATGACGATCACGGCGACAGTGACAATGTTGGCAATGGAGATCAACACGCCGACTTTTATCTATTTGTCGATGGTCCGTTCCGGATGTCTGGGTCTGCCAAACTGGTTCTTGGGGCCGGGGCGCATCTGACCATCTATCATACGGGTGGCCGCGATCATGACCAGGATTTTACCATCCATGGTTCCAGCGACCTTGTTGCCACTGCCAGCCCGGGTCAGACGGAGATATACTCAAACACGACTGGAGTTCTCAGTGTTGCGGGGTCGGGTGATTTGGCGGCGGCCATCTATGCCCCCAAGGCTGCTGTCAGGGTCGCAGGCAGCGGAGATCTTTACGGGGCCAGTCATTCCAAAACGTTTGAGGTTACCGGATCGGGGGGGATCAAGTACGACCGGTATTTGGGTGAGGCTGTTTCCGACGTGGCGGGGGGGATCAATGTGACCGTTTCCGGATGGGCGGAGGAGTTTGTCGTCCGTTAAGGGGTTAAACAAAAAGCTTCATACCTATGGGGGTTTGGGGGCGAGAGCACCCAGGGTTTTGCTTTTTGCCCGAAGGGCATGATGTTTTGCCCCAACCCCCACAGGGAAGAGTAGAACTTTTCCCAGGCCCGTCCCTGTGAATGTCGATGCGTGTTACGCTGATCAATCCAAATCTTGTTGTTCAACGCAACGATCCCATGACGACGGGGGTCGTTTATATGCCCGTCCTGCTGGCAAGCTTTGCTGCCACCCTCCGGCAAGCAAACCTCCCCGTCTCTGTCATCGACGCCTTCGGCCTGGATCCCCACGCCGGGCATTGTCAAGGCAAGTTTTTGATTCTTGGACTCGATCCAAAGCAAATTATTGAACGCGTTCCCGAAGATACCCAGGTGATATTTCTGTTTGCCAACCAAGTTATCAACCATCTTGCGCTTTTACAAATTCTTCGCGCCGTCAAACGCCGCTTTCCCCAAATGGCGGTTGGCATCCTTGAAAATGCCCAAGCGGTCACGGCCTACGCCCTGCACCCCGTGGTCGAGGAGTTTTTCACCCATGGTGCCGATTTTGCGGTAACGGGGGATTTGGAGGAGGGTGGTCTTCGTGCCGCAAAATGGTTGCTGATGGGCCATACTGTTGCAACTCTGGGTGACTGGCCGGGAATTCTGACAAAAAATTTGCGCAATGCTTCCAGGGGTGAAGTGCCCTCTCTCGATACATTGGCCCATCCCGCCTGGGATTTGTTCCCGTTGACCAACTATTGGTCATTGCGCTTTGGTCATGGTCCGCAAGCATCCCCGCGCTATCTCACCCTGCTGACCTCACGCGGTTGTCCGTTTCCCTGTCGTTTTTGTGTGGCACCAGCGACGACAGGTCGCAAATGGCGTGGGCGTTCTGCGCGTCTGGTCGTGGATGAAATGGCCGAATGCGTGGAAAAATATCAGGTTCGCGAATTTCATCTTGAAGACCTGAATCCCACCATTTCCGACAAACGTATCCGGGAAATATGCAATGAAATCATTGTTAGAAAGCTGAAAGTTTCATGGAAGATGGTTGCCGGAACCAAGGTAGAATCCATCAAGGATGAAACCACAGTCCGCTTGCTGGCAGAAGCGGGATGTACCTACCTGTCTATTTCCCCGGAAAGCGGTGCCCCGGAAGTTCTTGAGGCGATGCACAAACCGTTCAAACTGGAGCATGCGCTGGAAATCATCGGCCACATGAACCGGTTTGGCATCCGTTCCCAAGCCTGTTTTGTGCTTGGCTTTCCAGGAGAAGGTCCCGAGCAACGGCAAAAAACGCGACAATTGGTGCACACATTAACCCGGGCCGGTGTGGACGAAATTGCCCTTTTTATCGTGACGCCGACGCCAGGTTCCGAATTGTTTACCCAAGCGCAAGGTTTCAACAGTCTTTCCGACCTTAATTTCACCCCGGTGTGGCGTCCAGACTATGTCGAACTCAGCCGGTTCCGGAAGGGTTTGTATCGATCCTTTCTTTTATGGAAAATGTTGTATCATCCGCACAAGATTTTGCGTCAGGGGTTTAATTTTTTTATTCGGCGACGGTTTGAAACCAAAATGGAGATGGTTCCCTACCGTGCTCTGGTTTGGAAATGGATCAGCCTGACACAATGTTGGAGGGGGACAAAGCGTCATTTGCATGAATGATGAATCGGAGTTACCATGGGAAAAAGGCCAGAAGAAATGTTGAACTATTAAAAAAAGGTTCCAGACTCTGCCATGGGAAAAAACTCTGGAACGACCAAAATGAAAACATCCGAAAAATCCCCCCTGTCCGCATTGATCGAGTTGGTCTGTTGTCCCGTGTGTGGACAATCCGGGCATACCGTGCTCAGAGAATCTTGTTACGATTCCCGACTTTCTGCGGATGAATTGCGGCGGATCTATTCCGCTTCGAGCGACGAACGCTTGCTGGATCCGCTGGTGCGGTGCCATGGGTGCGGTTTGGTTTATCTTAATCCAAGGATCCGGCAGGAAATCATTCTGGATGGGTACCGAAACGCGGAAGATCCCTTGTTCATCGCCCAGAACGAGGCTCGTATCGTCACCTTTACCCAAAGCCTTCGGGGGATCATGCGTCGGCACGCCATAACCCCCCACACCCACCCCGAGGTATTGGACATAGGCTGTGCCGGAGGGGCGTTTCCTAAGGCGGCCAGCGACCTGGGGTTTCAGGTTGTGGGTCTGGAACCCAGTGTCTGGATGGCCGCCCAGGCACGCCAGCGTTATGGTTTGGATATTCGCTCTGGAATCCTTGATGATGCCGATTTTGCAGGCCGGCAGTTTGACCTGATCACCCTCTGGGATGTTATCGAACACATGGCCGATCCTGTCGGGGCTTTGCGTATCATCCAGACGTTGCTGAAAGAACATGGCCTGTTGATCATCAACTATCCCGACTACAGCAGTATAACCAGGCGGATTCTGGGTTCACGGTGGCCCTTTTTTCTCAGTGTTCACCTTTACTATTTCGATCCACGCACCATGACCCGGTTGCTGCAAGAAAACGGTTTTGCTGTGTGCGAAATCCGTGCCCATTGGCAAAAGCTGGCCCTGGGATATGTCCTCAAAAGGGCTTCCGCCTATTTTTCCCTGTTTGGTTTTTTTTCAAAACTTTTGAAAGACAACCGGATCGGTCAATATAACGTAAGCTACAACATGGGCCAAAGCCTGGTGGTAGCCACACGGAAAGTGGTCTGATGCTTTCGCGGGTCGAAGCGATACTCTTTGATCTGGACGGCGTTTTGTGGCTGTCTGATCGGGTGCACGCACAGGCTTATGCCAGGGTTCTGGCGGAAAACAATTTGCCATTGGTGGATTATCAAAACTTTGCCGGTCGCAGGACCGATCAGGTTTTTCGGCAGTTGCTCGGTGAAAAGGGTCATGAGCCAGATGCGGCGACGATTTCACACCTGACCCGGCAAAAACAGGCTTATGCCATGGAGTTGCTTGTCCATGATCCCCCCATTGACCCGGATGCGGTCCGAGTTGTCAAAGCTTTTTCCCGGCGGTTGCAGGTTGCTTTGACCAGTTCGGCCAGTCGGGCCGGAGTGGAATTATTTTTGCGGGCCAGCGGGCTTGGAGGGGCGTTTGCATTGGTTTTGCATGGAGAGGATGTTCAAAGGGCCAAGCCCGATCCTGAGATCTACCTGTTGGCTCTCAACCGGCTTGGGATTGCCGCCAACAAAGCGGTCGTCGTCGAAGACTCCGTGAACGGAATCCAGGCGGCTCAACAGGCTGGAATTCCCGTGATCGTCAGACGCAGTACGAAAAGTTTGGATTGTGTTCCCAGGGTCGGGGTTTATTCCGTCATTGACAGTTTGAGTGAGTTATTGGATGCCTTTTAGTCCGGTATTGGCAATGGATGACATTGAAGAGGGAACTCCCAACCGTTCCCTTTGGACCGTCATCATACCCGCCGCCGGAGTGGGTTCACGCCTGGGGTTTGACAAACCCAAGATATTGTATCCGCTGCTGGGGCGTCCGATTCTGGATTGGCTACTGGATGCCCTGGAAGACGTATCGCACAAGGTGATATTGGTGCTGGCACCCCATGCCCAGGCTGAGGTGGAACCTGTTTTTACGGCACGGGTCGGAGACAGGGGCCAAGTGGCGATCCAAAAAACGCCGATGGGGATGGCCGACGCCGTGGCGCAGGCCGAACCTTGGGTACACACGCCGCATTCTTTGGTGATTTGGGGCGATCAGGCCTCGTTGCGCCGACAGACGATCCGGCGCTGTGCCCTGGCCCACGAACGGACCGGCCATCCGCGTTTGACCGTGGCCACGATACTGCGAAAAAATCCTTACATCCATTTTCTGCGGGATGCCAACGGGAAAATTGTGCGGGTTTTGCAGGCCAGAGAGGGGGAAATCAAGGAACCTGTCGGAGAGAACGATTGCGGTTTATTTTTGTTTGACTCGCAGACCCTTTTTGCCACACTCAACCGATGCAAAGATCAAAGATCAGCTTATGGTGCCCAGACTTCTGAATTTAATCTATTGCAGACTCTGCCCTTGTTTGAGGATAAAACCGGAGATGTGGTCACCGTAAGGATCACCGACGAAAGGGAAACCCTGGGTGTCAACACGCCCCAGGAAGCAAGGATGGTGGAAGCCACCTTAAAAAGTTACCAATCGCAGCCAGATTATTTTTTTTCCAAATTCAAGGTGGTGTCGTGATGCACCAGGGCACCCAAAGAAAAGTTTCCATTGTGATACCTGCCTACAATGAAGAAGCCTTTATTGATAGTGTGTTGCAACAAATTTTTAAAATTCCTCTTCACAGTATCGGGTTTGTTTCGGAAATCATTGTCGTTGACGATGGCTCCACCGACGGAACCTCGGAGCGGGTGAAAACTTTTAGCGAAGTTCGCTTGATACGCCAAACCAATCAAGGCAAGGGGGCTGCGGTTCAACGGGGCATCCGGGAAGCTACAGGGGACTACGTGTTGATCCAGGACGCCGATTTGGAGTACAGCCCGGTGGACTATATTCCCTTGTTGCGTGCCCTTGACGGACGCACGGATATCACGGTTTACGGCAGTCGCGTTTTGGGTCAGATCCGGGATCAGGGGTATCGATGGCCTTTTCCCGGTCGTCATCCCCAGCAAAGGTTGGGGCCGTGGGGGATGAACATCATTCTGGCCCTATGGACATGGATGCTTTTCGGGCGTTTTGTCACCGACATGTTGACGGGATACAAAATTTATCCCATGGTTGTTTTGCGTCAGTTTACGGTGAAAACACGCGGCTTTGAGACCGATCACGAGATTTCAGCCAAACTGATCCGCCAGGGGATTGAAATCAGGGAGGTTCCGATTTCCTACAGCCCTCGCAGCATTGCGGAGGGGAAAAAAATCCGCCTCATTGACGGATTGATTGCGCTGATCACTTTGTTGCGGTTCAGAGTGAGTCACTGAGTGTAACCATTCGGGTATCGGAGAAACTCAGTGACCGTTCAGTCCCCCCCTTTTTATCAGGTTGAAACTATTGCGGGGGTCCGGGGGGGGGGGATGATCCCCCTCGGACCCCCGCGAAAATTTTTGCCAAACTTTGTTTTTCCGATACGTTAAAACATTGAAGAAAAACCATTCATCTTGTCATTGGCCTTGTGGAACGCTTGAGGTGTTTTGTGTATTCTCTGGTGATTGTTTGGAATGTTTCTGTAGGAACTCAATAATTTCCTTGTTACCGGTTTCAATGGCGGTGGTCACTGGTGTTAGTTTGCTATTGTTGACGTGATCAACATTGGCACCGTTGGCGACCAGCCAGCGCACCATATCGGTACGTCCCGCTTCAACGGCGTAGAAGAGGGGGGACTCCCCGCCGACATCGCGAATATCGACAGGAACTCCCATGGCGACCAGAAGGTTGCCGATCGGGACATGCCCTGCGAAAGCAGCGTAGTGCAGGGGGGTCCAGCCACCAAAGACGGCAGCTGACAAATTGACTCCTCGCGGAATCATCCATCTTAACGCATCAATGTGTCCCAGGAAGGCGACATAATGAATGGGGCTGACTCTTTTGGTATCTGCGGTGTTAAGGTTCACGCCAGAGGCGATGAGCGCACGCAGTTCTTCGGATTTATTTTCTCGGATGAGCTGATTAAATTTTTGATTCAGATTATCTTTGCTCAGGTCCAACATGGTTGTGGCGAAGGAGACATGGGATGTTTTATCGGCCCACGAGTATGTCCCGGGAAGGACGACCAGCAGAACCCATACACCAAACATCCAGATAGAGCGACGCAGAGACATTGCCAGAACTCCTTGCTTGTATTGGTAGTTTTCCAGGAGGTTTTTCACTTTTTCCAGGGTACCGACGGGAACCCGCATGGTCCCCATGGGGATCACCTTGCGAGGTGAAGCTCAGGGTAAGGCATCCCTGGGGGCCAAATTCAACCACGGATCCCCCCCCCTTTGAGTGTCCACCCACAAGTTAGGTCTCCCGACCGCGAGCAAGTATGCCACATCCTGCGATTTTACAAAAGCCGATTCTGACGCTGTGGGACCATGTTTGCTTTGGAGCGATCAAAGTTTATTTTTTTGTAAATTTTATTCATTCAATAAAAACTATTTAAAATATCAATATATGCTATATATCATAAAGAAAGCATCTTTTTTAGACGGATAAGATCTTCCCAAGCCGCTTTTTTTCTGGATGGACTTCTGAGGTAGAAGGCGGGGTGGTAGCTTGGGATAACGGGGATACCTCTCCAGAGGGGGGTATTGCCCCTGATATTTTCGATGGGTCCGGAGTATCCGAGCAGACAAAGGATTGCAAATTTTCCGAGGGCAAAGATAACTTTTGGGCGAATGGTTTCAAGTTGTTCGAACAGAAAGGGCTGACAAAGTTCGATTTCTTGCGGAAGGGGGTTTCGGTTAGCGGGTGGGTGGCATTTGACGACATTGGCGATATAGACATTTTGGCGAAGCAATTGGATGGCGAGGATCATTTTGTCGAGAAGTTTTCCGGCATCGCCGACGAAGGGTTCTGCGCGCAAGTCTTCTTCGGCACCTGGGGCTTCGCCGATGAAGACGACGGGAGCTTCCACACTGCCAACGCCGAAGACCATGTTTCTACGCATATTGGCCAGACTACACAGGTTACAATGCGAGAGGGATTGGGTCATGTTGATGAATTTTTCTTTGCGGGATTCCAGGGACAGGGCAACGGTTGTTAGCGCGGTGGGTGCTGGCGGTTTGACAGGTATTTCTTGTGGAGGAAGTCGCGTTGTAGCGGTTGGTTTTGCCACGGGGTGTTGGCGTTCGACCGTGGAGATGGAAGGTTTGAAGTGTTTGTGGAAAGGGGAAATTTTGGTGACTGATATTGGATTCGATGGAAATTCCAGGCGGTCGCTGGAGAGGCAATCGATGCCAGCGATCAGCCAGTATTCGAGGGTAGCGGAGAGGTCGGACAGGTTCATGGATGACCGTCAGGTTGGCAAATAGGAGGAAGGAGTGCCTTTAAGTGACATATTGACACCAAAGCACGACTCCATGTATAAGGCTTGGGCGGGGCGCGGACAAGTCCTATCAAGTTGCGACATGTCTGGGCGGCTAGCTCAGCGGGAGAGCACTGCCTTCACACGGCAGGGGTCACAAGTTCAATCCTTGTGCCGCCCACCAACAAAAACAAAGACTTACAGGCTACCTTCGGGTAGCCTTTTTTGTTTCAGTACCCACATAGTACCCACCAGAAAAAAATTGGCTCAACCCTATCGCGCCAGCCCAGCACCTAGTCCGTGGAGCGTGTGGAGTCTCTTGTGCATCGAAAACACACTCTTAAACATGTTTTAACTGCCGTTCACTTTCAGTGTATCGCAAGGCTCTAACTTTATGGCATCATGAATGGACGTAACCACATAAAATAGAATTAAAATTTTTGTCTATGTGGCGAAGTGATGAACCGTTGGTAAGACCTATGGTTGATGAAAGATGATCTGACGTACTCTGTTTCTTATGAGCCTTGACGTTTAAAAAACAGAGGCTTATCATGGCCGGTAATGAATATCGTCCTGCTCGTTATTGTGAGTGTTCTCCTGCTGCTGGTTCCATCCGGTGTCAGTGCTGAACCTGATCCGTCTGCCGTCCATACGGTTCAGGTCGTAGCTGCGCGTTCGCGAGAGGAAGCTCTCAGGGTGATGAAAGGATTGCAGCGACGGGGCGACTCCCCCTTTATGTTGGACATCTACGACCGTCAAGGTATTCTTTGGCATACGGTTCATGCGGCTCGCTTCAAAAATCTTCGTGCCGCCAAAGTTTATGCCGCGAAGTTATCAGGGAAAAAAGGGAAAAGTGCTGTTGTCCTCTCTTTGCCTGAAGCTTCTTTTGATAATTTCAGGCGGCGTTCCGAAACATGGATGACAGAGGAAACGGATAGAAACAGTTCTGTGGCGGCAAAGGCTCCCCTTTTGGAAAAAAAAGTGATCCAGCCTCCTATAGTGACAGCAAACTTGATCCCAGAGGGTGGTTCTCGTTTGTCTAACCAAGCGGATATTTCATCCAGAGAGAGCCATGGCCGCTACATTATGGCGAATATGGGTGTTTTTCGTACCGAGAAAAGTTCCGACGATTTGAACCGTGACCTTACCGATCATGGTTTTACCGCCAATTCCTCCATCGATAGAACCAATCTGGCATGGAAACTGGTGGGGGGGTATAAATTTACCCAGATTCTTGGTGTTGAGGCTGGTTTTGTACGCATGCAGAAAATAAACACCCGCATTGATGCCTCGAACACAAGTGGACTTGTGGGTGAAGCGGCTCGTCATGCCCCCTTAACCATGGATGGGGTTATTGTTGAGGGGGTTGCATCGTGGGATGTGACCCCGTTGTTCTCCCTGATAGGCAAGGCCGGTGGCTTTCTCTGGAGGGGTAAGGTGAGTGCCAGTGGACCAGGGGAGCAAATTATTCGCCGGGATGACGGCGTTGATTTTGTATTTGGGGTCGGGGCCGACTATGATCTTTGGGATCGGGCATGGCTGCGAGTTGAATGGGAACGGTTTTTAACACCCGATGGGGGGGACTTGGTTACTGCCGGGTTGGGAGTCGCTTTTTGAGGGGAGAGAGATAACGAAGCCTTATTCAGATCGGGAAGCGTTGATCGTAGATTGAGTGGATTCGCTTGATTGTGCCGAGGGGGGATGAGTGCCCATGCAATCCAAAAAGAACTTGCTTGTTGTTGTCTCTGCCATGCTTTTTGTGTGGTTCATTGCCGGTTGCGGGGAAAGCGGTGACGTAACGGTCCACGGTACGGGGGTTTCAAGCGGTACTGCCAGTGGTTCCGGCACCGCATTGGCAAAAAACAGTCTTTCAGGGACCGTCGCCAATGGTGTGGCGGTAGCCAATGCCAAAGTGACCCTGGAAACGGCCAAAGGCGACACGAAGGTTGTCGGCACCACCGATGCCAAGGGGCAGTATTCTGGGGTTGATCTTCCCGACGGCGCGAACTTTCCCGTGATCTTGAGCGTCACCTTGCCCAATGGCAAAGACGTTCTGCGTTCGATTATTCCCAGCCTGAAAGATAATACCGCAACCGCTAACGTCAATCCTATCACCCAAGCCATAACCTCCCAGGTATTGCCACCGGAACTAAGTCTTGCCAATCTTGACGTAAGCGATGGTGCCAGTGGCTTTGCGCAAAAAGCCAAGACGGTGGTTCAAACAGCTTTGGGTGATACCGTTGATTACGCCATCTTTGCCAGCCAATCCATGCAGGCTCGAACCGCCGATGATCCGAAAGCGGGGGGACTGGCGGATGTTCTCATCGATACCATGGCTGGCATGGATTCCACGCGCAAACCGGAAGACATTCTGGCCAGTGCTTCTGATACCAAAGATCCGACTATTGCCACAAATTTGATGGCGAACCCCGCTTTCCAAGCCCGATTTGCGGGAGAACTGGTTGCCCAGGGACGCCAAGCCAGCGATGTTGAAACCATGATTCAGAGCGAAGCCATTCGTGGTGTCAATACCGCCACCATTTTGGCCAATACCAAAACTTTCGCCACCTCTTTCCAGGAGATGTATACCAGCGCCAGCACGGAGTTTACCGGTTCAGATGGGCAAAAACGGGCAACTTTGGAATCTGTTGTGCAATCGGCTGCGGTCACTGTGGCCAAGATTGTTGATAAAAAAGGGGTAGTCGGCGGTGATTCCCTCGCCAACGTGGTGACCAACAGCATGTCACTTGTGAAAGGGCCTCTCATCGCTATCGGGAAGACCAATCAGGGGGAAGCCAATCTAAGCCTGATTGTCGAGGCCACCCGCGATCAAATGTCCGATGTGATCACCACGTCCACGGTAGATTTAACTCAGTCTGGGGCGAACATCACGACTTTGGGGACGCAGGTTAAAAATTTTGGAGAGATTGTCTCGTCGGCGGTGGCCAATTCGCTCAATTCCGGTAAGGACAAGAGCGGCTTGGATGACAAGAGAAAATCGCTCGTTGCTGGCAATATCGGCAAAGGTATTGCCAGTTCTTTGACTAACTTTATGAGTGATTTAGCGGTTGAAACCTCGGCCATGACCGATGCGCAGAAGGCCAATTTGGGTAGGGCTTTGAATACCGCCAAGAATGCCGCCACAGCATTGGATTCGGCGTTGGTTGGGATGGCCTCGGATACCAAAGGCGAATCATTGAAGGCTGAAGTCATGAATTCCATGGCCCAAGCTTTGGTCACGCAAGCGTCCGAAACCTTCAAGACCTATGATTTGACCGTAGATGCGACCGATTTCTCCAATACTGCGGGCAAAGTGCTGACCAACATGGCAACACTGGTGGTCAACAATGCCGTAGCCTTTCACGGCAGTGCGGCGACGTTGGATACGGGTAGACAGGCCGCTTTGACCGGGGCCATGGCACAACAATTGTTTGATGAAATCAAGAGTCTTGATCTGACCGGCGATGCGCCACCCGATACGGCGTTGCATGTGGCCACCAATATGGCGCAGGCTATGGGACCGGCATTGGTGGAGACGGTAGGCCAGGGATCGACTTATCTTGGGAGTAATTTACAAGTTTTAGCCTCCAGTGCCATCAGCACGGCCACCACCCAACTGAAAAAAACGACCGCCCTGACTGGGGCCATTGACGCCGCAACCCTCAGTATGTTGCAACAGAGTGCCGCCCAATCCACAGCAACCTCCAAAACCTCCATGGAGGCTTCGTTCAAGAAATTTGAAGACCAGGGGATCTCCCTGGGAGATGTGACCGCCGGGTTGACGGGGGCTGGATTGGCGGGCGAGGCCATGGATATGGTCATCACCCAGATTCTTAAGTACCATGGCATCGGGGGTGGTGACACCATGAAGGGGGCCGCCAGGGATATTGCTGAAACGGCGGCGAATATGGCCCAGGCGGTTTTGGTCAATGAGGGAACCTTGGCCCAAGTGCAGAATACCGTTGCCTCTCCTCTGGCCGGTCCATTGGTACAGTTTGATTCCAATGTTTTGGCCAAGGCATCGACCCAGCAGACCGTCGTTCAGGATCAGGCCAAGGTGCTCGTGGAATCGACCAACAAACTGCCAGAATTTATCCCTTTTTTGGATAACCCGTCGGTCGAAGTGGGGCATATGTTCACTGGAAAGTTGTCTATCACTCGATGTTCAAGTTTTTCCCCGCTTGACAGGTTTTTCACCCATTAAACAGCCGTTGCTTGGTATTTCAGAGACGGCGTCGGTTCTTGGCGTCCCAA
>JACSDG010000111.1 GCA_015660855.1 Magnetococcales bacterium
GGAACTTTGTCCAAAATTTGCAAGAAAACAAATGCCTCTGTGCCACGGAATTTGCAACGAGAACGGGATCAGGAAGTCAGTGGGCTTGCAACGTAACAGTGTAAACGGTATGGCCGGGCTGTTTCGTCATCCCCCCAGCCCGGAAAAACCTCAAAGCCCCACAGCCGCTTTGAGCACATGCCGGGTCGCTCCGCAATTTCGGGGACACCTGGCTAAATTGTTCAAATTGTGGCAATTTCTTGGATACCCGATTAAATTATTCAAATTAGTCGAGGAGGCAATTTAGTCGGGTGTCCCCGGAATTCCAGACTTCCCCGACACTATTGAGGAAACACCCCCATGACCATGGTCGAGGAGATCTATCGGCGCGCTCGGCGATTGCCAGAGGATAAAGCGGCGGAAGTGTTGGACTTCATTGCCTACCTGGAGACTACGCTGCATCGTCGGCCTGCCATCCCAAGGAAATCTCCCTCCCTTTCGGAATGGCTGAAGCCCATTCATATTGACTCCTGGGATGACAACATTGATTTGAGTCGAGAGGCGATGTATGGCGACGATGGACGCTGATCTCCTGTTTCTTGACACGAACGTGCTTGTTTACGCCAGCGTGGCCAGTTCATTACGGCATGCGGAGTGCCTGGCATTCCTTCAGCGTCAGGAGGATGCGGGCGTGGGGATGGTGATCAATCGACAGGTGCTGCGTGAGTTCGTGGCAGTGCTGTCCCGCCCGCAAGTTTTCACTCCACGGGTTCCAATGGGAGAAATCGTCTCTCTCGTCACTGCGTTTCGACAGGCGTGGACCGTTTTCGACGAGACGGAAGAGACCAGCGATCGCTTGCTGCGCTTGGTTTCCGAAATTCCTTGTGGCGGCAAACAGATACACGACGCCAACATCGTCGCCACCATGTTGTTCCATGACGTTCCGACGTTGGCCACCTATAACTTGGCTGATTTCCGCCGCTTTGAGCCGTACATCCATCTAACTACTCCGGGGGTATCGTCATGATCTAGGTGAAATTTTGGGACAGCATATCAATTTTTATAGTTGTCAGGAATTTCGGGGACACCCGACTAAATTATTCGGAATTCCCACAGGAATTAAATTATGTCGAAGAGGCAATTTAGTCGGGTGTCCCCGGAATTCTCAGATTTCGTCCCATAGGGTAGGACATGTAAGTATATACTGTCCCCGGATTTCCCGCGGATTTCGCGGGCCGGATTTCAGGGCAACGCTAAACCGCCCTTTATCTGGAAACCAAGCGCATCCAGGGCAGCACCAACTTTCTTTAATGAGGTATTTTCACTTAAATAAATAGCACAGCCTGCAGAAATCATCTTGTCTCCAATTTCAAAACTATCTACATAGCCACGGGCATCCATCTGTAGGTCGCCGAAGACAACCTTTCCATTTACTTTTCGATTAAGCGATGCATTAACAGCCACCATTCCAAAGGTGGATTCTCCTCCACCAGGTCCAGCAGTACCAACGCCAGTAGCCGAAAGTTTATTATTTTCTAATGCAACGTTACCAACAATTTTCGATTCTCCAAAATCGCTAGCAAACCCTTCAAGAGTATTAGACATCTTAATTCTTGTTTTCTCACCGGCTGAAAGCAGAGTGCTATCTTTTGAAAAATAGCACGTGGTCGTTCCAGGCTTTCTGTAATATTTTCCATAAGCTTCACGCTCTTGAAATTTCATTTTTTCTCTACCCGCTTTTGTAAACGGATCCACAGGATTTTGTGAAATTAACTTATCATATTTTTCAGAAATGCCCAACTTTATCTGATCCACAAACTCGAAATCATCTTTGAGGAATTTTAACGCAACTTCCTTAGGAATAGCATCGGCGTTTGTAATAGTCATTGCTTCCTTATCAAAAGGCGAAAAAACCTTCGGAGGCGTAACAACCTCCGGAGACGTAACAACCTTCGGAGAACAACTAACAATGCCCAACAATAACACCACGCATGAAACCGATAAAGCCCTTATATTCATAGCATTTACCTATACTATCTCGATACCGATGAAGAAGGCACACCCTCCACCATCACACCTAGCGCATCCAGGGCAGCACCAACTTTTTTAAGTGGAGTATCTTTGCCCAATACGATGGAACAAAATGCGTGAATCATCTTATCCCCAATATCAAAACTATTGAAAAATGCGAAGCCACTGAAGCCTCCGAAGCTGTTGATGCCTTTATATGCCTGCATTGTTTTTGGATTAACTCGTGCATCCACTACTAGTAAGCCATAGGCATACCCATGATCATTTACAGGGCCAAAGCCTCCAACCTTAAGATTTTTATAATCTATTACGACTTTACCAATAATTTTTCCTTTCCCCCAACCAGGAGAACCGGATATCTTCGTTAATTCCATGCCGTCCAATGAGACAGTACTATTTGAAAATTCACAGGTTGTAGTACCTGGTTTAAATTGTTGGCCTCCCGGGAGACGGAATTCAGAAATATCGTCCCCTGAATTACAACAATACTTGAAATTATCCACCATATACTTTAGGGCAATTTCTCTGGGAATATTATCAGCCCCTTCAATGGTCGTTGCTTCCGGATCGAGAATTTTAACACAACTCACAATTCCAAACAACAAAGACATACAAGAAATTAGTAAAATTATCCTATTCATATACTTACCTATAGCTTATTAAAGATATCCATTACTTTTTGCTGCTCTGGAGTAAATTTTCTCTGAATTAACGAATTATAATTATTATCACTTTCGGATGAAGATTTCTTTCGTTCCAATTCAACAATTTTTATTTTTGCCAAATCTGCAAACCGCCCCTCGGGAAATTTACTGACAAAGGCACGTAATGGCTCGACGTCCGGGCTATCTTGGATTGAATTCCAATAAAGCAGTTCGGTATCAGTCATTTGTTCGATTGCATTGGCTTGCCCAGGTTCTGGTGGCCGAAAGTAAAAATCCCCCAACAGCGAAGACGATTCCCAGGGTGCCTGGGCATTGTTGGAAATGCGCAACACGCCGGATCGCACCTGCTTGAAAACGTGCTCAATGGGCAAACCAGGCTGCTGTATGACTTTTAGCAACTCCTGAGTGTAAAGACCATTGACTCCATCACCATCACTGGCAACCTTGCCGGGGGCCGTTGAATAGGCAACTATAGTACCCTCCGGTGCGCTCATCTGTGCCAAACCGCCCCCAACAGATCGAAATCGCCTTTCAAATGGGTTATTACGACAGGCATCAAGGATAACGACATTGACCCGACTGCGTGCTGACATCATTTGGTTTAGTACATTATCAGCGTCCAGAGTGCGCAAAGGGACCGTCTGCTCCGAAGTAATCTGAGCATCTACAGGGATCAGATAGTTTTTGCCATTCACCTGCATTCCGTGGCCTGAATAATAAACCAATCCAACACCTCCCGATTCAAGACGCTCCCCAAACTCGGCAACAGCATCCTCCATTTGCACCTTGGAGGCATTTTTTCTCTCTATAACTTCAAACCCTAAATTAAGCAGGGCATGTGACATGGCACCCGCATCATTCACCGGGTTTTTCAGCGGCATCTCCTTGTAGCTGGCGTTACCTATCACCAACGCGACTCTCCGTTCGCTTACCCGGCGTAAACCACGCTCATCTGCAACAGACATTTCTTGTAACATAAAAAAAGAGATCGTTAAAATGGCGATGCTAAAAGGGTATATCTTCCTTTCTATGCCCAAGAAGATAGATCGTTCCCTTGGCTTGTCGTTAATCTTATAGTTATCATTATTTATATCTTCAGGCAAATTCTTGAATCGGACTAGAGGCGATCTAAGTCGCTGTCTGCCCAAAGAACCGGGTCTGGGGACATCTTCAGAATCTGGTAACACCATACCTATTCTCCTTACGAACGGAAATCTGGGGACATTTACGGACCCATTCCGGTGAGACCATAGGCCGAAGAGATACGGAGAACAAAAGCCCAACCTTCCCCACCCTCATACGACCACACGAACCCAAAGCTTATCAAAAGATTTTTTCTAAAGCAAACACATAACCAGTGAAGACGTAAAAAAATTTAAAATCTGTGTGTGCTTTAAATAATGTACTGAAGACCCAAACCGCATGATTTTTTTCAAGATGTTGCGTTCGGAAGTGCTGGTTTATTTCAACATGAGTAATTTTAAAAATACTTATTGATCATATGGAAATACCCTTCGGCCACACAGGTCCAATCGAGTTGGGCAACGGTGTTCAGACCTTCCAGGCGCAATTTTTGATGGAGTTCGGGCTGGAAAAAAAGGGAATCCAACGCTTTGGCCAGGGCGTGGCTGTCTTCGATGGCGGCCATCAGACCGTTGGTTCCCGTTTGAATCAGGTCGGCAGGCATTCCTACCCGTGTGGAAACTACAGGAACGCCGCAAGCCCAGCTTTCTGGTAATGCCTTGGGTCCCCCTTCGGCACGGGAACTGATCAGATAGGCGTCCAGGGCCTGGTAGCAGGGAACCATATCCAGATAATCATCCACAAACCGGTGTCGCCAGGGGATGCCGAGTCGTTCCAATCCCTGTTTGACATACCCGCGTGCCGGTCCCGTGAGTAATACCATGAGCCGGTTGCGGGGAATGGTCAGTCTGGCCAGGGTTTCCAAAAATATATCGGGTCCCTTGACCGGTTTTGGGGTCAATCCTTCACCCCAACCGGTGCCGTCCTTCTGAAAGGAACCAATGCAAAAAACTCCGTCGGGTATTTCCATGTCGGCGCGGTGTCGTTTTTTTTCTTCCGCAGTCGGGGGCCGGAAACGTTGAAGATCAACCCCCAGGGGGATGGTGATCAGTTTTTCTGCGGCCACGCCGCAACCAAGCAATATGTCCCGGGAAATTTGGCAGGTGACCACTACCCCCGCCATGGGATCCAAAGCTTTGGGCAGTTGTCTGAACATGGCTTGCATGTTGGCATCGGGGTCGGCGGGGTCGCCATGGAACCACGTCAAAAAAAGGGTGTTGGAACGGTGCAGGCGTTGCCTGGGGCCAAAAAACCAGGGGTAGCGATTGCCGAACAAAATGACCTGATGGCGCAAATGCCAGGGGGTGGTCAGAATGGGAACCTCATCCTTTAAACGTTGTCCCAGTCCGGTGGCAATATAATGGGCATCCCATTTGAACGACCAGTTGGCAGAGTCGGTGACAAAATGGACCTGCCGCTGGCGTCGCCCTTTCCATTCATTGGCAAGCAGGTTGGCCAGTTGCCACCACGTTTCCTTGATCATGCTGATGGCCTTTTATGCAGAATCTTTTGAAACAAATCCATCTGGCCCTGGGTTGTTTTGTCCCAGGAAAATTTTTCGGCATAATTCCGGGTCATGGAACGCTGGGGCATGGCCACCGTTAAGCGTGCATAGGCGTCGAGCAGACCATCGACCGAGCGTTCATTCATCAAGACGCCCGCTTCGGGGGCGGTGACCACCTCCGGGGTTCCCCATACTGGAGAGGCAATGACCGGCAGACCACAGGCCATGGCTTCCAAAAGCACATTGGCCCATCCTTCACGCGCCGAGGCCAGCACCAGAATGTCGGCGGCGGAATAATAGCGCGGCAGTTGTGTTTGCGGAACGGCACCCGCAAAATGGACTCGGTCGGCGACCCCTAAATCATGGGCCAATTGTTTTAATGCCAACTCATTGTCGTCCTCAAAGGTTCCGCCGCCACCCGCGATCACCAATCGGACTTCGGGTAACGCCGTCAAGGCGCGGATGGGGATGTCGTGGCCCTTGCGCTGGACCAGATGTCCTACCGAAAGCAGTGTCATCCCGGTCATGCCCAGTTCCCGCCGCGCCGTCTCCCGGTCCCATGGCCGGAACAGGTCCAGATCGACACCATTGGGTAATACCTGTATGTGTTCATCGGGGATTCCCAGGGGGATCAACGCCTGTTTGAGGGCTTGGCATACCGTGATGACGGCTGCCGAACGCTGACAGGCCCAGGTGATCATGTGCCGGGGCCAGCGGTATTGCGGAATAAGGGTGATATCGGTCCCACGACCGGTCAGGACGACGGGTTTGTTGAACCATTGGCCCAATAAGGCTGCGGCAACACCATCGGGATAGAGAAAATGGGCGTCGATCAATTGAAAATCAAAGCCTTCGTCAATGATTTTGCGCATGGGAAGCACCATCGCGGCGGCCATGGTCCACGGGGTCAGGTTCATGCCAATTTTGGGAATCAGCGGAAAACGCGGATGGTCGATGGTCAGGCCAAAGCGTTGATCGTGTCTGGGAGTACGGGCCAGGGCGGCATAGTTGCCAAAGCGGGGGTGGCTGGAGGGAAACCAGGCCACTGGGGCCAAAACTCTCAGCTGCACCTGTTCGCTCTCGGCTACCCGGCGGATGCGGTGTTCGACAAACAGGCCATGGTTGGGGCGGCTGTCACTGGGGTAGAGGGTGGTGAAGGTGAGTATGTTCATGAAATCAGTACACCGATCACCTTGGATTCCAAACCTGATAAAGTGGAGCCAGGTTACTGAATAAACTGGCCATATGGCGAATCTGTTGTACCATGTTGCCCCGATGGATCTCGATAACGCTACAATAGCGCATTGGAGTCGTTGCTTTCTATGACCTATATTTCATTGCTTGGCTTTGCTGCCGCTGTTTTCACCACGTTTGCCTTGGTGCCCCAGGTGGTCCGAACTTTCAAGACGCGTGACACACGGGGAATTTCGTTGTGGATGTATGTGATGTCAAGCATGGGCGCGTTCCTCTGGACGATCTATGGCGTCGTTCTGGACGCTTGGCCCATCGTCATTGCCAATTCCATCGCTTTTGTCCTGTTGGTCATTGTCCTTGTCATGAAGATTCGTTTGGGCTGATGGCAAAGGCGTGTATGTTTTTACAAAGTTTGTTTCCACGGGGTTGAAAAATGGACCGACGTGATTATATGCCATGTAAAGGGTGACAGTCCTGGGTTGCGGTACTGGGCAGACCGTGGAAAATGAGTCATTATCATGGGCGGTGTTTATAACATGGGAGCAGGGGAAATCGATGGAAGTCAGCCAGGAGCGCGTGGTGGAACGGCAAACCCGTCTGGGGGCCGATTTGTTGACCGAAATCGGCAAGGTGTTGGTGGGTCAGGAAACGTTGGTGACGCGGTTGTTGATTGGTCTTCTTACGGGAGGCCATGTGTTGTTGGAGGGGATGCCTGGTCTGGCCAAGACCTTGACGGTGCGGTGTCTGGCTCAGGCCATCGACACCGGTTTTTCCCGTATCCAGTTCACCCCCGACATGTTGCCCGCCGATGTGGTGGGGACCGAGGTGTTCAACCCCAAGGAGGGGACCTACAGCGTTAAAAAAGGGCCGGTGTTTTCCAATCTGGTGTTGGCCGACGAAATCAACCGTGCCCCCGCCAAGGTGCAATCGGCACTGTTGGAGGTCATGCAGGAACGCCAGGTGACCCTGGGGGGGAAAACCTATCCCCTGGAGGAACCTTTTTTGGTGTTGGCCACCCAAAACCCCATCGAACAGGAAGGGACCTATCCTTTGCCCGAGGCGCAGTTGGACCGCTTCATGATGAAGGTTCGGGTGGGGTATCCCAGTCGTGACGAGGAACGCAAGGTGATGGATCGGATGGCGGGCAATCAGCCGATTCCACTGGTGCGTCCGGTCGCGCATCCCGACGACATCGCCAAGGCACGCCGGAGTGTGGATGAGGTGTTTGTCGATGAAAAGGTGCGTGATTATATTGTCGATGTGGTCCGTGCCAGTCGTGATCCCAAAGGGGCGGGGATCGGCGGCATGGATGGCATGATTGAATTTGGTGCCAGTCCCCGCGCCGGTATTGCCCTCATGCGTGCCGCCAAGGCCCAGGCCTTCCTTCAGGGGCGCAACTATGCCACCCCGCACGATGTGAAAAGTCTGGTTCCCGATTGCTTGCGTCATCGCATCCAGCCCAGCTACGAAGCGGAAGCTCAGGGCAAGGACAGTGACAGTCTGATCCAAAAAATTCTGGATACGGTTTTGGTCCCTTAGACCCCCGATGATGGAACCGTTCCCATGTTAACCAGTGAAATCATCCGCCGGGTCAAGGAAATCCAGATTCGCACCGGTCGTCAGGTGTCGGATGTCCTTGCCGGGGAATACATGTCGGTCTTCAAGGGGGGGGGCGTCGAATTTGACGAAGTCCGGCCCTACATCCCCGGGGATGACGTGCGCACCATCGATTGGAACGTCACCGCTCGCAGTGGCCAGCCGTTCGTGAAACGTTTTCAGGAGGAACGGCAGTTGTCCCTGATGATGGTGGCCGACGTTTCTGCTTCTCAGGATTTCGGTTCTCAAAGCAAATCAAAAAGGGAAATCACTGCGGAGCTGTGTGCCCTCCTGGCGTTTTCCGCCATTCATAACGATGACAAGGTGGGATTGATCCTGTTCCACGGCGAAATTGAACAATACATTCCGCCACGCAAGGGGCAGACGCACGCCTTGCGGGTGGTGCGTGAGGTGCTGGCCCATGGTCGGGAAGATCGATCCCTGCGCCATCGGCCCGAACCCCCTCCGGTGGCAGACCGCTTGGCGGAATTCAAGGGGTGGTGGCGCGCCTGGCGGAGCCAAAAGTTTTTCGGTTGTGTTGCGGCTCCAATCTTTTCCCATCGGGCTACGAACATCACCCGGGCCATGGATTTTTTGATGACGGTGGGGAAACGCCGGAATGTTTGTTTTTTGGTGAGTGATTTTTTTGACCATGATTTTGAACGGGCGGTGGCGGCGGCGAATCGGAAACACGATGTCATCGCGGTTCTTGTCAGTGATGTCAGGGAAGAGGTGTTGCCCGATGTGGGGTTGATCACCCTGAAGGATGCCGAAACCGGGCAGTTGCGGGTGGTGGATACCGGTTCCAGGGCATTTCGGGATTCGGTGGCCCGTTTGGGGCAGCAGCGGGTCGAAGGATTGAAAAAACGTTTGGCGTCTTTGGGGATTGATTTTATCCATATCGATACGTCGGGGAATGTGGTGGATCCTTTGATCCGATTTTTCCGGATGCGGGAACGGAGGATCCGGCGATGAAATGGCGTAAATTATTGGGGGGTCCAGGGGGAATCATTCCCCCTGGTGGGGTCCAGGGGCAAAGCCCCTGGTGGGGTCCGGGGCGAAGCCCCGAAAACTCATCCGCCCGTGGATGGATCCGGTATTTCCTTCGGATTCTTTTTTTCCCAGTTGCCTTGCTATGGGGTGGAACGGGTCTGGCGGTGACGGATGAAATAACCAAATTCAGCCAAAGAGGTCCGGTGACCGCCCGTGTGACCTTGGCTCCAGCCAAACCGCGCCTGGGAGATGCCATCACGTTGACCCTGGAGGTGGAAGGAGAAAAAGGCATCGAGGTGTTGATGCCCGAATTCGGTCAATCTTTGGGCCGGTTTGCCATCGTCGATTTTGTCCCGGGTGAAAAAACGGGGGAGGGGGGGAAAACGGTCGCCAGGCAGCGTTATACCTTGCAACCCCCCATGTCGGGCGAGCAGCACATACCCTCCTTGATCATTGGTTTTATCGACCGTCGTCCCGGAAACCGCCCGGCCCCGGAGGGGGAGGACGCCTATGAACTATTGACCGAACGTTTGACTTTCGCGGTGGCCTCGGTGATCCCGAAAGGGGTGGAGGCCGACCTCAAGCCACCCATGGGATCCCTGGCTCCTTTGGCCCGTTGGGAGGGAGAAGGGCAGGGTTGGTGGTGGTTGCTGCTGCTGTTGCTACTGGTTGTGGCCGGGGTTGCGGGTTGGATGTTCTGGCGGGGGCGTCGCACGGGGTCGGTGCGGAAAAGTCCTTTTGAAATCGCCAGTATCCGTTTGCAATTGTTAAAAAAAGAGCCGAGACCCACCCCGGAGGAGATGGATGCCTTCTTTGTGCAACTGTCCGATATTGTTCGCCACTATCTGGAGGCGCGGTTTCACATCCGGGCACCGGAGAAGACCACCGAAGAATTTTTCGATGCGGCTGCGGGTTCGCCCGATCTGACGGCGGAGCACCGGGGGTTTTTGTTTCGGTTTTTGGAATTCTCCGATCAGGTCAAGTTTGCCCGACATCAACCGACACTGGAGCATGTGGACCAGGCCTTGGCGGCGGCGGAAAATTTTTTGCGGCAGACCGGTCAAGAGGAGCCTGCCCATGGTTGATTGGATTTTTCCCGGGTTGGAATTTCGCGATCCCCTGGCACTCCTTGTCGCGCCTTTGGCCCCCCTGGTGTTTTGGTTGGCCTGGCGTGTCCCCGGTTCGGTCATTATCTCCAGCCTGAATCTGGTGACGGCGGCCCCGGTGAGTGGGCGGGTACGCTGGATCGGTCTGCCAGGGGGATTGATGGCCCTGGCGGTGGTGGCTTTGGCGGTGGCTCTGGCGGGACCGCGCACCGGGGATGAAACCTCAAAGGTACGGCGCGAAGGGATTGCCATGGTCCTGGTAATCGACCGGTCGGGGTCCATGGACGCCCGCGATTTTGTCGATGGAGATTACAGTGTCAGCCGTTTGGATGTCTTGAAACAGGTCATCACCGAATTTGTCAAAGGGGGTGACATCGGCCCGGGCCGCCCCAATGATTTAATCGGGGTCGTCGCCTTCGGCACCTTTGCCGACAGTGTTTCCCCCTTGACGTTGGATCATGACAATCTTCTGACCATTCTGGATCAATTGCAGGTGGCGCGGGAACAATCGGAGGCCGCAACCGCCATTGGCGAGGGGTTGGGGTTGGCGGTGGAACGGTTGCGCATGTTGGAGGAAAACAACCCCATGGGGCGTATTCGTTCCAAGGTGGTCATTCTTCTCAGCGACGGGGTCAATAATGCCGGGGATGTGGAGCCTATGCACGCGGCGGAACTGGCTGCTTCCCACAACATCCAGGTGTATGCCATCGCCGCCGGAACCACCGGTTATGTCCCCATTCCCGTCCCCACCCTGGACGGCAAAACCCAATTGATGCGGCAACACATGGAGGTGGACGAGAAAATTCTCAGTGCCATCGCCAAGCGTACCGGCGGTCGTTTTTTTCATGCCGGCAACGCCGAGGAACTCGCCCGGACCTATCATGATATCGACCGGCTTGAAAAAAGCGAAATCAACGAAGTCCGTTATGTCCAATATCGGGAGCATTATTCTTTCTTTGTGGTGGTGGCCATGGTCCTGATGGCCGCTTCGGCCTTGTTGAACGCCACTTATTTGCGGAGGTTGCCATGAACGACCTTCATTTTGCCCAGCCCGGATGGGTTCATGGTCTTTGGGGGGTGCTGGTCTTGATGGTGGTGCTGTGGGTGTTGGAACGGCGTTCGGGCCATGTGTTGCTGCGTTTTATCGCCGCCGGACTCCAGGGAAGTCTGGTCCGGGGGATCCATCCGTTGCGTCGCTGGTTGCGTCTTGTTTTTCTTTTGGCATCCCTGGTTTGTCTGACCATCGCCCTGATGCGCCCCCAGTGGGGGGTTCATTGGGTCACCGCGCCAAGGAGTGGCGCGGAAATCATGGTTTGTCTGGATGTTTCCAAATCCATGCTGGCCGAGGATGTGGCCCCCAACCGTCTGGAGCGCGCCAAGGCGGAATTGCGTGATCTGTTGCCCTATCTCAGGGGTAGCCAACTGGGGCTGATCGTTTTTTCCGGGCGGGCCACCGTGCTTTCTCCATTGACCCCCGATTTTGGTTTTTTTCGCCTTGCCCTGGATCAGGCCGGGGTCCACAGCGTTTCCCGGGGAGGAACCCGTCTGGAGGAACCCATCCGCAAAGCTATTGCCGGTTTTGGCAGCGGGGGGGAACTTTCCCGTTCCATTCTCCTTATCACCGACGGTGAAGACCAGGATTCTTTTCCCCTGGAGGCGGCCAAGGAGGCGGCCAAACGGGGAATTCGCATCCTTGCCATCGGTTTTGGTGCCGAGGCGGGGAGCGAAATTGTCATGACCGATCACAAAACCGGGGTCCGTTCGGTACTCAAGGATCAGGCGGACAATGTGGTCAAAAGTCGCCTGGACGGCCATTTGTTGCGGGAAATCGCCTTGATTACCGAGGGGGCTTATATCCCGGCGGGGGTCGGGGTGTTGGACCTTAAAGCCATTTATGATCGCCACATCGCCGCCTTGACCAGGGGAATGGCCGACGGGACGCGACAAACCATTCAGAACGATGCCTTTCAGTGGGCCGTATTGCTGGGGTTGTTTTTTTTGCTGGCGGCGGTCCTCACCAATTTTCAGGTGCGGCAACAAGGGGTGTGGTTGTTGGTTTTGGGTATGTTGATCGTCCCGGGGGTGACCCGTGCGGGGGAGGGTCCGGGCACGGATGCAACGGCCAAGGAGGCGACACGCAAACCGCGTGAAGATTTTAATTTGGGCCTGGAAAACGTGGGGGAAAAAAAATTTGATGCGGCGCAATCCTTGTTGGTTTCGGCCAGGGATCGGGCGGGGACCGATGCGGAACTGAGGTTTCGGGCGACGTATGATTTGGGCTGGGTGGAAGCGGGACGCGCAGGGGCCAAACTTGAGGCCGATCCCAAGGAGGCTTTGGCGTGTCTCAATCGTGCCGCCGCCTGGTTTCGCGAGGCGGTTTCATTGCGCCCCGATCATGAGGAGAGTCGTTACAATCTGGAGGTGGTGTTGGGGAAGGCCATGGCGTTGGCCGATCGGCTGGCGGCCAGCTCCAAAGGGGACATTGCCGTCCGGTTGGAAGGGTTGGTGCAGGCGCAAAGGGGATTTTTGGAAGAGGTGGGCCGTGTGGTGGAAGGTCTGGATAAAAAGGCGGGGGAATCGGGAGAAATGGATCCTGGGGTGCGACAGGCGTTTCGGGATTTGTCGGCGCGGCAGTTGGAGATTGTTTCCCAGGGGGAAGAGTTGGGGGGGATGGCGGGTTTGGAGTTGGAAAATATTCGTAAAAAAGGGGAAAAAGAGCGCACCCCCGAGGAAGGGATGCGTTTGCAGCGGTTGGGATTGTTGCAGGATGATTTGTTTCAGGCGCGTGAGCGGATGGGGCAGGGACGCAGCGCGTTGCGCAGCTACCATGGGGGGCGGGCCTTTCGCAAGGGGGCTGCCGCTTTGGCACAGTTGAAGCGGGCCAGGGAACGGTTGCTGGAATTGCCGGCGCGGTTGGACGCGCTGATGGGCGATGGTTTGGAGTTGGAACGCTTTACCGTCATGGGGCCGGCCCTTGCGGCGGCCAAAGAAAACATTCCCCCATGGCTTACCCC
>JACSDG010000112.1 GCA_015660855.1 Magnetococcales bacterium
ATCAGGCTACCGGACGAACGGACAATTCCCCGGATTGACACCTTTCAGTCAATTTGAATATTGGAACCTCTCGGACACACCCCCCGGACCCCCACAATATTTTCAAAGAAAAAAAGGCGGGGGGTATCGGAACAGTTACAATGTTGACACGCCCTAAGAGTTCTATCAAACGACGCCTTTTTTTGCACCCAAACGAATGGCATTGCTCACCAATTGGTGGACCCCCCCCACCATATCCATGGGCATGCCATACAAGGGAAGCATTTTGTTGAACTGGGCCTTGCAAATAGCACAAATCAAAGCCAAAAAATTAACCTTGTGCCCATCCACAACCCTTTTAAGTGCCGTCATACGCGGCATGGCCCCCTTGATGCGCAAATCCATCAACTCATCAGTCAAAAGCCCACCGCCGCCACCACAACATAACGTTTTCTCACAGATGGTGTCTTCATCCATGTCCACAAAATGATTGCAGGTGGCACGGATCAAATCGCGGGGAATGGTAAACTGCCCACCCGGATTCGGTCCCATGCGGGAAGCCCGCGCGACATTGCAGGAATCGTGCATCGTCACCACATAAGCATCATTGGCTTCCTTGTCAAAAGACAGGGCACCCCTCTGTATTAGGTCATGGGTAAACTCGCAAATATGCTGCGGAACCGGATAACGCGGATCCAAAAAGTCAAAAGGCCCGTTCAACGTGTTCCAAAAGCTGTAGGCCACCCGCCAAGCATGACCACACTCACCAACGACGACCCGTTTCACCTTCAAGGCGCGCGCTTGCTCGGCCACCCGCTTGGCAATTTTTTTCTTTTGCTCAAAACTGCCGATAAACATGCCAAAATTGGCCGCCTCCGAAGCGTAGGAACTGATGGTGTAGGAAATCCCCGCCTGATGGAATACCTTGGCATACCCCATGAGCGACTGGATATGCGGTTCGCTGAAAAAATCGGCGGAAGGGGCGACCAACAACACCTCAGCACCCTCCTGATCCAAAGGAAGCTTGATCTCGTGGCCCGTCGTCTCCAGCATGTCCTCTTCAAGGAATTGCAAAGTCCCCGACAACGCCGGTTTGGGTATCCCCAGGTTGTTGCCGAGTTCATGGACCTTGGCGACAATTTCGGTCGTATACTTGTGACCTACACCAATGGCATCCATGATCTCCCTGGCAGCCATGGAAATTTCCGCCGTGTCAATCCCGTAAGGGCAAAAAACAGAACAACGCCGACACTGGGAACATTGATGGAAATAGGTGAACCACTGCTTCAACATCTCTTCGTCCAGATCGCTGGCCTTGACAAGACCCGGAAACAGCCGACCGGCGGGAGTGAAATAACGGCGATACACACGGCGCATCAACTCGGCACGCTGGACCGGCATGTTGTTGGGATCGCCAGTGCCCAGAAAATAGTGACACTTGTCGGTGCAGGCACCACACTTGACGCAAATGTCCATGTAAACCTGGAGGGAACGGTATTTTTTCAACATTTCCCCAAGTTTTTCCACGCCGCGCTTTTCCCAGTCCGGCACCCTGGCGTCGGGAAAGCCAAGGGGCTTCATATGCTTTTCTACAGCCGGATAGGGGGCCAAGTGCCCCATGCTGCCCGGTTTCAATGCCGGGGTCTTGATGTCGTCCAGGAGTTCGGGAACCTCGTATGCGTCAGCCATCAGTGATTCCTTAAGGATTTTAACGAAGAAAAGGACGCGGACATCTCGTTTGCGCCGTCATTTGGGATACCAGGGATTGACGTGACGCTTTTCCCTCGGATTATCCACCTGGTTTCTTGTTGGGCTGAAGAAAATTCCCCCCAAATGCATTAACTTGGAGAAGGGAAAGATGATGATCAAAACGGCAACCATGAGCAGATGGGCGATAAACACAATATCTCCCGGAGAAGCCACGGACAGGTTAACTCCAGGGAATCCCCACAGGGCGGCCATGGCTTTTTTGATGGCAACGATGTCGGGACGCAGAAAAAAATCCATCAAGAGACCTGAACCACCGATGCCCAGAAGCAGGAGGAGGAGCAGATGGTCGGCTTTGGAAGAAATGTGACACACCCGGTCGATAAGGAGGCGACGCGCCCACAGCAGGCCCAAAGCACCCACCATGGCCAAACCAGCCAGCAGTCCCACAATTTGATAGTGGGCAAAGAAGGCGGGCAGGGGATCGTAGAAATAACGGATATGACGGACAAGCACCAACACCAAAGTGGCGTGAAAGGCATACCCGGCAATCCATAGGAGTTTGTCGGCCTTGAAAAGGCTTTCAAAGAAGGCAACCTCTCGAAACAGGCGCAACAATACGCCACCACGGGTCACCGGGGCCGGAGTGGTAGGGATGAGCAGCGGGGCAGCCGACCGGGCATAAATGAAAATTTTCCATAAAAACCCGGCGATAAAAACCCCCACAACGGTGTAGGCAAGGTAGGTCAGCATCCGGCTTGTCCATCTTTAGGGGTTGAAAGTTACGGAGTCGTTGTTCATTGACCGGTTCAAGCGTTCGAGCAATAAAACATAATCTTATCGGATCGAATCTCAATTCAAGAAAAAATGAAATGGGCAAAAAATTTTGAAGAGACCATGCCAGCAGGGTATCCGAGTAAATCGTGAATGCCGGCCCGCGAGCTTCTCCGTGGGATGAGATCGAAACCCCTCCCAGGGAGAAGCCCATGGACGTGACAAACTCAGACGCAGCCCGTGGGCTTGGGAAGCCCAGCGATTTTGCAGGCCTGTTTGGCGGGTCCGCCCGGATAAAGATCGTAGAGGTATTTGGTGTTGCCCTTGTCCTTACCCAGCTTTTTGCCGATGGCTTTGGTGAGGATCCGAATCATGGGGGCGATCTTGTATTCCTCGTAGTATTCACGAAGGAAGTTGACGACTTCCCAATGATTCTCGGACATGGCGACACTTTCCTGCTTGGCAACGTAGGCAGCGACTTCTTCGTTCCAGTCCGACAAATTGATCAGATATCCATCCTCATCGGTTTCATAGGTACGGCCACTAAGTTCAAAACTTGGCATAACAGGCAACTCCTTGTATTTGAAAGGTTTTTTTAAATTCTATCATCTTAAAGTAGGTTCCATCCTGAAGCGATCTGGGCACGCCTTTGGCCCTTCCGGCGACGGTCGGCACCTCCATGTCAACACAGGGCAATACCAAGTATAACACGATTCTCCTGGACAACAAGGAGCCATACGTCGAAACCGTGTTGCGAAAGTTTCGATCCCTCCAGTGGCCAATACTAAACCGATGCGGTTCGAAGGATCAAGGGGGGTTTTCATTCCATCAACGAATTCAATCGGTGAATTGACATTACTGGCTCGTGCAACCAGAATAGGGGGGTGATGGTTTGCCGATTTGGATACGGGCCTAGTTTTCCAGGTTTCGGGGAGACACAATGACAGGAGGTTTGCGATGAAACCCAAGCACCATGTTTTCGTGTGTATGAATCAACGGCCTGCGGGGCATCCACGGGGTTCCTGTGGCGCGGTCGGGGCGGGAAGCGTTTTTGAGGCACTTGCTGGGGAGGTGGAAAAGAGGGGATTGTTTGAAAAGGTACAGGTGACCGGGACGTTTTGCATGGGCCCCTGTGATCAGGGACCTACGGTTGTCGTCTATCCCGAGGGTGTGTGGTACGGACGGGTAAAGCCTGAGGATGTGACGGCCATTTTCGATGAACATCTGGACCGTGGCCAACCGGTGGAGCGTTTGCGTCTGGCCTGAACGGTTGGGGGACGCTTGTGAATGTTTCTGGAGCGAGGGTTTCATGGCATTTTACCTGATTACGGGGGGTTGTGGGTTTATTGGCTCGCATCTGGCCGATGCCTTGGTGGCCAGGGGTGACGGCGTGAGGGTTTTGGATGATCTTTCCACCGGGCATCGTGAAAACCTGCCGCCGGGAGTGGAACTGGTGGTGGGTGACGTGGCCGATGGCGCGGTTGTTCGTCGGGCCATGGAGGGCGTCGATGGTTGTTGGCACCTGGCGGCCATTGCCTCGGTGGCCCGCTCCACCGAGGAGTGGGTGCATACCCACCGCATCAACCAGACCGGGTCGGTTCAGGTTTTCGAGGCCGCCCGGCACGCCGGACCGGGCAACAGACCCGTTGCGGTGGTTTACGCCTCCTCGGCGGCGGTCTTCGGTGACAATCCGCATATCCCTTTGAGCGAAACTTCCGCAACGCGCCCCCTCACCGCCTACGGTGCCGACAAGTTGGGTTCGGAACTGCATGCCGGTGTTGCGACCTGG
Source organism: Magnetococcales bacterium (assembly GCA_015660855.1). Lineage (GTDB taxonomy): Bacteria > Pseudomonadota > Magnetococcia > Magnetococcales > UBA8363 > UBA8363. Next base: position 4,250 of record JACSDG010000112.1, read on the forward strand.
GTTCATGGGGTCCCTACGGTAGGTCTCAGGTTTTTCAACGTGTTTGGTCCGCGTCAGGATCCTGCGTCACCCTACTCGGGGGTGATTTCCATTTTCGCTGGAAGAATCCTAAAACATCAACCTGTTACCATTTTTGGCGATGGTGAGCAGACGCGCGATTTTATTTATGTGAAGGATGTTGTGCGTTTTTTGCTTGCGGGAATGGGGCGGGGACGAGACAATCCAGAGGTATACAACGTGTGCACAGGCCGGCCGACGACCCTCAACCAGCTTGTGAAACTCATGTTTCAGGAGGTTGGTTACCACGTGCCCATTGTCTTTGCCGGTCCCAGAACCGGGGATATCCGCCACTCTGTCGGCGATCCGACGGCAGGCATGCAGAGCCTGGGGTTGACTGCCCGCCATGGCGTGGCGGGCGGACTGGGTGAACTGCTGGCATACCTTGCTGCGGGAAACGCTCCATGAATCGGCTTGCCGGGAGCCTCGTCGCTGGATTGTCTCTGCTGACGTTCCTGGCCCTTTTGCTTGTCTTCGTCTTGCCCGTACTGCTTGATTCCAGTGCCATCAAGGGAAAAATCGCCCAGATTTTCCAGGAAAGAACGGGTCGCTCGCTGGTCATCGACGGCGATTTGAAGTTTTCCTTTTTTCCCGAGGCCAGTGTCAACTTTGGTCATGCCCACGTTGATAATCCCGAGGGATTTTCTCAGCAGACCATGGCGACGTTTCAGGGGGCCACTGCGGTGGTGCGTGGTATCGGACTCCTGCTTGGCCACCTGGACGTGGTGGAGCTTTCTATTGACAACCTGGAAGTGACATTGGAGCGCAGGCAGGATGGTGTCACCAACTGGCCCGATTTGCCGAACCGGCTGATCGATGCGACTGTCTGGCGTCAGCCGATGGAGCGTGCGGCGGTGAGCTGGCCTGAAGATTGGTTGGCCGTGCAAATGGGTCTTTCCGGTCTTGCGGCAGTTTCCACGGGGGGGATACAACTTCAGGGAGCCAGGATCAACTGGCGTGACCGGCAGAAGGACCAGCAGTATTCTCTGGAGAATGTTTCCGTCGTCAGCCGTTCCGTGGGAAGGGGGGCGACGGGACTGGAGTTGAATGGAAACTGGAAATGGCATCCGGCCCGGATGTCGGGTCGGGTTTCACTGGACTTCGAGACGACCAACAGCGGTGACGGGTTGGAATTGAATGATATTCATTTGTTTTTGTCGAGCCAGTCCGGGCAGGAGCTTTTGCGGGAATCTGAGTGTCGGGTGACCGCCGATATGGTTTTGGATCCTGCCGGTCGTCGCATCCTGCTCAACGAGATGGAAGTGGGATTGACCGGGTGGTTCACCCGATATTCGCTCAGGGATTTTGAATTGGTGGTCAAGGGGGTGGCGGAATGGGATTTGGACAAGGCCGCCGGCAAAATGTCCGATGCCCGTTTGGCGTTCAAGGCGCATTCCGATGATCTTCCCCCGGCGGGGGTGAACTTTTCGGTTCGCTCCGGTTTGGATTGGCAGGGTCGGACAGGGGTGTTGACCCTGTCGGGTGTGCATGCGGAAGGGCCGGCGAATACCCGGTTGCAGGGGGATTTTGTTTTGCAGGGCATGGAGGCAGGGCTTGATCATTTGAGCGTTGCAGGCCAGTTGGTGACGGAGCCTTTTGATCCTAAGGCTTTGTTTGTGGCCATGGGTCAGCAATTGCCGCGAATCATGGAAGCCCGGGATTTGTCTCGGAGTGTCCTTAGTGCCACTTTCAAGGCAGATGCCGGGGGGGTTCGGGCGGAGAGTTTCCAACTGGATCTGGATGCGACCCGTGTGGCGGGAAATTTTTCCTGGCGGGTGTTGGATCTGCCGGAAATTCGTTTTGAGGTTTCCCTGGATCAGGTGGATTTGGATCGCTATTGGGATTGGTTTGCGGGGGCCGAGGAATTACCTGGTAACAAGCCTTTGGTTGCCATGTTGGTTCCTGAGCTTTCTCTGGCGGGATTGTTGAGTCGTGTGCCGGTGAATCTGGATTTGGAGGGATCTCTTAGCGGTCGGCGGATGCAGGTGTCTGGGGCTACCCTGGAAAATTTTCAGATGGCTGTGAAGGCTGGTGATGGTCTTTTGACCGTGGATCCGTTCCAGTTTACGCTTTACCAGGGTGAGTGGAAGCAAAAGATCCAGGTGGATCATCGTGGGGGTGATTCCAGGCTTCTGGTTGAGAAGGACATAAAGGGGATACAGATTCAGCCATTTTTCACGACGGTTGCGGCGGTGGATTGGTTATCGGGTACCATGGATTTGTCGGGTCAGGTGGAAACTTCGGGTCAGGATTTTGTTACGGCCCGGCGTAATCTTAAGGGGTCTTACTGGCTGGGTGTGAAAAATGGGGCGTTGCACGGCGTGGACTTGACCGAATCCATTCGGCAGATTGCTGCTGCGGTGGATGGGCGGTCGGTGAGTGTCGTTGCGGAGGATCAGGCCAAGGCCAAGACGGCGATTTCCGAATTGACAGCCACGGCCCGCGTGGGGCAGGGGCGATTGATCAACAGCGATTTGCTGGCGGTTTCAAATTCGTCCGTCATCAAGGGCAAGGGGGAGGCTGATTTGGTAGAAATGACGGTAGACTATACTTTTTCTGCCGATGCCCAGGCGGCCTTGAAGGGGATGGACATCCCTTATTGGGATCGTCTGGAGGGAGCGGTTTTACCCATTCATGTTGTTGGGCCATTGCGGTTGCTTAAAAAGCCGAATATTGGCGAACCTCAGTTGACTAGGCACATCATTGCTGCCAAGCAGAGCCAACAGGGGGGGGATAATTTTCAGGGGCGTCCCCCTCCTTTTGCCGAGGCACCTTCGTTCGTTCCCATGGCCGATGCGTTCCAACGCAGTCATCGTCCTGCGGCACGCTGGAAACGTGGGCTTTTCTCTAATTATTGAAAAATTGTTGCGGGAGTCCAGGGGGATGATCCCCCCCGGCCCCCCGCAACAATTTTTGCCAAACTTTGTTTTTCCGATACGTAAATATGTCGTTCGTGGAGTATTTTAACAAGGCGATGTCGAAACTTTTCCGCTGAACCTACCAGGGCAAGCCCCTGGCGGCCTTAAAAATAGTGGGTCACGAACTTCCGCTTTCGACCACTAGTGGCCAAACACCTAACCCTCTCTTTCACCTTTAACAGCGATAAAGGACTTCGTCATCCCAAGAAACTTTTCCTTATAAATCTCACAACCAGGAAAACATTCTCTAAATTCTCTCTCATTTAGAAGTTTAATTGACCCAATAAACTCATCAACCTTTTGTTGATTCGGTTTTGTCATCCATCCCCACACTGAAAACCAGCGTAACAACCTTCGAGTGATAGAGGATGGGAACCAGTGTATAAAGGGGGCCACAAAATGCGGTTCAAAGAAAAACCATTGGTTTGGGCATTGGCAATAAACATACTTTCCGCATCTTATTAATTCTTTGGCAAATTTTTTTTGCCCTTCCCAATCAACGACATGTTCTATGACAGAGTTGGAAAATACCAAGTCAAACTCAGAATCGGCATAGTGAAGATTGGTCCCATCTCCCTTGACATACGTCCAGGAACAATTTTCCGGGATATCCTTCGGTATTTCAAAATTAAGAATAGTGAGTTTTGCTTGCGGTTGAATAATTCCCCAAGGATATTTCTCGCCACCAACGTCAAGAACCCTAGCCTTCGGATCGGAAAGAAGTGGAAACCTGTCGACAATGAGCGCAACACGTTTCTTGGCAAAAAAAGGCCGGAAAAAAGCATACACATCAAAAATGTTCATAATCCATCCAATCCTTTTGACACTTGTTCAGCGGGTATCCAACCAAAGGCCAGATCGGATCAAGGCCATTCAAACGCCCCAGCCAGCAGCCAGCACTGACCCACGCAGAAGGGTAAAAAATCAAGCACCAGGGAGCTGAGTTAGGACATGATGCCCTTCGGGCAAAAAACCAGAACCTTGGGGGCTTCGCCCCCAAACTCCCATAGGCATGAAGCTTTTTGTTTAAATTCAAAACCAAAACCTTGGGGCACTGCCCCAAACCCCGCCGGGGGGGATGATCCCCCCCGGACCCCCGCAATAATTTTTGCTAACTTTGTTTTTCCGATACGTGAATATCATGCCCTTCGGGCAAAAATCAAAGTCAAAAGCGGTGAAGAGAGCTTTTTGTCCAAATTATCAAAAAAAGAACCTTGGGGCACTGCCCTAAACCCCGCCGGGGGGGATGATCCCCCTCGGACCCCCGCAATAATTTTTGCTAACTTTGTTTTTCCGATACGTAAATAAATCATCTGCCCTGCGGCACGAAACACCCAGGCAAGGAGAAAGGAGACCCGTCACCTCATCATACAGTCACTTACGTGGACAGCCTGCCCCGATGTTTACGGCTACATTCTTAAAAAGGTTTTTACCTTCGTTAAAAAGGGCACAGGACGAGAACATGTCGCATTACAATTAATACGGCATGAAGCCATTTCTTCTCTGTGCGCTTTAGCCTCAGGCGAATTCCATATTTCTTTGAGGGACTGTCCCTGAAACACATTACCTACACTTTTGAGGATGTAAGGACACATTATAACCCCACCTGAGGGCGATACAAACATATGCGTATAGCCAAGAGTGCATCGCTTGTTGTGTCGAACCCTTTCTTTGTGCAAACCATCGCGAAAATAATCAATAAAATTTTCTAGAGTTTCCTCATCTGCTACGATAGCATACCCCTGGCGGCGGAGTTCTTTGATTTCATCAATGACCTCACGAAGTTCATTCACATCCTTTACACTAAAATCAGCCATATGCTCGGCAACACCATCGGCATTGTGGTAAAATGGCTGAGGATTCCATAGAACCTTTGGAATTTTAGCGTACCGCCTTACCACGTCCGGAAGTTGCCTGAAATTAACCTCAGTAACGATCGATTTGATGATGACGGAAAAATCTGCGTTGTTGGCCTCCCTCTGCTTAATGAGTCGATCAATCCCTTCCATGGTCTTACGTGTCCCATTTTTGAAAGAACGCAGACGCTCGTTGATCTCGGGATCGATAGATTCAAGAGAAATACTGACATTCATGGGATTTGAACGAATAATATCATTTACATTCGTATCGTTCAGGGTATATCCGTTTGTAGTAAAAGTTAAACTAATATTATGCTTCCTTGACTCTTCAAGCGCCGCAGCAAAGCCATGGTAGAGCAACAACTCACCACCGATAAGAGCCAAATAAAAACTACTGCCGGAAAGCTCTTTGGCTTCTCGTATCAGTCGAACGGTATCCTCCTTGGGAATCTCAACCTTGGACTGTCCGCGAAAATTTTTATCAGCATTGTTCATGCCGACAAAACACATTTTACACAATCCGTTGCATCGTTCAGTCACGGTCAAATGTATAGAACGCGGTACTGAAACCATCCAAGGGGTATGACACGAAATTAATAACCTAACTTCACTTAACAAAAACGGAAGACCCTTCACAATTCGGCCAAAAACACGACTCAGAAGCATCCAATGGCTCCCCATTAGCTAACAGATCCCCACAAGCCTCCACCCTGGTATACCGACAGATTCATATCCACAGAAATCACATTTTTCATTGCCTATACCGACTCAAACCGATGAATCGTACCAAGATTTAAAAACCTACGCCACCGTCGCCAACTCGACACCGCAAAGACGAATTTCACGGATAAATCCCTCCATTTCTTCCTGGCCCCTACCCAGGTGCCGCACTGTAAGACAGAGAAGGTGGATTTGTCAATCGCTAGCTCAAGTCCTGGTGGCCTTCCAAGCAATTTCCTGCGCCTTTCCGGTGCGAATGGCCTCCAGAATTTTAAAAGTACACAGCGTGGTTAGATACAGCTCCTGGGGTGGTATGGGTGACTTTGGATGGTCGGACAATAAGGCATCAACAAAGGTCGCCACCTCCCTGTCAATCCCCATATCTCTGGAAAACAAGGTGAAATTCTCCGATTTACCCATGCGCACAAGGCTTAGTTTTTTATAATTATCCAATACCGCGATGGATTGTCCACAGTACACCTCCAACCTTTCTCTTGAATAAGACATATCTCCAAGTGACGTATAAACCAAATTAGCCATGGAGCCATCCTGGAAAGTCACAATCACCGAAAGGTTATCAGTCAACTCTAATGGTTTGTTGGAATCGCTCCCCCTGGCAACATCGGCGTAAACCCTGACGGGTGGAGATTTGGCCAAAAATTGGAATAAGTCGATAAAGTGACACACCTCCCCGACGATCCGCCCACCCCCCTCCTCCGTATTAGCCCAATGCTCCGCAGGCAGATATCCAGCGTTGACACGATAGTCCATCACCAAAGGACCGGATCGATTGCTGAAAAAGGCCTCTATCTTTTCCACAAACGGGGAAAACCGTCGATTGAAGCCTACCATCAACATTCCCGGATACTGCTCCAGGGCCTGAATCACCTCTTCCAATTGCTCCGCGTTGACTGCCAAAGGCTTTTCAACAAAAACATGTTTTCCAGCCTTAAGGGCCTCAATGAGAAAACGAGCGTGCAGGTTATGCCGAGTGGCAATGACGACGGTGTTGATCCGCGCATCTTGGATGATTTCACTGGCATCGGTGGAGCAATATTGAAAGGCAAATTTATCCGCCGTATTACGCGCCGTCATCCCCTTGGCCGTGGCTACCCCCACCAACTGGACCTTTGGGTGTTTTTTCAAGGGGGGGATCAGATAGTTTTGCGCAAAGCTGCCAGCACCAACAAATCCAACCTTGATATTGGCCGCAGATTCCATCAACCCCTGGGCTCTTACCACCTTGCGTGCCAATGAAACCGTGTCATCATAGGTCAGGATAATGCCAACATAGGGGCTACTGTTGGTGTTGATCATGTCATAGGCTTCGGCGGCTCGTTCCAAGGGAAAAGTATGGGTGGTAATCCCTTCAAGGTTGATTTTCTTTTGCCCCAACAGATGCAAAAAAGTTTGCATGTTGCGTTGGGCCGTCCAGCGTACATACCCGGGCGGATAATCCTGAGAATCAGCTATATAATTACTATCATAACTCCCAGGACCGAAGGCACGGGAGACAACCAAATTAATTTCTTTTTGATAATAATGCAACCGGGGGGCGTGAATGTCACCCGCTCCCAGCAACACAACCCGCCCCTTTTCCCGACAGATGGAACCAGCCAGATCCAACGTTTTTTCCTGATCGCTCGCCGCTGCCACAATGACCGCATCCATCCCCAAACCATCGGTAAAATCGTTCGCCATGGCCGCCACCGGATCGGTCAACTGGTTAACTCCGGCTCGCATCCCCATCTTTTTGGCCAGTTCTAGCTTGGAAGGGTCGATTTCAATCCCAAACACATCAGCGCCGGAACTTTGCGCCAATTGTACAATCAATTGGCCTATCAACCCCAAACCAATGACGGCAATACGCTGCCCCAACTCAATACCAGCCAAGCGAACGGCCTGCAGGCCAATGGCTCCTACTGGGGCATAAGTGGCTTCCTGGGGTTTAACCCCCCAGGGGACGACAGCACACAAATTTTGAGGAGTAGTCACAAGCTGTGCATGGGCAGCGGATATTTCCCCAGCACAGACCACACAGTCGCCCACCTTGAGGACTTTAACCTCGGATCCGACCGCGATCACCTCGCCACAAGAGGAATAACCCAAAGAGACCGGGGTATCCAATTTATTGAGCACCTTCTTGACGGTGGGTACCAATCCTTCCTGCTGCACATTGGTGACCACTTGACGTACCAAATCTGGACGATTACGGGCTTTGTTAACCAAGTTCATCCGCGCCGTATCCACCTTAGTCTTTTCCGTCCCGGCACTGATCAGAGAGGCCATGTTTTTGACCAAAACCGAATGGCCGGTAAGCAACGGGGCAGGAACATCCTTGATGTCCAACTCCCCAGTTTTATAATTTTGCATAATCTGCTTCATGGTCATCCCGGATCGGGTTCGCTCCGAATATCAAAATCTTACCGAACCTGACATGATGTCTTTCAGGAAAAAAAATCAAGGCCCAATTTGTAATATTGAGAACATAATGCCCTTCGGGCAAAAATCAAAGTCAAAAACAGTGAAGGGAGCTTTTTGTTTTCATTGGCAAAAAACAACTTTGGAGGCTCCGCCTCCAAACCGCGGTACGGGGGGAATGATCCCCTTCGAACCCCCACAAAATTTTTTGTCAAACTTTGTTTTTCCGACATGCCGAATTTGATGCCCTTCGGGCACAAAGTCAAAGGAAAAAACAAAAAAACTTCAAAACCTCCCAATGCTGGCTATATCCCCGGCCATGGAAACCACTTCCCCACAAGGTCTGTTCACCCTCAAAACAATCCTCCGGGAAAACAGGATCGGATTCCTTGCTCTCTATGGGCAACCAAATCATCGTACACGCCAAAAGGATCATACCCATGAAGTTTCCGTCCAGTTTTTTGTACCGTGTCGCTATGCGACGGAATTGCTCTATTTTATTGAAAAACCGTTCGACGAGATTCCGGTTTTTGTACCAATGACGATCATACCCCCTCGGATTGAGTTGATTGCTTTGCTGTGGAATGACAGACTGCGCTCCCTTGGCCTTGATAGCTTCAACGTAACCATTCAGTCCCCCCCCTTTTTTTAAAGGTTGAAATTATTGCGGGGGTCCGGGGGGGATGATCCCCCTTACAAGTGTAGGTTTTTTCATATTTCATTGATTTCATTGATAATTGGCCAATCTTCAGGAACTCCGCATCCAAGGGGGATCTGCTGGTTATT
>JACSDG010000113.1 GCA_015660855.1 Magnetococcales bacterium
TCGTTTTTTACTTAAGGTTGAAATTATTGTGGGGGTCCGGGGGGGATCATCCCCCCCGGACCCCCGCAATAGTTTCAACCTAAAAAAAGGGGGGGGGAACTGAATGGTTACGCCAAGAAAGCAAATTTCCCTGGATTGTCAGTCAATACATGGATAGAGTGTCTCATGATGATATCTTCGATTGCCCTTCCCTATGGACGTTTTTCATAACCTAATCATACAGGGAAAGGCATGAAATTTCTCGGAAAAAAGCGGTTAATGCCGATCATTGGGTACGTTTCCAGCGTTTTGAAGTCCCTCAAAATTGTATGAAAAAAACAGATAACGCGCTTCCGGTAGACTCCGTTCTCCATCAATATCGAATTGAGGATGTCCTTGGTCGTGGTAGTTTTGGAATTACCTATTTGGCGACAGATACCATTTTAGATATGAAAGTCGCCATTAAGGAATTTTTCCCTATTATTTTTGGAGCTTCTCGAAACAGTGACATGGATGTCATTGTCCAGGATCCGGGTAAAAAAGAACTGTATGATCAGAACCTTGAAAAGTTTGTCTCTGAGGGTCGTCGCATTGCCCGTTTTCGGCATGAATGTATTGTAAGGATTATAAGTTTTTTTAAGGAAAAAGGGACAGCATATCTGGTTATGGAATATGTTGATGGTGAGAGTCTCCAGGCCAAATTTAAGAAAGGGGAGTATAAAAGCGAGTCGGATCTTATGGGGATATTGCTCCATCTTATGAAAGCACTTCAGGTTCTTCATAATGAAGATTTTATTCATCGTGATATAAAACCTGATAATATTTTTATCAGGAAAGACAGTATCCCTTTATTGCTAGACTTTGGATCAAGCCGGCAGGTCATTTCCGAACAGACGGGTAATTTGACAACCATGCTGACTCCGGGTTATGCTCCTTTTGAACAATATTTTGGTGGAATACGTGACCATGGACCTTGGACAGATATTTATTCATTGGCTGCGGTTCTTTACAAGGGGGTGACAGGTAATGCACCTGTTGATCCGGTTACAAGGAGCAATGGATTGCTCCACAAAAAGGTGGATCCTCTGGTCCCGGCGATGGTTGCCGGGAGGAATAATTATTCACGACTTTTTCTGGGTTCCATTGATCGTGGTTTGGCACTCTCTGCCGAAGACAGACCCAAAAACATGGAGGAATGGCTGCAGCATCTCAGCCCTGAGAAGTATGAACGGAAGGTTACGACAGTTGCCGACACCGAAAATGATCGAAATTATGTATTGCAAGCTGTGAGTTCGCTTTCATTTTTTAGTAATTTTTCGGAATACGAGAAAAAACGCATTGTCTCCAGTCATACTCGTATACAAAAATGTGAGTCTGGTGTTTATATTATCCGGGAGGGAAAGACAGACGGTTCTTTTTATATTCTGTTATCCGGATCGGTTAGTGTCCTCAAGACCGGCAATCCGATACCTTTGTCGGAGCTTGGGCCAGGAGCCATCTTTGGTGAAATATCATTTCTTGCCAATTCCCCAAGAACTGCAAATGTTGTTTCCAACGAAGCTTGTATATTTGTTCAGGTGGATAAAAGTTTAATGGATACGCTTGGGGGCGAAATACGGGAGAAAATAAAAGACCGTATCATAGCGCAATTGCTTCGCAGAATGGCCAATATGAGTCAATTGATACATAATATCAACCTAGCCTCACAGGCAATAACAGGAGGCTTTATCAAGATGGACGATGGCAAAGATAAAATTGACATGTCGGAAAATGAGAAAACTAGAACTGTACTCGAATTGTCTCCGGAGTCTCAGGTTTAATGTCGCGACTTTGAAGGTATTTATGTAACTGTTCCGTAACTGGTTTCTGGGTATACCTTGGTTTTCATCATCCTGTTTGCTCCTGGCTAGCCTGTTTGTGCTTGGTGAAACCTTCCAGCAAAGCGGTGAAAGAGGTTGGCTTGTACTTTTCAAAGCTCTCCTGGTCCACAAAGGCAAAGTCAAAATGGGGGTTGTTTTGGACGGTATTGATGTCCTCGCACCATTGCCGCAGGCGGGCCATCTTCAAAGGAACGTCCAGGTCTTCCTGGCCCTTGGTCTCCACAACGACAATTCGGTCATTACGCATTTTCACCAGGAAGTCCGGATAGTAGTTGGATATGTCCCCATTGGCGTTCACATAGTCCAGCTTGAAGTGAACGGCTAGGTAGTTCTTGGCATAGGACACAACGTCCTTGCTTTCCTCAAGGAAGGCTGCAAATTGCAGTTCAAAATGGCTGTCGCCGATCACCCGGTTAAAGACGCTCTTCTTCGGCATCAGGTAGCCCTGGTCCTTGACATTTCAGCGTCTCCTTTGTCACGCACGGTTAGATCGTTGATGGCTTTTTTGAAGGTCTCGATGACCGTTTTGGTCGCGGCGAGTTCGGAGAGGTTGCGCAGGGTGTTGGGGGAGTCCAGGTCAACTTCCTGGCCGAACAGGTCATCCCGGATAAAGCCTTTTACCTTCCCATAGAGAACGTCATAGCCGCTGACTAGGCGCAGTTCCTTCATGATGGTCTGGACAAAGTAACCAATCACGCTTCGGTAGTCGGCAATCCCGGCACCATCCAGAATTGTGGTGTGGTCCACCTTGCCTGTGGTGATGTCCTTGAAGACGATTTCCCGCTGTTGCTCTTCGGAAAATTGCCGGTAGGTCACTTTCTGGAATGGCATGGACCGTGGGTCCAGGTCCGCCAGATTTTTGTATTCCCGATAGACGCGTGGGGTCAGGAGGGGAATTTCAATATCCAGTTCGTCCAGATCCTTGTTCTGATTGTCCACCTCCACCACCAGCGGGGTTTTGGGCTTAGTCCCTTCCCCCATGGCTTTCCGCTCTAGTTCCACGCCCTCGGCCTGAATGGATTCCACAAAATCCATGAAGGCATTCGTCCCCACCACGCTGACATACTCCTCCACATCCCCGGGGTACATCTTGCGCAGGCCCCGCCCAAGGGTCTGTTCGGGTAGAATGTTGCTCTTGGCGGAATAGGCGCGCAGCCCCACAATGGTGGTCACGTTGCGCACGTCCCAGCCCTCTTTGAGCATAAGCACCGACACAATGGCTTTGTAGGGGCTGCCCATGGCGTCGATCTCATTAGACTGTTTGCGCAGCCTTTCCAACTCCTCATTGTTTTTGCCGGACTGGGCTTCGGAGATTTCGCCGTTGTTCTTGGTGTGGATTACCAGGACGGCATCCTTCAATTCCGGAAACCGCCCTTCCATGTAGGCCGCCACATCGTCGCAATTCTTGGTGTCGTCGGTCATCACGAACAGGATGGCCTTCTTTCCCAGTTTTTCGTGCTCCGCATAGGCGTTGCGCCATTCGATCACGCCCAGGTCCAAGTAGTCGGCATATTTTTCGGTATAGCGGGAGCTTTGTCGTTCTTGCAGCTTGGCCCGGCTGGCGGCATCGGGCAGCACGGGGTGTTTCACGATGTTCTGGGAAATAGCTTCGACCAGGGGGTAGTCGGAGATTGTTTGAACAAAAATGGCACCGTTGTTATGCCTGGGGGTGGCGGTCACATCCAGTTGCAGGCTCAAGACACCGCCCTTTTGTAGAAAGCGGTTGTGAATGTCCTGGATGGACTTGAACCAGGCCAGCCTGGCATCATGGATATGGTGGGCCTCATCGTTGATCACCATCAGTTCGTCGATGTCGCGCACAATGATGCCCAGATCAACCTTGGAATCGGTGGTACCCCCCGTGGGTTTTTTGCCCAGGAAATAATCCATGGTGTTTTCATCGTCGGGGGAGGGTGGAATATCGTCGCCGGAGTAGACTCGGTGAATATTGGTCAAAAAGATGTTCCCAGTGGCGTGGGTCACCCGTACCTCATCTTGCAGGTGCAAGGTCAACTGGAAGTCGTCGCGCCAGTTTTGACCGTCATAGCCGTTGTCGGGAAGCACCGGGTCTTCAAAGAACAGGCGCAATCCTTTAAAATCCTTGTAGATGCGGTCCAGCACAATGATGTTGGGGGCGATGACCAGGAAGTTTCGGGCCAGGTCGGAACCCGGTTCATAGAGCTTGTGGAAGAAGCTCCAGGCCAGGGCTAGGCTCATCACCTTGGTTTTGCCGCTGCCGGTGGCCATCTTGATGACATAGCGCCGCCATGTCTCGTCGAACTTGCTGGCGGACACCGTGCCGCTGCTGTCAAAGCGCATCAGGTCGAACTTATCCTTGGCCCCTACCACGTCATACAGATAGATGACCGTTTCCAACGCCTCCCGTTGGGCGAAGTAATACTGGAACGGAGCCATGGTCCTGTTGGACTGGGGCAGCAGGTGGGGTTTCTTGAACCACCAGTTAAGCAGGCTTCGGCTGGTCTCGGTTGCTCCCACATAGCCGCCGTCGCGGAACTCCTTTACCTTGCGCCGCAATTGGTGGACCAATGGCGGCATCAACTTGTCGGCGGTGGTTTCGCGCAGGGCTTCATCCGCAGGGAACCAGCGGATTTCCGGGTCCAGGACGGCGTGGGGGGAGTTGGGAAAAACGGGATGTAAAGCCATGACGATCAGCCCCCCACGTTGACGGAAATGATGGTCATGGTATCGTTGCCGAAGATGTCCACCACCTTGACGGCGATCTTGCGCCGTCCCGGCGGGCATTCATGGGCCACGCTGGTCAGTTCAAGGGAACGGTCCTTCTTGGTGCGGAAGCTCTGCCATTCGTTTTCAAAGATGTAGTCGCCGGTCCATTGCTCTTCGGTCTCTCCGGTCTCCGGGTTGGGAACGTGGACGATCTCCCGCTTGCTCTCGAAGTCGAAGTCCACCGCCCAGTAATCAATCCAGTCGGTCCAGTGCTGGGTGAGCTGCTCCCGAATAACGATGCCGTCCTTGTCCTTGCTTACCTTCACAATCTGGCCGCGATCCACTACGATTTTGCTGGCCTTGTTCTTCAGGGTCTCTTCGGCGTGGGCGATGGAGTCCTGGGAGTAGAAAACGGAGAAATCGGTCAGCTCAACCGCCACGGCACCATGCTTCTGTTTGGTTCCGGCATTGATGTGGGGTTTGACTTCGATGAAGGAGACATCGTGGAAGACCACTTGGTTCTTTTCCACGGCGCGTTTGTCGAACACCTCGGCGGGGATGTATTTGGGGGCGATGTCGATACCTTTGGCGCGGGCCTCGTCCAGCACGTTGGGAAACAGCCCCATTTCAAACTCAAAGCCCAGGATATCCACCCGGGTGATGTGCTTTTTGCGACATTCAAGAATAATCTCTTCCACGAACAGGCGGGTCACCGGCATGTTGACCGGCCCCACCGCCACCAGTCGCCCGGCACGCTTGCCGTGGAAGGCGGCAAAGCCTTCGGTTTTCTCGGCGCGGTAGGCGCGCAGGATCAAATCCAGGAAGGCCGCCTCCTTGGCCGCCAACTGCTGCTGTTTCTGCTCTTCGCGCAGATTGGGATTGATGCCGATGTAGTGTTGCCGCTCATATTTGCCCAGATTGAGGATTTCAAAGGCGCGGAAGTTCTGGCCATCAGTCTTGAGCTGGCGTTGCACACCAATCATGCGCTTGCGGGTGGTGTGAATGGCGAACTTGCCCAGGTCGGTGCAAATCCATTTTCTTCCAAGTTTCTCGGCCACAGCGGCGGTGGTGCCGGAACCGCAGAAAAAGTCGGCTACCAAATCACCTTCGTTGGATGATGCTTTGATGATGCGTTCAAGGAGGGCTTCGGGTTTCTGGGTAGGATAACCAACACGTTCACCTGCCATTGGGTTGGTTAAGTTGATATCAACCCAGATATCTTCGACTTGCTTTCCTTTCGTTTCACTGAGATACCACTTATACCGCCACCCAGCACCTTCCCGCTGGGGTGGGATTAGCTTTCCTTCTTTCTTAAGGAGGTTAAATGTTTCTTGAGAATATGTCTTCAGTGAAACACTTTGCCAATTTCCATTTGGATCATTATCTGGATTTTTAAACCGCTCGATATATTCTTCAGAATGTGGAGAAAACTGTTGATTGAAGTTGAAACGTTTACTTCTTGAAAAAAAGAATATGCTATCATGATTAGTTGGGTATTTTGCTGCACGTGCCTTACTGCTGCCAGCAAATGGGGTCCTTTTCCATACGACATGATTGAGAAAACATGAACTGCCAAATACTTCATCTAAAGCAAGGCGTATGTATGCATTAACCCGCCAATCACAATGCACATAAATGCTTCCATCCTCCGCCAATAGATCCCGCATCAGCACCAGCCGTTCGTAGATCATGGCGATGAAAGAATCCGCCCCCTTGCCCCAGGTGTCCCGGTAGGCGATTTCTTCCAGAATGTTGGGACGCTTGGTAAAGGTGTCGCCGCCGATTTCGATATCCATGGAGAAGTCGGCCCCCACGTCGAATGGGGGGTCGATGTAGATCAGTTTTAGCCCACCCTGGGCTTCGATCTCCTGGCGCAAGGGTCCGCTCTTGAGGGAAGCGAGAATCAGCTTGTTGTCGCCCCAGATCAGCTTGTTGGTCCAGCCCTTGAGTTGACGCCCGCGCTCATCAAAAAGGGAGAGTTGAGCCGCCGTGTCCTCCAGCTTTTCCGCTCTGGGTTCATCCACATGTTCGATGGTCTGAAAGGGCAGTACGATGTTGCAGACCTCATTGGTCTTGCCGTTCCAGACCAGTTCCACCTCCCGCTTGTCATCAAAGAGCAAAAAACGGTATTTGTCCGGCAGCGGCTTGCCCGCCTCCAGCCGTTGGATGATGTCCCGAAGCTCATTATCGGAAAGCTTCAGGGTTCCCCTGCCGGGGGTGCTGGATGGAGTGTCGCCCGTGGTCATGCCTGATTGTCCTTTGGTAGTTTTTATCTCCTCTATAGAAATAGCACACGGCGCGGTAAACAGGAACAGGAACCCTCTATGGGCCGGTGGAACACTGGCGATAACGGCGCAAATTCTCGGCGTATCGGTTGGCTGGGCGTGCCGATTGCGGACGCGATTCATCAAGGAAGGCGAAGTGCCTTCGCCGATTGGTGAAGGGCGAGGTGGAAGGCGGAGGGAGAACATGACCCGCGAAACTATCGAATATCAACACGCACTAAAATTGTTGTTTCATGGATTCGGGATCGGGGGGACTGCGGGAGATCCAGTAGCTTTCAGCTTTTGGATCGAACTCCAGGGACAGGGGGCGTTTGCCCAGTAGGCGCATGAGAATGGCGATGGGCGTCACTGTCAGGAAAAAAATCAGGCTCATGACGAGGGGGGTCATGATGCGATGGAGTATCAAACCAAAGCGGGTCCACAACCGGTTGAGGGGACCAAGAAGTTGCGGTCGCGTCAGGGCGAGGAGAAAAAAAAGAACAGCCGGTGCTAGTGCCCAGATGTGGGCAGGGGCCTGGCGTACTAAAGGGAAGAGGCAGACAATCAGGAAAAAACCGGCAAAGACCAACCCAAAAGTTCGGTTTGAGGAACCTTGTATCGACATGCCTGCCTCACTTTGAAAACATGATGCCCTTCGGGCAAAAAACCAAAACCTCGGGGTGCTGTCCCAACCCCCGCCGGGGGAGATGATCCCCCCCTTAACCGCCACAATATTTTTTGCAAAAATTATTTTTGTCCCCTCTGTTTGACATGGTCCACGTAGCGCATGTCGGTGCGAAGAATATGTTGCACCAACCAGTCCTTGGCAAAGGAAAGCAGATCCATGACAACAGTGAATTCTCCCCGGTGATATTTTTCCGCAAGATTTTTGAGGTCGGCAACCAGTTGGTCATGCTTGCCAGCGTGGCTGTCACATTCGGGATAGTTGTGCTTTCTGAGCATGTCCATTTCCCGGGTAAAATGGGTCCCGGCGTATTCCACCAGACTGTCGATGATGATCCCTACCTTGGAAGATCCCTCTTCTTCTTTCATGGCTCGGTGCAGGCTGTTGACCATGTCCACTAATTTGATGTGATCGCTATCGACGAATTGAATGGTGGTGTCCAATTCTTTGGTCCATGGGAAAAAGACACGCAAATTTTCGGTATCGGTCGTATCGGCCATGTAGACCTTGTTGACCAGAGTGAACAATTTTTTACGACTCGCTAAAAACTGTTGCAGAACCTCTTCGGCCTCTTTTCGTCCTTCCCATCCCTTTTCGGCAATAACGCCGATGGCAAGACGCGCCTGCCCATGGGATTCATCGAGAACCCTTTTGATTTCTTCCACCAGGGATCTGGGTTGGAATTCCGCTGCCTTGGGGGTGCCCAGCCATTGCCCCAAAGGCGAATCCGCAGGGGCGGTAAGTTGGGTCAAGTCCGGGGGAATCCGCCCCTGGATGATCTGTTCCAGAAGAGCCTGGGTTGCTAGAAGCTCCCCCTTGACCAGACGCATTTGGAACAACGGAGTTCCGGTACTCATCTCCGTGCTGGCGGCAAAGAGTGCTCCGGTCATGTCCTGAAGCACCGCTCCCATGCGCTGAAACTGCAGGGCCGATCCAAGGGCCTGCTGGGAAACTTTCGATGCCTCGTTCATTTTTTCCTGCACAATCCTAGAGGCAGCTTCCGTGGCTTCGGCAGAGGCGCGTATGGCCTTGGACATAGCCTCTGCGGAAGAACTCTCCCTGGCGACAGCCTCAGCCCCGGTAGCCACTTCGGCAGCAGTACGGGCCACTTCGGAGGTTCCAAGGGCAGCCTCTTGGGCCGATCGGGCGACCTCTTCGGCGGCCATGTTGAGTTCGCTGGCACTCTTGGTGACCGAGGCGGCACTTTGGGCAACGGTGTTGATGGCCGAGGCTATGGTCTGAACGGTCTTGTTCTGTTGCTCAACCGACAGAGTGATCTCCAGGTTGGACTGGTTGATGCGGGAAATGGCTTTGCCAATTTCGGAATTGGCAAAGGCGGCTTCACTGGAATTGGACTGAATACCATGAATTTTGTCGGAGATCATGTGGGTGGCCTGGGCCGTTTGCCGGGCCAACTCCTTGACCTCGTTGGCAACCACGGCAAAGCCTTTCCCCGACTCGCCAGCCCCGGCGGCCTCAATGGAGGCGTTGAGTGCCAGCATGTTGGTTTGTTCAGCGATATTGTTGATGACATCCACCACCAAGCCAATCTCCTTGGCCGATTGGGAAAGACGTTCCATGATTCCTTGGGTTCTTACAGCTTGCTCCTTGGCTTTGCTTGATTCCAGACTGGCCCCTTCACATAGATCGCTGACCCCGCCCAAGGATATGGACATCTCGTGAATCGAGGCGGCGACGGCCTGAACCGAGTGATCGACATCTGCCAGGTTCTGGTTGACTCCCCCCAGATTGGCAGTGATTTCCTCGGCGGCGGCGGCCATGGTGGATATATTGGCACTGGCCTGCTCGGCCCCCGAGGCAATGGTGGCCACATTTCCAGAAACCTGGTAGGCGGCTCCGGAAACCGCCTGGATGTTGCCGCTAATCAGCCCGATCTTTTCGGTGATGGCGACAATCTCCTGGGCCAGGTTTTCATTGTGCTGTAAAACTTCCTGGCTGATCTGGCTGGAGTTGTTGGCATCAGAAACCACCAGATTGCGAATTTTGACCAGTTCTCCGGCACAGGCACTGATGCTGCCCGAATGCAGAAAAATAACCTGCATCACCTGGGCCAGACTGTCGGCCAAATGATTGATAGCCCCGCCAACACCCTCCGATGCCCGGCCCCGGATGGTTTGCACCCTGACGGATATGTCGCCCCCCGCCATTTTTCTGACCGAATCCAACAGGGGAACAATCTCCGTCCCGAGTTGTTTGAGAATGGTTTGGGAGATCAGAAACGATATCGCCGCGATTCCCGAAGCCAAAACCAAAAGAATGGTCAAGAGTCGGAGCATGCTTTCGCGGAAGGTGGTTTCGACATCATCGACGTAGATCCCCGAACCTACGATCCATTGCCAGGGAGCGAAGCCTTTGACATACGATATTTTACGCACTGGACTGGCGAATCCGGGCTTGGGCCACAGATAACTTACAAAGCCCTCGCCTTGTTGACGCACAGTCTCTGTCATAGATATGAAGGGTTTGTTTCCGTCGGGATCCAAAAAGTTGACCAGACTGGTTCCATTCAATTCCGGCTTGAACGGGTGCATGATCATTGCGGGGGTGTAATCGTTGATCCAGAAATAGTCATTCGCGCCATAGCGGAGGATTTTGATTTGTTCGACAGCCTGGGCCTGGGCCGTTTCCAGGGTCATGGAACCTGCTTGCTGGCGTTCATGGTAGTAGGTCAGAATACCGGATATCGATTCCACGACGTGTTTGGTTTTTTGTTCCCTGTCGGCCAGCATCTGGTCTTTTGTGGCGAAGATGGGAAAAACTCCGGAAATAAACACACCAACGACGGCGAGGAGAATGAGAATAGTGATGCGGTGACGTATGCTCAATTTATAAAGCAGATCCATGGTAAACCCTGTAAAAAAGCTGAATGGTGAAGCTACCCGTTTTGTGCGTTCATCCAGTCATATAAAACTGGCACCTCAGGATTGGCCGGAAACGACGGCATGGTCTTTGTTGCATTGGCTTGCATCCCTCACGGCAGTTTGCGGGGAGGATTGTTACTGGGCCTCGGCGGAATCTTTGGCAACCTGCATGATTTCGGCATTGGAGTCGCGGATCTTGTCAATACTTTGTGTTATTTCCTGGGCCGTATTGGACGCTTCGGCGGTATTTTTTTGGATCTCCCCCATTTTTTGCGAGATCAGGTTGGTGGCTTCAGCGGTTTGCCTGGCGAGATCCTTGACCTCGTTGGCAACGACAGCAAAACCTTTGCCTGCCTCCCCGGCACCGGCCGCTTCGATGGCGGCGTTCAAGGCGAGCATATTGGTTTGGCCAGCAATGTTTTTGATCATTTTGACTGCCTGGCCGATTTCCTGAGCCGATGCCGCCAGTTTCTCGATGACTTCGGCATTTTTCCGGGAAAAATCCTTGGCGTGTTCCAGTTCAGCACTGGCTTCGTTGACTTTGCTGACAAGTTCTTCGACGAGCAATTGGGCTTCGTCGATGGATTTGAGTTGAGGAACCTTGTACATGAGTTTTACCCGATGAAGGAACGGTCCAGGGTTGCGACGTTCAGGTGGATGTTGGGACTGGAGTAGTACATCTCACTGCCACGCCCCCATTCTACTACAATTCCGGGTCCGATGGCAGGTTTAACGGATCATGTTGGAACTCTTGTTCAATCCAGCCTGAAAGTTCGGCATGGATGATGGTGGTCAGTGCTGCCAACCATTCCGGGGCGTCGTTAAGGCACGGGACAAACGCAAAAGTCTGGCCGCCGTGGCTGAGAAACTCTTTCTGGCCGGCGATGGCGATTTCTTCAAGAGTTTCAAGGCAATCAGCGACAAATCCCGGGCAGATGACGGCAATATCGGTGATCCCTTGCTTCGGGAGGGTTTTGAGCAGGGTTGCCGTATTGGGTTCGAGCCAGGCTTGGGGGCCAAAACGGGATTGGAAAGAGATGGTCCATTGATCTTTTTGCAAAGGGATGGCTTGGGCGAGAAGATTGGCGGTTGTCAGGCAGTGGTTGTGGTAGGGATCTCCCTGCTCGACATACTGTTGGGGCAGACCGTGGAAGGAGAACAGATAGTGTCGTCCGGATCTTGGCGGCTCGCGAGTGAGGATGCGGTCGGCGAGGGCATGGATATAGGCGGGATGGTCGAAGAAGGGTTGGGCAATACGCAGGGCGGGTATTTGTTTGTAACGGGAGAGCCGTTGAAAAACCTTGGTCACCCCCGACCCGGTGGTGGTGCCGGAGTATTGGGGAAACAGGGGGAGTACCAGCAAGCGTTCCATCCCTTGGCGGTGCATGTCGTCAATGACCGCATCCATGGCGGGTTGGCCATAGCGCATGGCCAGGCGCGTGATTATTCCGCTGCCAAGTCTGCGTTCGACTTCCTGGGTTTGGAGCAGGCTGTAGTGGAGCAAGGGAGACCGTCCGTTTTCCAGCCATATGCGTTGGTAGAGGCGGGCCGATTTTTTGGGCCGGGTGCGCAGGATGATTCCATGAAGCACCGGTAGCCACAGCCATCGTGGCAGGCTGACGACCATGGGATCGGAAAGAAATTCGGCCAGATAACGCCGGACTGCTGCGGAATCCGCAGCGGCGGGGGTACCCAGTTGCAGGAGAAGGACACCGGTTTGGGGCATGAAGACCGTTGGGTCAAGAGTTTATGTGCGCTTGCAACGAGGAACCTAAGAATTTGAATTCCAGGTCGGTTCATCCCATGAGGCAACCGAAGGAAAGCTCCAGCGTTACCCCGCGCAAGCGGTAGTGTCGTCCATATTTGGCTTGATTCCTGGTCAGTGCTTCCGGTAGATTTCCCGCCGGTTCCCAATTTCCAGGACCATCACGGTGACAGTTTCATTCTGGAGCTGGCAAATGATTCGGTAGTCTCCAACCCGGTATCGCCAAAGGCCCTTCATGTTCATGCGGAGGGCTTTTCCGGTATGCCGAGGATCCGTACAGCCCATGATATGTTCATGCAGGAAGTGAATGATCCTGTTGCGGGTTTGGGGATCCAATCGAGCCAACTGACGTTGGGCGGTTTCCTTGATTTTAATGATCCAGGGCAAACCGGGATTCCAGTTCGTCCAGGGTGATGGATGTTTCGTTTCTTTCCAGCGCAGCCATTCCTGCCAGGGTATCATGGCGATCCTCAATATATTCGGAAACAGCCTCCCGGAGGCACTCGGCCAGGGGTTTACCCATCTGGATGGCCAATGTTCGCAACTCGGTTTCCAATTCATTTTCTAATGGAACGGATAACATAAATTTCCCCTTGAATGCTATTTAGCTTAAGGCGTGTTGACATTCGATAATTTGTTTACATCCCCCTGGAAAACTGATGCATCGTGAATAAAATTATTGAAAGAAGAAAGGGGCCTGGGGGATTGCCCCCAGGGTTTTGACTTTGTTTTTGAATTTAAAAAAAATTCATTGCCTATACGTCGAGGTATACTGCCGCAAGGTCTGCGATACCCGAGGCTCAGGATCGGATCATATCATGCGATGCCGGAGATAGGGAAATATTTGCTGGAAAAATTCGGTAGTGACATCAGGCATCGTGGGGGGTAAACTTTCGTGTGGTTTGACTGCTGGCAGGGGGTGACGGACTGGAACCAAGTCTTAAATCTTGGACATATCTTTAAATGAAAAGGCTTTTCATGAATGGAAAACATGAACACTAGGAGGAATAACATCCTTCCACGGGTCATGATCGCGGCCCCAAGGAAAAGTTCTGGTAAAACAACGGTGTGCATTGGCATTGTTGCGGCACTTGCTCAACGTGGGGTGGATGTGCGCCCTTTCAAGAAGGGGCCTGACTTCATTGATTCCAGTTGGCTGGCCCGTGCCGCTGGCCGTGAATGTCGAAACCTCGATTATTTCATTATGGGGCGTTTGGGGATCATTGAAAGCTTTCGCCAGCATGCGGTTGGGGCCGGTCTGGCTCTGATTGAGGGGAATCATGGTTTTTTTGATGGCCAGGATCCCGATGGGAACGATTGTGGGGCCGCACTGGCTGCCGATCTGGAAACTCCGGTCGTCCTGGTGGTGGATTGCCGGGGGGCGACCCGGGGCGTCGTTCCGGTGGTGCTGGGTCACCTTGGATTTGTCGGGGGTGGGGTCATCAAGGGAATCATTCTCAATCATGTGGCCTCCAGCCGTCAGGAACAACGGTTACGACAGGCCATGGAACGCCATGTGCCGGTGCCGGTCCTCGGATCCCTCGCCAGCGTGAAGGGGGCCGGCATTGTTGAGCGGCATCTGGGACTCCACCCGATCATGGAACAGGACAATCTGGACAGAAAAATAGAAGAGATTGCCGCCATGGTGGCTCTCGCGGTGGATTTGGATGCCCTCATGGCTTTAGGTTTGAACGCCCCGGCCCTGCAACCCCTTCCTACGAACGATACATCTCCTGCATCGCAACTTTCGGGGGGGCGCATCCGGGTGGGGTATGCCAGAGACCAGGCGTTTCATTTTTACTATCCGGACAACCTGGAGGCTTTGGCGGCGCAGGGGGTCGATCTGGTCCCGTTCTCCATGCTTGATGCCACACAGTTACCGGCAGGGATCCAGGGGATCTACATCGGGGGTGGTTTTCCGGAGGTGTTCATGCAACGCCTGGAAGGTAATCTTGACCTGATGCAGGATCTGGCCCGGGCGGCCCAGGCGGGAATGCCGATCTATGCAGAATGTGGTGGTTTGATGGTTTTGGCCGAACGTATTCACTGGGACGGGCGCATCGCCCGCATGGCCGGGGTATTGCCCGTGGATGTCGCTATGAATGATCGACCCCAGGGGCATGGTTATCTTGAACTGGAAGGGACGGGACTGACCCCGTGGCCAGGGGAGGGCGTTCGGGTCAACTGTCACGAATTCCACTATTCCCGTCTGGTGGCGAGCCATCCGGACATACGTTTTGCTTTTAAGGTGCGACGGGGTACCGGAGTGGACGGTCAGCATGACGGTTTGATCTACCGCAACGTCCTGGCAGGGTACGCCCATTTCCATGCCAGGGGCCTTCCCGGTTGGGCTGGGTTCCTGGCCGGGTTCTGGAAAAGGGGATGCGTTTCAATTTGAGGGAGCGGAGGAGGCGTTGCTCGGGCAGGCTGACTTGGCATCGGTCTTGGGAACCACCGGTGCTGGCCCGACATTCTCAGGCTTGGCATCGGTCTTGGGAACCACCGGTGTCTCAGGCTTGGCATCGGTCTTGGGAACCACCAGTGTCTCAGGCTTGGCATCGGTCTTGGGAACCACCGGTGCCGGCCCGACATTCTCAGGCTTGGCATCGGTCTTGGGAACTACCGGTGCCGGCCCGACATTCTCAGGCTTGGCATCGGTCTTGGGAACCACCAGAGTTCGACCGGCATCCGCGCCCGGTTTGCCGACGGGCTTGGAGCTATCCCCAGGTTTGGGCGCCGCGCCATCCATGGTGGGAACCGGCTTGGAACCCACATCTTCATTCTGCCGGACAGAATCTGCCGGTTTTGCATCCTTTTGGGTCTTTGGTGGCACCAAGTCCTGTTCTGCCCCAGTTGCCGGAGGGGTTTCTCCAGCCCCGGCTTTTTGAGATCCGGCAGCAGGAACGCCCATGACGGAAACACCCGCCCCCCTCTGGGTGGTGAAGAACGCCAGAGAAAGACTGGTGACCATAAAAATTGTTGCCAGAGTGGCGGTCAATTTCCCCAGGAAACTGCCCGATCCCCGAGACCCAAAAACACTCTGGGAACTGCCGCCGAATGCCGCCCCCATATCCGCGCCGCTGCCTTTTTGCAGCAGGACCACGAATATGAGGGCAAGCGATACGAGGATATGAACAACTGTGACGATAAGGGCCATACTGGACTCAAAACATCCCCGAGGTCGACGAAAATTTTCTGTAAAAAAAACGGTCTGCGAACCGTTCAGCCCGGAAAGCCGTCGATGATACCCAGAAAATCCTCCGCTTTCAAGGCTGCGCCGCCAATGAGACCACCATCCACATCCGGTTTGGAGAAGATGACAGAGGCATTGTCGGGCTTGACGGAACCGCCGTAGAGAATCCTGACCTTGGAGGCGGTATCGTTACCCAGTTTGTCCACCAGCATTTTTCGAATGAAGGCATGAACTTCCTGGGCTTGTTCCGGAGATGCGGTTTTACCGGTACCGATGGCCCACACCGGCTCATAAGCCAGTACCAACTGTTGCCGTTTGGCTTCGTCGGCAGGAAGATTGGGGAATATGGCGGAGACCTGTTCGCCGATGACATCGAGAGTTCTGTTGGATTCCCGCTCTGCCAGGGTTTCACCGACACAGACAATGGGGGTCAACCCATCCCGGTAGGCACTGGCCATTTTGCGGCTGACCAACGCGCTGTCCTCGCCGTACATGCTACGCCGCTCGGAGTGTCCAAGGATGACATAGGTGCATCCGAGTTCGGTCAACATTTGACCGGTGATTTCGCCGGTATGGGCACCCGGCTTGTGTTCGGACATGTTCTGCCCGCCCAGTCGGATCGCAGTACCTCCAACACGTTTGCCCACCGATTGAATGGCGGTAAACGGGGGGCACACGAGCACTTCGCAAACGGATTTGCCGGCCCTTTTGGCCAGACCGTCCAAAATCCCGCCCACCAAAGAATCGGCCACGCCGATCAGCCCGTTCATTTTCCAGTTTCCAGCTACAAGACCGCGTCTCGACATGAAAGCATCCTCACTCGTTAAGAAGGTTTAACACTGGTTTACCCTGCTGCACTCACTCTTGGCGGTGACGCCGGGCAAACATGAACGATTTACCCCGGAAAGGCAACGGGAAATCGTCGCCCCCCTTTGTTCCTTGTGACCAAGGTATCACGAATCCACGGCAGGACTACAATTTATCCTGGGAGGCAATCCATTCCAGGACTTTTCTGTGGATTGAATCGGGATTGTTGCGTGTAAAATCTTCGCCAATCCAGACCAGCAGCCATTTTTGCAATTCTCCCAGCCAAGGCCCTGGTCCGCGCCGGACTATTTCGCGCAAGTCGCCCCCACTCACGGCAAGGTCATCACTTCGCAGCATTGTATGCGACTGTCGCAAACCGCGACAACGCTCCAGAACCCGAGCATATTCCTTTTCCGTTTTTTGTTTCTCTTCGAGGTTACTGTCCCAACATCCCCGCTTCCAGTGGTGGATGACGGTTACCAAACCTTCAATGGGGACCGCTTCCCCCAGCAAACGTTTCAATGCCCGATCACTGAATGGAAATCCAAGGCCGAGATTGTTGAGGATATTGAGAATTTTCTTTTGCCGCCTTCTTGAAAAACCGTAACGGTTAAGAATGGAGGTGATCTGGTGGATGGTTCGCTCATGCCCTCCCCGGTCTTCTACCTTTTGCAGGTTGCGTAAATCCTTGGAGTGAAACACCAAACCTGCCAATACTACAGTCCAGCGCAAATCCAACAGGGAAATGTCCTCTTCCCTGGGAGAACAGGTGATGGACAGAAGCGTTCGCACCGTGTGATGCCAGACGCTGCATTTATTCAGGCTGCCAGGCAAGGGCAAATGTTGCGACCATTTCAATTCGGGAAACATGGCCGTACCCAAATCGGAATCAAACAGGGAAAACAACAACTCACGCCCCCGTTGGGAATCCAGGGAGAAAGAAAAGATTCGATCCAGTTCCACCCGTATTCTTTCCGCCGGCACCTGGTCTAGGGAAATCCGGGTGCAATGCTGCAAATCTTCCGGGTTGGGAACGGCGGATAATTGCAGGGAAAAACGAAACAACCGCACCGCGCGCAGAGGGTCGCCATGCAGGGTTTCCTCACCGTTGACCAGACGAATACGGCCCGAATCCAAATCGCCTCGGCCATTGAACGGGTCGATCAGGGGACCATCGGGCCAGGCATAGGCCATGGCATTGACGGTCACATCCCGATGCAGAAGGTCTTCTTCGATGGTGGGAGTCTGGGCTGGACGATGGCGAAACTTGGATATTTCGATAGTTTTGGGTTTTTCCCACCCTTTGAGGGGCACAAACAATGATTTTTCTCCACCGCCGCCGCCGACGGCATCATGCCCCGCCTGACGCAGGGCATCAAGACACTGTTCCAGGGGGCGTGGAGTCAGTATATTCAGATCATTGCTCAGGGGGCAGCCTTGAAGAACATTGCGCACGGCACTCCCAACCAGATGAATGGGGCCGATTAACTGATCGAGTTGATCCAAAAGGTTGGCTATGAACGGTGGAAATCCATTTCTTAAAGAAGAAACCATGGGTGTGCATCCAATCGCCTAAAGACACAAGGGAGGGAAACTCCCCCTTTTAAACACATGAAAAAAACAAACAGTTCCCAACGGGTAGCCATTCTGACCATGGGATGTCGGGTCAATCAGTTTGAAACCGACCTGATCCTCAAGATGGGGAGCGATCACGGCCATGATACCACATGTTCCCTGGATAAGGCAGGTATCATCATCATCAATACCTGTTCGGTCACCCGTGAAAGTGAGCGGCAGGCGAGAAAATTGATCCGCAAACTGGGCCGCGACTACCCCGACGCCCGTCTGGTGGTCACCGGATGTTATGCCCAGCGGTCGCCAGAAACCTTTGCCAATCAACCCAATGTCGATCTGGTCCTGGGTAACGGTGACAAAAAAAATCTGTGGAATTTTTGGAACCGGCACCGACAAAATCACCCATCCACCGATCCTTTTCCAATTTCCATGGAGGAGGGTGGTAGCATCGCCGTCCATGGACCCATCCTGGATCATAGCGAAAACCGCGCCCGAGCCTCGTTGCAGATACAGGACGGTTGTGATCGAAAATGCACCTATTGCCTTATTCCCCAAGTCCGCGGACCCGGAGTCAGCATGGAGGCCCGTCGTATCTTGCAACAGGCGGCCAGCTATTTGGATTCGGGCAGTCGGGAGTTGGTCTTGTTGGGTATCGACATCGGGGCCTATGGTCGGGATCTGTCCCCCGTTTTATCCTTGAGCGCGATCCTGAACATGTTGATCCCTCTGTGCCAAAACGCCCGTTTGCGTCTTTCCTCGATAGACCCCATGGATTTAAACGATGAATTGCTGGAACTGTTCGCCCCCGGCTCCCCCCTCTGCCCCCATCTCCACCTGTCCATCCAGAGCGGCGATGATTTGATCCGCAAGCGCATGGGACGCCACGGCCAACGCCGTGACATACTCAAACGCATCGACCAATTGCGCCGCATCAACCCCAATATCGCCCTGGGGGCCGACCTCATCGCCGGATTTCCCACCGAATCCGAAATGGCCTTCGCCAACACCTTGGCCATGGTGCAAGAAGGCGGATTGAGCCTCCTTCACGTATTCCCCTACTCCGAGCGTCCCAACACCCCCGCCGCTCGGTTTCCCAGGCAACACCACGTCCCCGATCCTGTCATCAGACAACGCGCTGCCCTGCTCCGCCAGGCCGGAAAAGACCAGCTCCATGCCCGCATCCAACAACGACTGCTCTACCCCGCCGATGTCCTGGTGGAACAATTGGAAAATGGCTATGCCATTGGCACATCGGAAGATTATTTTACCGTCCGCTTCATCGGTCAACGCGACGATTCCCATGGTTGCATCCGTCGGGTACGCCTGGTCGAATATGATCCGATAAAAGAATCTTTTGAAGCGATTGTTCCACAACTCTCCACAGACTTATCCACAGGTTCTGTGGATAACCTGTGAAGAAGCCCGCATTCAATACTCATTAAATAAAATGACGAAAGCTGGAAACACGCCGGACCCGGCCACCGGGTCATTGATAAATTCTATTCAAGGCCGCCGTCGCTCCCCCAAAAAAAAGGCCCTCCCCAACGGGGGGAAGGGCCTTGACAACAAAACAGATCCAACCGATCAAGAACTGTAATACATGAGAAATTCCACAGGATGGGGCGTGTGTTCTACCCGGTAAACTTCCTCCATTTTCAATTTGATCCAGGCATCGATCAGATCGTCACTGAAAACGTTTCCTTTCTTCAAAAACTCGCGATCCTTGGAAAGTTCTTCCAAGGCTTCCCTAAGGGATCCACAGACGGTGGGGATGGCTTTCAATTCTTCCGGTGGCAGGTCATACAGATTTTTTTCCATGGGGGCACCCGGATCGATTTTATTCTCGATCCCATCCAGACCGGCCATCAGGATCGCTGCAAAGGCAAGGTAAGGATTGGAGGCGGGATCAGGAAACCGGACTTCGCAACGCTTGGCTTTGGGGTTGCTGGCGACGGGAATACGGATGCTGGCGGAGCGGTTGCGCGCGGAATGTGCCAGAAGCACCGGGGCTTCAAAACCCGGAATCAGGCGTTTGTAGGAATTGGTGGTCGAGTTGGTAAAACCATTGAGGGCACGGGCATGCCTTTTAATCCCCCCGATAAACCATAAAGCCTCCTGGGAAAGATCGGCGTATTGATTGCCCGCGAAGGTGGGCTGGCCGTTCTTCCAAATGGAAACGTGGCAGTGCATCCCGGAACCGTTGTCCCCGGAGAGGGGCTTGGGCATGAAGGTAGCCGTCTTGCCGGCGGCATGGGAAACATTGTGCACGACATATTTATACTTTTGGATACAGTCGGCCATATGGGTCAACTTGCCAAAACGCATGTCGATTTCACACTGACCAGCGGTCGCTACTTCGTGATGGTGAAACTCAATCTCGATACCCATTTCTTCCATCATCATGCACATTTCGGAGCGCAGATCCTGAAAGGAGTCCACGGGAGGGACAGGGAAATACCCACCCTTGACTCCGGGGCGATGGCCATGGTTGCCGTCTTCATAGTCGGCATTGCTGTTCCAGGCCCCTTCTTCGGAATCCAGCTCCACCTGCGCAAAGTTGATGCCGGCACCAAACTTGGCTGAGTCGAAGATGAAAAATTCCGCTTCCGGGCCAAAAAAGGCGGTATCGCCAATGCCGGTATAGGAAAGATAGGCCTCGGCCCGTTTGGCAACAGCCCTGGGATCGCGGGAATATCCTTCGCCAGTGAAGGGATCATGAACATCGGCGACAAGAACCAGAGTGGCCACTTCGGTGAAAGGGTCCATGACTGCCGTGGTGGGATCGGGTTTGAAAACCATGTCGGAATGGTTGATCTCGCACCAGCCAGCTATGGACGATCCATCAAAACCGAAGCCGTTTTCAAAAACGTCTTCACTGAACTGGCGAATCGAACAGGTAATATGTTGCCATTTGCCGTGAAAATCGGTGAAACGGAAGTCCACGAACCTGACGTCGTGCTCCTTGATCATGGCCATAACCTTTTTTACCGCCTCTTGATCAGCCATTCTGCCAAATCCTCTCTACATGAAAGTTGATATTTTAACCGGATGAACATGCTGCCCTGCGGGCATAAAGTCAAAATCAAAACCTTGGGGGCTGCTGCCTCCAAACCGCAGCACGGGGGGGGATGATGATCCTTCCCTTGAACCCCCCGAAAAAATTATTGCCGGACTTTATTCTTCTTAAAAGTTGCCAGTTTCAAGGTTGTATCCCTTTTCATCATGGAACGCCAGATCCAATCCTTCGGTTTCCTGATCACGCTCGGCACGCAGGCCAACCATGGCATCGACCGCCTTGAGAATAATGAAAGTCAGGATGCCACTCCAGGCAAGGGTTGCAATCACCCCCAGAGTTTGGACAGCCACCTGGTGCAACATAGTGCCACCGCTGGCAAAGCCGGTTCCACCCAGGGCAGGGGCGGCGAAAACACCTGTGAGGACGGTACCCAGGATACCCCCAACGCCATGGACAGGTGAAACGTCGAGGGAATCATCGATTTTCAGTTTTTGTTTGACGAATTGTGTAAACCAATAACAAACCCATCCAGCAGCCAGTCCGATGAGGAGTGCCGCAGAGGGCCCGACAAATCCGGAAGCGGGAGTTATGGTACCCAGACCCGCCACCATACCGGTAACGATACCCAAAATGCTGGGTTTGCCATGACGTACCCATTCCATGGTCATCCAGGCGAGGGATCCGGCAGCGGCACCCAGATGGGTAACAAGGATGGCCATTCCGGCACTACCATTGGCGGCCACGGCACTGCCGCCGTTAAATCCGAACCAGCCGACCCAAAGCATGGAAGCCCCCGTAAAAACCATGGTCATATTGTGTGGCATCATGGCGGTTTTTGGAAAACCACGGCGATGACCGATGACCACGGCGGCAACCAGGGCTGCGATTCCGGCATTGATATGGACGACCGCACCACCGGCAAAATCCATGAATCCCATCTTCGCCAGCCAACCTCCCCCCCACACCCAATGGCAAAGTGGGGCGTAAACGATGACGACCCACATCAATGAAAACAGCAGAACGGCAGAAAACCGAACCCTTTCGGCAAAACCGCCGATAATCAGGGCCGGGGTGATAATGGCAAAGGTCATCTGGAACATGATGAACACGGTTTCGGGTATTTCACCCGTCAGAGATGCGGGAGAGACACCCAGGAGAAACATTTTTCCCAGGCCACCCCACACGGCTTGGGCACTGCCGCCATCACCGAAGGCGACACTGTAGGAAAAGACGAACCAGACTACCGAAACCAGACAGGCAATACTGAAACATTGCATGAGGATGGAAAGGACATTTCGGGTGCGGACCAGACCGCCGTAGAACAAGGCGAGTCCAGGGAGGGTCATGAACAAAACCAGGGCCGTGGCGGTCAATACCCAGGCGGTACCGGCCTGGTTGAGGGTTGCGGTATCCGCCAACGCATCGAGGGAGGCGAACATCAGGAAACCCCCGAGGCCCAGCCCGGTTAGCCATTGTTTTTTTCTCATTGGGTTCTGCCATGGATAAAGAGTGGTTTGACCTCTGGGGAGAGCAAGCCCCGGTCTTGTTCTCCATGGCAAGGGACAGACCAGACTGCATTGGCTGAAAAAACAAAGACATGGAATTTTTACTGCGGCGGGAACTGCCTGTTTTTAAGGCGGGTTGATTAAAAAACGGTCAACGCATTCTCGATCATTGCATCGTTTTTAAACAATTCACGAAATCAACGGCCAGAGGACAGGCATTTTTCCAGCCAGAACCGCTTGCAGCCGGACAACGATTTCGTTCACCACCGCATCCCATTGCCGTGCTCCAGGCTGGCGCAACAACCTCAAGGTTGGGTACCAGGGGGAATCCTGGCGCTGGAGCAACCAACGCCAATCGGGGATGGCCGCGAGCATGACCCAGCCTGGCCGCCCCAGGGCACCGGTCAGATGAATGATGGAAGTGTCTACGGAAATGACCAGATCAAGGTGGGTAATCAGGGCGGCGGTCATGGCAAAATCGGACAGTTCGTGACTCAGATCAATAAAATCACGGCAACCTGAAAAGGTTTGCAGATCGGCAGCGGCAGCGTCTTTCTGTAGATTGACGAAGGTACAGCCTGGAACTTCCAGCAAGGGCCGCAATGCCTGGGGATCCATGGAGCGGTTACCATCGTTCTTTTGCCTGGGATTGCCACGCCAAGCCAGACCGATTTTAAAATTTCCCCTGGATCCCAGGCGATCCTGAAAATGGGCAACCAGAAGGGGATCGGCCCTGAGATAGGGGACGTTGGCGGGAATGGTCTCCAGGGTGGTTCGCAACACGAGAGGCAGGCTCATCAGGGGAACTTGGCAACCACAGGGAGGAATCTGATCGGACTGGCTGACCAGGGTGTCAATTTCTGCGATTGTCCGAAACAATCGTTCCAGAGGGGGAGGGGAGAGGACCACCACCTTTCCCACCATGGACTTAACCGCCTGGACATAACGGATAAATTGCACGCTGTCGCCAAAGCCTTGTTCACAGTGCACTAAAACTGTACCCCCTTCAAGGGGGGAGCCATCCCACAATGGTTGTGAATGGTTGTAGATTTTAATATCCTGCGATAGCCAACGCCACTCGAACAAAACCCAGCCCAGGGTGTATTCTCCCAGCAACAGCCGGATCAAGCTTTCGTTGTAATGGATCGAGGGAAAGTTGGGGCTGATGGATGATGCTTTTTGCAGCATGGCCAAGGCTTCCTGCAATTGACCGAGTTGGTGCAAACTGCTGCTCAGGTTGCAACAGGCTTCGGGATAGTCAGGCCGGAGCCGCAGTGCCTCCTCGAAACAATCCCGGGCCAACTCAGGCTGGTGTCGCTTGTTCAACATGTTGCCACAATTATTGAGGGCTTCGGGAAAATCGGGCTTCAACTGCAATGCTTTTTTGAAGCAGTCCAAGGCTTGATCACGGTCTCCCAGCGTATCCCAGGCGATGCCCAGATTGTTATAAGCTTCCGGAAAGGCGGGAACCACATCGAGGGCTTTTTGCAGGTGTTGGATGGCGGCGTTGGCGTCGCCTGAGTCCAGGTAAGCCCTGCCCAGATTATTGAGCACCTCATGATGATCGGGAACCGTTGCCAACCCCTGGCGATAATGTTGAATCGCCAGATGCGGCTTACCCTGTTGTTGAAACAAAACCCCCATGTGGAACAAGATCTGGGGATGGTTGGGATGGAGTTCCAAGGCCTTGGAAAAATAAATCAGAGCGGTGTCCCACTGGCCCTGGATTTGCAGCAGCGAGCCGCCATTGAAATAGGCCTCCATGTAATCGGGGCGAGCCTGGATGGCCGATTGAAACATGCCCAGGGCGGAATCCAGATTCCCGGTTTGGCGCAGCAACCCCCCAAGGTTATTCATGACTTCGGCAAAATCGGGCCGGATGGCGAGTGCCTGACGATAGAGGGCCATGGCCTGCGAATGGTGTCCCAGATCCTGGAGGATCATCCCCCAGTTGTTCAGGGCATTGGCATGATCTGGCTGGTGATACACCACCTGCTGGTAGAATTCCACGGCTTCGTTCAATTTTCCCTGGGCATGCAGATCGACCCCCTGTTTGAACAAAGACTCAACACGGGCCGTGTTAAGCCAATCCGGGGGGGCAGCCCTGTGAAAGGGAATCTCTTTTTTTCCATAGGTCTGTTTTTTATTAAATTTTTTACCCACGGAACCTGTTGATCCTCAAAAGATGAATGGATTGATCAGCAATAATCCTGAACCAGTGTTTTTTCCTTGTCAATCGTCGCTTTTTCACAATAAGACCCTGATGATTATGGGGACTGACTTGGCGATTGGCGATTCCCTGTCAACCTTCCAGGTCGTGTGGCCATGATTTATTGGGTGGCTGTACAGAATCGCTCATGTTTACCCCGTCCATGGTCGATGAAAGGGCTAATCGACACCTCTGGAATTGCAGCTTCGAGTGGGAGGACAAGGTGGGACAAAGCCGGTTGCCAGATACATGGATTTCCCTCCAGGATTTTTACAGCAGTGCCTCCAGCCGGAAGCCGGCTTTTCGCGCCGAGACTTCTGCGCCGAGGCCGGACCGAACCGCCCCTTCGGGGGATTGGATTGACGCTTCGGACTATTTTATCGATGGGGTTCGGGTCGCTGA
The DNA here is from genome assembly GCA_015660855.1 of Magnetococcales bacterium. GTDB lineage: Bacteria > Pseudomonadota > Magnetococcia > Magnetococcales > UBA8363 > UBA8363. The sequence goes on from JACSDG010000113.1 coordinate 24,848, forward strand.
TCGTGCACCCGAGTTGGATCAGTTTTTTGTGACGTTAAAAGAAACAACGCCCAAGGCTCCTCCACCGCCCGAAGCCGGGCTGACTGTTTACGATGCCTTGAAACAAATTCATTCGGTATATGGTCCACAGAATGCGATTTTTTCGCGCCTGAGCAGGTTGGAGCAGCAGGACCGGCAGGAATTGGACAGCGGACACATTAACATTGAAGAATTTGAACGTCGGGCGGTGGCCACCGCGATTATCCGGGAAAATCATGGCCGCCGGATGGAAAAAATCACCCAGTGGTACCTCGACAATTATTTTCGCATCTTTGAAAATCCGGAACCCACCATGGCTACCGATGAAAAAAGCCATTGAAATCGTGCCGACAGCGGAGGTGACCCGTTGATACGTTTTCGTATTTTCCGGGGTGGTCGGTGGTTGGTGGTGGCCATGCTTGTTTCGTGGCACCCGGCGGTCCTGTGTGCTGCCGGAACCGACGCGGAAAAATCCCTGGACGAGTTGCGCCGGGTCGTGGAAGAGGGAAGACGGACCAAGGCGGCCCGGCCCGAGTTTTTGGAAAAACTTGATAAAATATTGGACCGTACCCGTGTTGAACCTGAGAAGCCTTTGTTGGTGGATCGCTTCGACGATGGCGATTATGACACCAACCCGGCCTGGACGGTCATGGCGGGGCGTTTTTACATTGACGGGGGTGGTGCCTTGTTTTCGTCCCAGGCCAGGACCGATGTACTGCCCATGCAGACAGGGGGGATGGAGCCTGACGAAAAAGCCGATCCGGACATAAGGGCGGTCATGGGAATTGTGGGCATGTTGGCCGACAGTGCCGGTCAGGGAAACAATCCGCAGTCCGGAAAGGCGAAAGCCAAGATCGACAAAAACACCGCCGTCATCCACGTCCCGGTTGCGACCCCCAACACGTTCTTGGTACGTTTCAGTTTTCGCTCCGATGCTTCCCAGGGGGAGGGGGAGGTCGGTTTGTACCATGACCTGGACATTCGTTCCGGTTACCGTTTACGTTTGAACGCCGATCCAAATAAAGACAAAACGCTGGAAATCCTTCGGTTCAACGAAGCCCATCACCCTGAATCCGTGGCCATGTTACCTGGAAATGGATTGGGTGACGGACTCAACCATGAATTGTCCTGGAAGCGGTTCGATAATGGTACCATGACGGTTGGACTGGATGGCCGCACTGTTTTACAATTTCGCGATATGACCAGTGGGATTGGATTTGACGGCTTGGCCCTGATTAACCACAACGGCGACATGGCCTTCGACAATATCGAACTGTCGGCAGGAAAACGGCCTTGATTCAAAGGTATCGAAAAAATAAAATTTAGCAAAAATTATTGCGGGATACCGCAATTCTGGGGACACCCAACCAAATTCGGAAAATTCGCCCCACCGCAATAAATGAGCCGGGTGTCCCCGGAATGGGGGTGCAACAATTTGGTATCCCTGGTATTGTGTCCCCGGAATTCCCAGATTCTTAATGTCACCAGATCCTTAATCGGTATAGTGTCCCCAAGTTCTTTCGGGAACGATCCGAACACCTTGGTGGGCCAACTCTGTTGAACAATGAAGGAAACCATGATAAAGTCAGCACCATGATCAAAACAGAGAATGGTCTCTTGCCCTTGAAAGATTGAAACCACCACGGGAGGCTCCCATGCAGACCATCCGAAAACAACTGGTCACCGATGAGGAACACAGACCCATCGCCGTCCAGATCAACTACGATGACTGGTTGCGGATCGAACAGCAACTCAAAATCCAAGCCCCTTTGGTCCAAGAAGTTGACTTGTCCCGTTATGCGGGCACTGTGAATCTGACTGAATCACCGTTGGCCTATCAGGCACGTAGCCGGAACGAGTGGTCGTGAACCACGTTCTGGACACCAATATCATCCTCTCCCTCCTTGGCGATGAACTGGCCGAACCGTTACCAATCAGACGTTACTTTGCCTCAACCATCACCGAGATGGAACTCCTTTCGCATCCCTCATTGAGTCAGCCCGAAGAATCAAAAATTCGGGCCTTGCTCCGCGATATCAATGTCGTTGATATGGACCCTGACATCAAGGAGCAAGCCATTCGTTTACGCCGACATCAAGGATTGAAATTGCCGGATGCCATTATCGCGGCCACGGCGTTATCGCTGGACGGAGTCCTGCTGACCAACGATCAGAGAATGGCGCGGGTTCCGGGATTACAGTGTCAATCATTACCTCTCAAGCGGGCCTGATAACGCAAAAGCCTTCACAGCCCCAGTCGGGGGAATTCCGGGGACACAATACGCCCCCCCCCCCCCCCCCCCCAATAGTTTAACCTTTAGAAAAAAGGGGGGGACGGAATGGTTACGTCGCACCCAGGGAAATATTCAGGCTTGCAGCCATACCGACCAGAGTTCGGGTAGCCTTTTTAAAATCAAGATCGCTGATTTCATTCGTCAAAATTATCATTTGCCCCTCCAACACCGTTCCCTTAAGCAACTCTCCCAGATCATCCATCCGTTCTTCCGCCCGAATATTGTTCCTGGCAAGGAGATGAAATAATTCTACCATCAGAGGAGAAATCTGTTCCGGGTTTAATGCCTTTACCGCAACCATGTCCATACCTACGTGGCTCTCCCTTTCTTCCTCCTTCTGTGCAGCCAACCGGGTAATGGACTCCAATACCTGGGCCAAAGATTGTCCAAATTGTTCAATCAATGGAGGCCACATCTCCCGCTTGCGCGCCGTAACCATGATTTCCAAATCACGGGCGGCAACATAAAGCCCCTGGGCACCAAGATTTCCTGCCGTTCCTTTGATCGTATGAATCATTGTCCTGGCCAATTTTTCCTCATCCTGATCCCCTCCCCCAAGGGCCATCTGGATTTTTTGGGAAAACCCGGAAAAATCACGCTTGAAATTTATCAGCATCGACCGATACAATCCTTGGTCGCCAGATATACGGTTGAGTGCAACAGCCACATCCAACCCTGGAAGTTCCTTCGGAAAAGAATATTCCTTGTCCCGAAAACGCCTCTTCCTCTGCGGCAAAACATCGGCCTTCTCCGACACCCCCTCTCGGGGCATAATCCATCGCTGCAACACTCCAAGGAGATTGACAGGATCCATGGGCTTGGACACATGATCGTCCATCCCCGCCGCAAGGCACTTTTCCCGATCACTGGCCATGACATGGGCCGTCATGGCGATGATGGGCAATTTTTTAAACCGTTGATCGGCGCGAATTTGTCGCGCCGCCTCCAAACCATCCATCTCAGGCATTTGTAAATCCATCAATACCGCATCATAAAAAGCATGGTTCACCATTTCGACCGCTTCCCGGCCATGGTTGGCAATTTCAACCTTGAAACCGGCCCTCTCAAGCATCTCCCTCGCCACCATCTGGTTTATGGCGTTGTCTTCCGCCAACAGGATCCGGGTTCCGGAAAAGGTAAACCCCTCCGGCTTCAAAGTGTCCGACGCAAAAACGGCGCGACCTTCGTTGTATGGCCCTTTGCCAAAGGAGGCCGTAAAATGAAAAATACTGCCCCGCCCCGGCTGACTTTCCACCCAGATCTTCCCCCCCAGCATTTCCACAATCCGCTTGCAAATGGTCAATCCCAAGCCCGTGCCACCATACCTGCGGGTGATGGTTGCGTCGGCCTGGCTGAAGGGTTGAAACATCTTTCCCAGCGACTCCGGAGACATGCCAATACCGCTATCCTGCACCGAACATTTCAGTTGCACCAAAGTTTCAGTTTCTTCCGCCACCGCCACCACGACGACAACCCATCCGCCACGGTCGGTAAATTTAATGGCGTTACTGATCAGATTGGAAAAAACCTGTCCCAACCGCAGGGGATCACCCAACAATGAAAATTGTAGGTTTTGCGGCGATTTTACCAGCAATTCCAATCCTTTTTCTTCAATTCTCGCCCCCCATGGACCCACGGTGTCACGCAACATTTTCTCCAGGGAAAAAGGGATGGATTCCATCGTCATCTTCCCTGCCTCGATTTTGGAAAAATCCAGAATATCGTTAATAATCATCATCAAATTTTTGGCCGATAATTGAATCTTACTCAAATAGTCGCCCTGTTTTTCGGTCAGTTCGGTTTTCAAGATCAATTGACTCAACCCTATGATGGCGTTCATGGGGTTGCGGATTTCGTGACTCATGTGGGCTAAAAATTCGCTTTTGGCTTGGTCAGCCGACTCCGCCAATTTTTTTTCGCCCAACAGCCTGGTTTCGGTCAATTTTTGCTCCAAAATTCTTTTGGCGTTGCGCCGCAGCGTCACTTGGGCTTTGACCCTGGCCACAAGTTCCTCCCTGTGAAACGGTTTGGTCACATAATCCACCGCCCCCAGATAAAACGCCCTGACAATGGCCGCCGACTGATCCTTGGCTGAAAGGATGATGACCGGAGGTGCGGATTCCTGGTTACGCAAAGTTTCCAACACTTCGTATCCCGACATCTCCGGCATCATCAAATCCAGCAAAACCAGATCGATTGCCTTTTTCCCCAGCCAATCCAACCCCTGGGCACCATTCTCGGCTTCAATCACCGCAAAATGCGCCCCCAGGTTGGCTCGTACCACCTCCCGATTGATGGCATCATCATCCACCACCAGGATAATCGTATCCTCATCGCTTTCGGAAATGGCGGCACGGGCAAGAGGAACATCCGCGCCAGCTTGTGCCAAATTTAAGTCCGACTCCGGTTGTGGTGACTGGGAAGGCAAAAACCGCTGCATGGCCGGTTGTTTGGACCAAAGGGACAACAACGTTTCTTGATTGAGTCCCTCCTTCAAAGGCAGCAAAATCGTAAACAGACTTCCCTCTCCAGGGGTGCTGTCGAGATGTACGACCCCATTCAAGACATCCAAGGATTGCTTCACGATGGACAAACCCAAACCCGAGCCTTCATAGGCCCGATTTTCCGAACCAAACCCCTGTTGAAAACGTTCAAAAATCTTTTCATGATACCCTGTGGGGATGCCAATGCCCGTATCGGCCACCGTAATGGCCAGCGCTTCTGCCGCCAACTCCTGGGCGATGACGCGCACCCGGCCCTGGTGGGTAAACTTGACGGCATTGCCGACCAGATTGATGAGGATGGTCTCCAAATGTTCCCGATCGGTTTTTATCCGCAAGGTGGAATCGACCTGGATATCGAGGACAAGCCCCTTGGCCGTGACCTGACTTTCAAACGGCCCCAAAAGATCCGTCAGAAAATCATGGAGAACAATTTCTTCCAACCGGGTAATCATTTTTTTGTTGGGGGTAAAGCTCAGAATCTGCAACGTCAGACGCAACAGACGCTGGGCGGAAACAATGATCTGATCCAATGGCCTGCCCATGGATTCAGGCACGCTCCCGTAAGACCCATTCTGGATCGCCTGTCCCAAACCCAGAATACCGTTCATTGGAGTTTTCAACTCGTGGGTGACATTGGCCAGAAAATCATCCTTCATCCGCCCTAATTCCTGAAGTTCCTCATTCTGGCGGAATATTTTTTCGTGGGATTGCGCCAAATCCCTGACCATGGTGTTGAAATTGTTCGCAAGAGAGACAAGTTCCTGGATGTTGCCAAGATCAACCTGGTTTTCCATGTGACCGGCTCCCACTCCTTGCGCCGCCTGGGAAAGTCGGATGATGGGATCGAGAAGAATTTTTTTGATGGTTCCATAAATTAATACCACCACAAGCAGTATGCCAATCAGCGTCATTCCTCCTACCGCCCAACTGAGGGGACGGGACAGGGCATGGAGATCTTCTTCCCACAGCAGTGCCACGAGATACAGCGAATCGTGCAAACGCAGACTATGCATCAATGCCGGTTTGCCAAACTCCTGCGTTCGGATCGGATGGCCCTGGCCCGGTTCATGGTTGTCTGTCGCGGTGACTGAAGCGAGTAATGTTGGCGGAAACCGAGACGGAAGTTTGGCCCAAGAAGGCGAAAAGATGACATTTCCTTCATTATCGATTACCAAGATAAAACCACTCGATTCAATACGCGCAGATTCAATTTCTTTCCGCAAAAAGTCTGCGCTCAGGGTTATCGCCAGATAACCCCGGAAAGTTTCTGGTTGCGATGGATCTTGACCGGTACTGCGTAAAAATATTTTCTTGGCCACTAAAAACGCCCGCTCTCCATTATTCTGATCTTCAAAAAATTCAGTGATCACATGATCCTGGCGCGATTGCAATTTTTGGAAATAGCCTGACGTTCCCTCATTTTCACTTTGATTGACCAAAAAATTGCGGACAAAACGCGCAGACTCCGTACCATCCGGCAGCAACACACGAATTTCATAATAATCGGGATAGGCAGACGCATAACTGGAGAATAAGTTCAATAATGGCAGCTGCAAAATACTGGTACGGGTTTCCTCATCATCGTTAGCCATGTATTCTTTGACTAATGGTGCACCGGAAAACAGTTCAATATTGGCCTTGGCGGTGTCCAGATAGGTCGTAAGATCCAATCTGGCATGCCGTAGCAGGGTCTTGACTTCGTCCAATGCCTGAGATGTGGATGTTTGCGTGATGTGTTCCCGTGCGGTCCAACCGAGCAACACCAGCGGCAAGGTAACGAGGGGCAAAAGCAAAAGCAGGAGATAGGTTCGGAGTTTCGCATGGCCCATCAACATTCGCCACGGGACAAAGCGATGCTCCATTGGTACAGGCTCCTGAATGGGCAAAGTTCACAAACTCCAACACATATGGCGGGGCATCATGCCCGTTGAAAAAAAAAAAAGCAACCGTGATGACTTGGAAGGTTACGATGGGCATGGATCCTTCCGGCGGACGTGATGCCCTCCGGGCAAAAACAAAAACCTTGGAGACTTTGTCCCAACCCTCGCAACAATTTTTTCTAAACTTTATTTTTCCGACACCGGGAAATGATTACACCTTGACTCGTAATCCATTTCCTGTTTTATCCTGACCTTCCTAATGTCCCAGGTTCAACGTATCGGAAAAACGAAGTTTGGCAAAAATTATTGTGGGGGTCCGGGGGGTGTGTCCGAGAGGTTCCAATATTCAAATTGACTGAAAGGTGTCAATCCGGG
>JACSDG010000228.1 GCA_015660855.1 Magnetococcales bacterium
CAGTGCCGCCACGACCGCCACCGATGCGGCCATCATGCCGCCAAGGCGCAGGGTCAGATTGTGCGTGAGCCGGAGTTCCATTTCCTTCATGTCGCGCTTAAGTCCTGTTTCCATTTCCTTCATGTCGCGCCTTACAACTTCGATGTCGCGCTTGAGTCCTGCTTCCATTTCCTTCATGTCGCGCTTGAGTCCTGTTTCCATTTCCTTCATGTCACGCTTAAGTCCTGTTTCCATTTCCTTCATGTCACGCTTGAGTCCTGTTTCCATTTCCTTCATGTCGCGCCTTACGACTTCGATGTCCAACTTGGTTGCCAGCCGCTCTTCCATCAACTCAACGAGGGTCTCAGCCTGGACTTCCGCCTGGGCTTCGGTGAATCCGACAGCTTGCAATTTTTTGGCATACGCCAACGTGTCAAACGTCATAACTGTGTTCACGTGGGAGTCTCCTTCCAAGAGTACATTCATCCACAGCGTACCACGAGCATCCAGCGAACGACAGACAAAATGCTGCCCGTGTAAACCCCCACGGGATTCCCCATTGCGTCGGGTATCCCCGGAATTCCAAACCTCCTCTTGTTTCGAAGCCAACATTTCCAAGATAGAATTTTTCGTTGTATGATGTGCCGATGGTCCAACTTTGGTACGGATGAAAAAGCGATGAAAGTCTCCAAAACACATTGGCTGTTGCTGGTGGCAGGGCTGTTGATTCCCTTGATATCCGTTCTGGCAACGGAGGATCGAGGAAGAAGCCGGGATGAGGAAAGAGGCAAGCGTGTGGCGTTGGTTATAGGCAACAGTTCCTATGTTGGCGAATATTTAGGCCCGCTCAAAAACCCGATCAATGATGCTGATGATATTGCAAAGGCGTTGAAAGGATTCAACTTTGAAGTCATGGTCTACAAAAACCTGAACAAGCGAGATATGAAAAAAGCTATTGCCGAGTTTGGCAGGAAGGCTGTGGAAGCCGATGCGACCCTGTTTTATTTTGCCGGGCACGGACTGCAAATCAGGAGCCAGAATTATTTGATGCCTGTTGATGCATCGGCGGAAAGTGAAGCCTTGGTTGCGGATGAGGGGGTGAATGTCAACCTGGTATTGGAAGAAGTGGAAAACGCCAAAAGCGGCATCAATATGGTAATGTTGGATGCCTGCCGGAACAACGATTTTTCCGGCAGATTCAGGGGAGGACAAACGCGAGGCTTGGCGGCTCCTTCGATTTCACCCAAGGGAACCGTCATTGTGTATGCCACGGACCCAGGCAACGTAGCCGCCGATGGTGACGGACGAAACGGTTTGTTTACCGCTGGCCTGCTGACCGGTTTCAAGGCCAAGGATTTGAGTCTGGACGGAGTATTGCTGACGGCCAGCAATTACGTTGAAGAGAAAAGCGGTAGAAAGCAAACGCCGTATGTGAACGGCCCGGAAACTGTCAAGAAAAAATTCAAATTTCGGATCGAGGGCATGATGGAGCTTATCCCGGAAAGTTCCGCCAAGGGAGCAGGGTCAGGTGGTGTACCGTCGGACCGGACGACGGAGACCGTGTTTTGGCAAGGAACCAAGGATGATCCAGAGTTGTGCCAGGAATATCTACACCAATGGCCACAAGGTGCTTTTGCGGCTTTGGCAAAGAAATGCGTAAAAGGTAAACCTTTCATGGTCGCCGGAGGCGAACCACCGAAAGAGCCAAGTCCTGCTGAAAAGCTGAACGCGATGGACCGTGAAATGTTTGTGATGAAGCCGTCAAAGCTGCGGGAGGGACCGACAGCCAAAGGGAAGGTTGTCGTGGGTTTGAAGGAAGGAATGAAAGTCCATGTGCTGGGCCGAACAATGGATGGTCAATGGTACCGGGCTGAAGCGATGGCAGGAAAAGAAAGCAAAGAGGGTTATGTGATTGCCGAGGCGTTGGCGGACGAAACGGCGTGGGAGGAGACGAAACGAAAACAGGAAGAAGAGAAAAAAGCTCAGGCTGAAGCTGACCGGAAGGCACAAGAGGAAAGAGAGAGGAAAGCGCAAGCCGAAGCAAGGATGCGAGCTGAAGCCGAGCGTGAGTCTGAACGCCAAGCCCAAACGAAAGTAGAGACGGCGCGCCCCGCAAAAACCACGCCGGTTCCTATCGATAATCGTTATGTTGACCATGGCGATGGCACCATTACCGACAAAAAGACAGGGCTGGTTGCACTGAAGAACGCAAATTGTTTTGGTGGGAAACCATGGGAAGAGGCGATGGCATCCGCACGCAGTCTTGCCAATGGTTCTTGTGGTTTGTCCGACGGTTCCAGGAGCGGGGATTGGCGTTTGCCAACCAAGGAGGAGTTGCCGATCCTTATGGAATGGGAAAAAAGTGGTGCGTTTTCCGGTGTGCAGACCACTTTCTATTGGTCGAGCTCCACGAACGCCAAGTACACGTCCAACGCATGGTACGTGCACATCGGCAACGACAGCGTGTACAACCACGCCAAGACGCCCAGCCACTATGTCTGGCCTGTGCGAGGCGGACAATAGGATCTTCGATTCTTCGGTGCTTTTGAGGGGGGAGTGCAGAGGGGGGAGACTTCCCCCCTCTGCCCGCCGCAGGCGGGGAAAAAAAATCGAAAATATAGCCTTGGGCAATTCCGGGGACACCCGACTCAATTCCCCCGGAGTTCCCCCACGGAATTCCCCATTGAGTCGGGTGTCCCCGGAATTGCCGGGCCGTTTACACTCCCTAAGGATCAGAGCAGCTTCACCAGTGCCGCCACGACCGCCACCGATGCGGCCATCATGCCGCCAAGGCGCAGGGTCAGATTGTGCGTGAGCCGGAGTTCCA
>JACSDG010000229.1 GCA_015660855.1 Magnetococcales bacterium
GGTGGGCTGCCGCCTCCAAACCTCCGCCGGGGGGAGAACCTCCCCCCGGACCCCCGCAATACTTTTAAAGAAAAAAAGGCGGGGGGACTGAACGGTTACCATTGAACTGGCCCTTAACACTGGGGCACGTTCCGGTGAAATGACGAAGCTGGAGTGGAAAAGGGTTGATCTAAATCAAGGTCTCATTCACTTGGCTCCTGAAAACACCAAGAGCGGAAAGCGGCGTTCAATTCCCATCAATGAAGGTGCGCGTCGCGCACTTTTGAGCCGTGCCAATTTCCGTACAACCCACTGTCCCAATTCTCCTTGGGTGTTTACCCACAAAGATGGTCAAAGGGTTCAGTCGGTGAAACGGTCGTTCAAAACAGCATGCCGGAGGGCAGGGATAGAGGATTTCCATATTCATGATCTTCGACACACCTGTGCTGCTTGGCTTGTATCTGCGGGAGTGCCACTTCCCGAAGTCCGGGATTTGCTCGGGCACAGTTCCATTACCATGACCGAAAGATACGCCCATTTGGCTCCCGAAAACGTCAGATCAGCGGTAGCACGACTCGATAGTCTGTCACGTTTTAGTCACGTTGAGGAAAATGGAAAAGAAAATGCAGCCAGATCTATCGCTCTAACTGCTTGATATAAAGCGTGTTTTTTGATGGGCGGCACAGGGATTGAACCTGTGACCCCTGCCGTGTGAAAGCAAGGGTATACCCTTCTTACCGTTTCCGCACCCCATACGATCCCTTATAAATCAATATCTTTCTCGCTTGACGTTTCCGCATGTTTCCCCTAATTTGATTCCTGGTGGGTACTATGTGGGTACTGAAAAACAGCCTCAGACCGCTACCCACATAGTACCCAGACAAATTCTTGGAGAGAAACAATCATGGCCGTCAAACTGATTAAGCGTACCGTGGATGCAGCACAACCAGGAGAGAAAGACATTTTTCTGTTTGATGAGGACATGATTGGCTTTGGACTCAAGGTCTCCCCAGCAGGGCGCAAAGTCTATTTGGTCCAGTATCGTATCAACGGCGCAAAGAAACGGGTGATGATCGGAGTTCACAGTTCACCCTGGACGCCGGAAATGGCACGCAAGGAGGCAGGGAGATTGCTTGGAATGGTTGCCAATGGGCAAGATCCCGCCACTCAGAAAGCGCAAGCCAAGACCATGCCCACCATGGCGGAATTATGCGATTTGTACCTGTCCGAAGGGGTGGCAACCAAAAAAGCTTCTACCCTGGCGATTGATCGGGGAAGGATAGCAAGGCATATCATTCCTTTGTTGGGTCGTAAGCGCGTAGACCAAATCACCCGTGCCGATGTGCAACGCTTCATGGTTGCCGTTGCCGAAGGAAAGACGGCTGCCGACGTGAAAACGGGGCCAAAGGGACGCGCCATCGTAACCGGAGGTAAAGGCACTGCTACCCGGTGCATGGGATTCCTTGGGGGGATACTCGCCTTTGCCGTAGAACGTGGCTATCGGACGGATAATCCGGTGCATGGTGTAAAAAAGTATCCTGAGCAACGGCGGGAACGCTTCCTGACCGCTGACGAACTGACCAGACTTGGGGAAGCCTTGCAACAAGCTGAACATGAGGGGGTAAACTTATTTGCCATCAACGCGCTTCGCTTGCTCCTTTTGTCGGGCATGAGGCGGGGCGAAGTTCTTACCTTGCAATGGGCGCATGTGGACTTTGAACAAGGGTGTTTGCGCTTGCCCGACTCCAAGACCGGGGCCAAGGTCGTCCACGTTGGAGCGGCTGCATTTGAGTTGCTGGCAAGACTGCCACGGATTGAGGGGAACCCTTTTTGTTTCCCTGGTGCCGTTGAGGGTCAATCCCTGGTAGGGCTTCCAAAAATCTGGCGCAAGATTCGGGATCAAGCGGGGTTGTCTGACGTTCGTATCCACGACACCCGCCATGGTTTTGCGAGTATCGGCGTTGTTTCTGGGATGGGGTTACCTATCGTAGGCGCGTTGCTAGGCCACAAGACCCCATCTGTGACTGCAAGATATGCCCACTTGAGCGCAGACCCCCTTAAACTTGCTGCCGACCGCATATCGGGCCAAATCGCCGCCGCACTTAATGGCACTCCGAAAGCTGAGGTGGTACAAGTTGCCCAAAACTCGCGTCAACCAAGGAGGTTGAGCCATGTTGACCATCACCTTGCCCGATGACCTGGCGGAAGAGTTCCAATTAATGGCTGAGGCGACCGGAAAAACCCTGCCTGAATGCGTCATTGGGACCATCCGACGTTACTTGGAGGAACGGGAGGACCGGCAGGATACCGAAGACGCACGTAAGGCATTGGAGGATTACCGCCGCGATCCTGGCAGAGCCGTTACCATGGATGAAGTATTGAAAGAATATGGTTTGACCAGGGAAGAGTTGCAATGACCTACACGCTGGTTTGGGACGATCCTGCCCATCGGCAACTTCGCAATCTGGACCCAACAACGCGCAAGCGTGTCATTAAAAAAACAGTAAGCCTGGAATCCAACCCTCGTCCACATGGAGCCAAAAAACTATCAGGGCTGCCCGACACTTGGCGCATTCGCGCTGGGGATTATCGAATTCTCTACACCATTGAGGATGATCGATTGATTGTCCTTGTCATCAAGATAGGTCATCGGCGCGAAGTGTACCGATAGGCCAACCGAACACCCGATCTACCGCGACGGCGGGAAAAGGAATCTGGTAGAGTAGAGAACTGGCGTGCCAACTGTAGGGGGACGGTAGCATGTTTTCCATATGGCTTTCGCCATGGGCCTAAGGCCGCCTCCCATGAT
>JACSDG010000114.1 GCA_015660855.1 Magnetococcales bacterium
GTTTTGTTTTTGAATTTAAACAAAAAGCTTCATGCCTATGGGGGTTTGGGGGCGAAGCCCCCAAGGTTTTGATTTTGACTTTATGCCCGCAGGGCATCAGGTTTTTCGGTTTCCAGCCCTTTTCATTGGGTGTCTTCTGAAGGTTTTTGCAAAACTAAGCGAAAGCCCACCATGTTACTGACATGTTTTCCTGAGATGGACATGCGGTTGGCGCAACGACATTCCCGAGTCTGACTGCGCCAGCAACCGCCGCGCAGACTTTTCAGATCTCCCGAATCAGGCCCTTTGGGATTTTTTTCCGCGCTGGAATGGTAATGATTGGCGTCATAGCCATCTGCGGTCCACTCCCACACATTGCCCATCATGTCGAACAATCCCCATGGATTGGGCAGCTTGCTGCCTACAGGATGGGTTTTTTCTTCCGAATTGCTTTTGATCCAGGCATGTTTTTCCAGTTCATCCTTCCCCCCAGGGAAGGGAAAGACCGTTTGCGTCCCGGCGCGCACCGCATATTCCCACTCGGCTTCCGTGGGTAAGCGAAAAATTTTATTTCCCTTGGCGTGTTTGTTCAGCCTTTCCAGAAATTTTTGCACCATGTTCCAACTGACGCGCTCACAAGGATGCAACGCCGTATCGGGATTGAAGATACCCTTGGGATAATCTCCCATGACCCGGTTCCAGGTTTGCCAAGTTACCGGAGTTTTTCCAAGCCAAAATCCATCAAGTATGACGGAATGGATCGGTCCTTCATCTTCTTTTCTGCCTTTTTCGGAGGTGTTCGACCCCATTTGAAAGGTTCCGGCAGGGATTTTGATGAATTCGGTTTTGGTCAGACTTTCAAGCAAAATCTTGGAGGCCTCTGTTTTTTTAAGCGCAGGAGCGGGGACGGCGACCGCTGCTATTGGAGCGGCTTGTTTTTGATCCGAGGGCAGTGTTCTTTTTTCCGTAATTTTTTGCTGCGTTGGTTCGGAGGATTCGGGTTGATCGTTCCGGGGTGGGGATATTTCGGGCAGGGAAGTGCCCTGAGTGGAAAATTCGTTGATGGAAGCAATAAAGCTGCGCCAACTGCTTTTTTTTCTTTTGACCTCTTGCGGGTTTGCATCGGTTGTGGCGACGGTCCCCCTGTTGATCACTTTTTTTGCTACCCCCATTTGCGGCTGCATGGGATCAATACCCAACATTTTGCGCCATTCTTTGACCGATTGGGGGCGGTCGGTTTCCAAAACTTCCAATGCCTTGTCAACGGCTCCCAGGAAAGCGGGATGGTATCGCCCCTTTCCGACCTCGACCGCCGCTTTCATCGGATCGCCATCGTTACGCAAACGTGCTGCAATCCGCATGGCGGCATCGGCTGGTTTGCGACCGGAGATGCTTCGGTAAATAACGCCGCCCATGGCATAAATATCCGACCATGGGCCCTGACGTTCTCCGGAGGAATCGTATTGCTCGAACGGGGAATAGCCCAGGCTGAGAAGGCTGGTCATGTCATCGCCTACCGATTGCCTGGCTGCGCCAAAATCCAGGATGACCGGGGAACCATCATGGCGGATTAAAATGTTGGGGGGTTTCAGGTCACGGTGGATAAAGTTGGCATTGTGGAGAACCTCCAGACCATCCAGGAGAGGCGGCAATATTTTTCTGACTTCTTCCTCGGTCAATGTTTTTTTGCGTTTGAGCAACACATCCAACCCTTCTCCCTGGACGTATTCCATCACCATATAGGCGGTGTTGGAGTCGCGAAAAAAACTGACGACCCGCACAATGGCGGGGTGGCGGAAACGGGCCAACGTTTGTGCTTCTTTGAGAAATCTTTTGAGGCCCCATTCAAATTTATCTTTGCTTGCTGGGGAATTGGGATGAACTTGGCGATCTTCGGTCCTGGAGGCAAACGTGGTTGGGAGGTATTCCTTGATGGCGACAAGCTGGTCCTGATTGGTATCCCGACCCAGATAGGTAATGCCAAACCCTCCCTTGCCAAGAACCTTTTGGATCTCGAACCAGAGGATTTTGGATCCAGCAGGAAGTGCGTCAGTAAATTGTGTGGAACTCATGCAGCTGTCTCGGCTTCATCCTTGAACCTTGTCCATGGCCGACAGGTCAAGGCACCCGTCATCCCCAAGTGGCGGTAATTCCGGGAGGTTGAATTGCGTCATCCCGCCAATCCGGAACACCTCACGCCCTCCTATGGGTATAACCGATGCAGCGAGGGCATGGCAAGTAACCAATATTGCCTGCCCCCCAACATCATGCCTTGCGGGCAAGACCAAAACCTTGGGGGCTTTGCCCCCACCCCCCATCGGAGGGGATGATTTCCCCCTTGATTCCCGCAATTATTATTTTTCAGCACGCCATGGTAAACCTTGTATTTCCGATACGTCGGGGGGGGGGATGCCCATTATTCCCGCAAATCCGACACCAAATTACGCAACGCCCCGGCTTGGTCATCCAATACTTCGGAGGAAAGACCGGTCTCCTCTTCTTGGAGAGTGGAGGCTTTCCGCTCTTCGACATTTTCACGTAAATCAATGGCATTGTTCAATGGAGAGGAGCCTTCCGTTTCAAGTTCAGGCTCAACCCGATTTTCATCGGCATAACCGGCATGGTTATCCGGAAAAACGGAAAAAGTCTCCATAGCTTCCCGACCATTTTTAAACATTCCCAGCAGGCTGTCAAAACCGTTCCTGGCAAACACCGACAGTCCGGCGGCCAATAGCACACTGGCTTCCAAAGCTCTGAGACCCAGATCTTTTCCGGAGAAAGGGGTCCAAGTGCGTGATCTACGTACAACCGGAACCATCTCGGCATGTTTAATCGTTGCCGCAGGGTTTTTGTTGCGTACCCGTCTTTCCACTTTTTGATTGGCTAAAATGGAGGTCTTTTCACTCCTGCGCCTGCTATTCTTATTGGCAGACGACGGCCCTTCGGAATAACGGGAAACTGGTTTTTTCTTGGTCCAGGTTTCTTGAGACATAAGCGTGCCATTTCATTAACTAACATAATCCAATACGATCCCAGGAGCACATCCGTCCCGGCATGATTTCCCGCGATACCCCGACAGACTCTACTTAAACTATTATTTTTTATTGTTTTTTTGTTGTGAAGGTCACCTTTTATCCAAGGAAAGTCGCCAAGCTACCCATGTGTCTGCTACATTGGGGCTCGAAGGTTTGTTTCCTGTTTCTGTTCGTTCCCTCTTACCTGAGAGTCAACGTCCCATGGTTGCATCCGCCCCGCACAGCCCGCGCCACCCGAACCTGCTCCAGGCCACTCCCGATGAAGCATTTCGGTTGTCACAACAAGAGGGGACTGTTTTCATCGACATTCGCTCCGAAATTGAACATTTTTTCGTTGGCAATCCTGTGGGTGTTATTAACATACCCTGGCAGGATGCTCCCGATTTTGAACTCAACCCCGATTTTGTCCCCGCCGTGTTTCGGGTTGCAAAAAAGCACCAAACCGTTCTTTTGATCTGTCGCTCAGGGCACCGTTCCATCGACGCGGGCAACGCGCTCCTGGAGGCGGGTTTCCAGGCCGTGTATAACGTTCTTGAGGGGTTTGAAGGCGACCGCGACGAAAAAAACCACCGTTCCAGTGTCAACGGTTGGCGTTTTCGAGGATTGCCCTGGGTCCAGTGTTGATGTTGTTTTAATTTTCCAGCCCGCATGGAGGTTCCCTCTGCATGTCCAGGTGCGGGCATTCTTTCCCCTAGCTTGTCTTAACTTACTTCCACCCCATTGTACAAGCTGTCTCGTTAGAAACCGCCATTTTTTTTGCGGAAAAAATTGGGGAATGGCCGTTATTCACAATGATGTTGGGTGAATTATCCCCCAAACGATGGCAATCTGATTGGCGATCTTGTTTCTACTTTACGATAATGCAAATTCCATGCCCTATTAATTTTTTTCTTAAGTTTCAATATTATGCAGCAACAGCCCCATTTTTTCCACCGCAACGACAACGCAAACGTCATTTTTTTGTCAAAAGTCCGGGCCATTTGATAAAAAACAAAGTAGGGTCAAGCATTCGTTTGTCATAGATTTTTAATTTCCACCATCCATGTCAGCGAGGTTTTCATGACTCAGACAGAACAATCTTTCAAGAAAAAAACTTTGTCGGAATTGTCCAAACAATTTGAATCCTGGGGATTTACCGACATTCGCACGCCGCATCTCCCTGAAAAACATCTCCCCACCAGGACGGTGAGTGGTTTCCATCCAGACATGACGTTTAAAAAACACAATGTTCTATTTATTGTGGAAGTGGTTTCTGGGGGTGTTTTGGAAAATGATGGGAACTTTGATAAATGGCTGGTCTATTCCGACCGGGCTAAAGATGTCAAGGGATGTTTCTGGATCCTGGTCCCTGAAGGATGCAAGGTTGAATTTGTAAGTAAAATCAATGACCTGTATATCAATGCCAGCGTCCATGAGCTTTAAGGACATGATGCCCTTCGGGCAAAAACAAAAACCTTGGGGGCTTCGCCCCCAAACCCCCGTAGGCAATAAATCTTTTTTGTTTTAATTCAAAAACAAAACCTTGGGGCACTGCCCCAAACCCCGCCGGGGGGGATGATCCCCCCCGGACCCCCGCAATAATTTTTGCCAAACCAGACACTAGCTCGAAGGGGGAACCGCCATGGGACAGACCACTTCGTCGCCACCCACTTCGGTATCCACGACACGGTCAGTGATGCGATAAGGTTCAATCTGTAACCGGTCCATATCATCCTGGACCAACGCCAACAACACCTGCGCCAAATGGGCGTAGAACGCATGTGGCTCCGCTTCCGCCAGTTGCAGGTTCCAGATTTCCATCCAGGCCCCGAGATGCTCCCGCAAAAATTTGATCCGCGCCCCCTTGGTGATCTGGGCTTCCTCTTCCCACCCCTCATGGATCGCCATAGCCTCCTTGGCGTTCAGCAAACTCATGAACTCCAATTCCATGGCCAAATGGTCTTCGGGCAAACTCTCCCGATGCGATCCTTCCTGACCCGGCTTGACACCAAAAGCCAGATAAAAACCGGAAATATCCGCCAGATTGGCCGCCTTGCCCAACAAGCGATAGGCATTGCCATAGGCGGTTTCTATGACAGGGGCCTTGCCCGCCGGCCCGAAAAGACGAAAATATTCCCCCTCCAACTCTCCCGGGTCGGCTGCCCTGAACGAGGCGACACACGTTTGCATCAAAGAATCAAGACCTGATGGCCAACCCAAATCGCTGGCCATCAGGTCGGTAAACTGCTGCTCAATTTCGGCATGAACTTCACCTGAGGGATAGAAAAATCCCCTCGCCAACGCCCGATACACCGCAGCACGCCGGAGAGATTCAACCAATGCTTGCGACAAATTCAGGTGATCATTCATGTCATCAGATACCTATTTGGACAGCTTTAAACTGAGCCACGCCGAAGCCCACGCTTTGCGTGAACCCCGATCACTATTGCCACCATCCCACACCGCCAAACCAATCGCGGTTTCACTGCCCGCAGCCAACTGCACCCCGTTACCGGCATCCAGGGGATAGGTCATGGCGACACGCCAAGTACCACCCTTATGAACACCCTTGCCAGCCACCTGCTGCTGGTCTCCCACATGGGTCAAAGTGCCAAACCCCTCGGCCACCATTTCCATGACCGACGACTTCGTCCCATCGCTGACCGGATTTCCCAAACCCTGCGCCCCGGTGTAAAGCTTTGCGGTTTCCGCCGGGAGTATCTGATCCGGATACAGATCATAGTTGGAGTTGGGATAGAGCTGCTTGGTGGTCGGTTTGCCGTTATCCTTGTCGTTCTGCGCGGGAGCGCGCCATTGCCATACCGATACCGGCTTGCCCGCTTCCCCCATCATAATGTTGGGAAGATCATCTTTTTTGAAGGTGACCGGCATTTCAACCGCAACCTGATCGCCAAACCCATCGGTGATCAGCAGATTGTCGACGGTAGGATCTTTCCATTCCAGAAGCAACCCCAAAAATTTGCCATTCTGCACCGCCCGGACACTCATCTCGGTCACAGTGACCTTGGGCTGGGCCGGAGTTGCGACAGTTTGAGCCTCCATGGCCATTTTCACCGCTTTGGAAGACTCCCAATAGCTCGCACCAGGATCGCCCAAGGCATCGTTGCCGGAAATCTTGTGGGCAACAAGAACCGGATCCGCCGCCCACAAGGGGGTAACAACCGCCATCAGGGTTGCGGTGGCCAACATGTTTCGAATGTGCGTTTTGACTTTCATCGTCTCGCCTCGCTTACGTGATATTGGTACGGTAAGCCTGGAACTTTTCGTCGTAAGCCGCACGGACGTGAATCGGCTCCACCAACGGAACGCGTACCAGTTCTTCCCCTTTTTCGTTGAAACCCATGGCATGGCTGCCATCCACCTTGAAGTTGTGGATGATTTCCTTGCAGGCACCGAAAAGCAACAAAGCCCCCAACAGTTTGGGATCGTCCTTGGCTTTGCGATAGCCGGCAATGGCCTCCTCCACACCTGTGCCAAACATCTGGTAAAGATAAGCGGGCGGCACATGGGTTGGTGGAATATAGTATGTGTTGGGCTCCAATCCAAATTGGGGATACAACGGCCGACCAATCTTGGCCACATGGACGATGTAATCCAAAGGATTGTCTTCACGAGCTTTGTCCGGGGCACTGATGTATCCCTGCATCCGGATTTTACCGATACACGTCATGGTACACTGAGTCTGCCGACCCCCCTCGATGGCGGGATAACACCCCACACACTTTTCCGAGGTCCGGGTGTTGCTGTTGAAGAAAGGCTTTTTATAAGGACAACCTTTCACACACTCCCGATAGCCACGGCAACGCGACTGGTCGATAAGAACAATCCCATCCTCCGGGCGTTTGTAGACGGAATTGCGCGAACATGCGGCCACACAGGCCGGATAGGTGCAATGGTTGCAAATGCGCGGCAGATAATACATCCATTGCATGTGGGGCATGGTCAGGTGGATACCCTGCGACATGAGACCCACCGAATCGTCTTCGCCAATGTTGGGATGGGCATAATCGGCGTCTTCCGGCAGATAGCCCAGGATCCTTTCTCCATCCGGGGCGGCGTCAAACAGGGTTTTGCCCTGATAAATCTTGCCGCCAGCCTCTTGAACTCCCAACTTTTCCAGAATCTTGACGTCCCATCCCAAAGGATAGTAACCGTAAGGTTTGGATTCCACATTGTTCCAGAACATGGATTCCTGACCCCGTCCAGGGGTCCAAGTGGTCTTGCATGCGACTGTGCAGGTCTGGCAAGCAATACACTTATTGGTATCCAGAACCATTCCAAACTGTTTGGCCGGCCTTACCCCCTCATGGGGGTATTCCATCTCCCGGCCAAGATGCCAGTTGTAAACTTTAGCCATTGTTCTCTCCCATTAGGCCTTGGTGACCTTGACAAAGCCACCATTGAGGTATTGTTTCACCGCCGCGTTTTCCGATCCAGGGCGCAAACCCAGGGAAACCGGACGCCAAAGCCCTTTGCCGTTCATGCCACCATCTTCGGCTTTGGTAAACTTGGCGATGGATTCGCGGGGGGCACTGGTAACGCAGTGCACATCGACATTAAAGCCCTTGGCCAACTCGTGGGTCCACGATTTACGAGTGATCAGGGAGTGTGTTTGATGTGTCGGCTTCAACCAGCTACGGGTAAGGCTTTGATGTCCGCCGTAACGGAAAGAGGCCTGGTAATTGGTATCGGCACTCTTGGCCAGCTTATCGGCACGGGTTTCGTGTGCTTTGACCGTGCTGGGAACCGCCATGTAAGAGTTGAACCACATGCGCGTAACCCCTTTGGGTGTGCCGGGATAGTAGCGGGCACGTGCCATCAACCGCGCTACCTTGTACTCTTCCTTGCGCTTGGGATCATTCCAGCCACGGAAAGGCTGGTCATGGGGGTCACCGTCAATCCAGACATAGTCGCCGTCGTTGATTCCCATGGCCTTGGCGTCTTCGGGATGAATGTCCACATACATTTCGCCTACGCCGGGCATCCGTTTGTCCCGCCGCATCATATCACCGAAAGGCCCGAACAACACCGCCATATAGTCGGTGTCGGTGGGGGTGGTGTGGGCACCATGACGATACTTGGGGGTATGAAACAAATGGTCCCAACCTTTATCCCTGAGGGGATGCTTGCTGGCCATCAGGGTAGTTTGGTCCATGACGGTGTTGCGCATCTGCCGGGTGATGTGGTCCTTCTGGTCGGCAGGGATGCCCCAATCACCCGGTGTTTTGGGCCGCATGGCCGGGTGCGCCACTGCCAGAATGGCGCAGGGTTCGTAGAATGTCGCCTCCGAGGGTTCCCGGTGTACGATCATGTTCTCGCCCGCTTCGATAAACTCGATCTCGGGACGGTAAAATTCCAACCTGCCGGTTTTGGTGCTCCAGGGTTTGGACTCGTTGACCTGCTCGTAGCTGTTGATCCGCGGATAGGTGCGGGTATTCATCAAACAGGGAATCCCCTGTTCGCCCAGACGTGAAACTTCCTCGATCTTGTAACCCTTGAGGGGGGCGGAAAAGTCAAGGATGCGTTGCAGGTAGACATTGGGTTGCTTTTGGGCGATGAAATGCCACATTTGCTCAAAACGGGCTTCCCCTGTCAGTTTGGTCAAGGCACGGGCCACACCCAGATAGGTTTCGTTGTCCGAAATCGTCTGGTAGGACCGCCGCATGGGGGTTACCGGGTAGGGTTGCAGGAAGGGGTTGGAGTTGGAGCCGGTCAGATCGGGATATTTGAACTCCATCCACGAATCCACCCCGTAGACGATGTCGGAAAACTCGCAGGACGCCGTCCACCACCATTCGTTGTAAACGACCAGTTCGGCTTTGGGCAACGTGTTGAACACCACGTCGTAGAAGCCTTTCTGGTTGCCCAGGGACGAGTTGGAATTGACTTGCCAAATCACCTTGGTTGGCGTGGGCATGTGCGCGCCGCTGGTGACTTTTTTGTTGCCCGCTTTCATGACCCGTTCGCCATTGGCCCAGTAGTGCATGGATTCGGGGCGCAGAGCCAGACGGGGTTTGATCTCTCCGGCCGGATCGGTCACCGGATTGAAAGGATCTTCAAAAATCCACTTGGGAACACCAGAGAACAGGGTGTTTTTATAGTTCCCGGCATAGCTGCCGATATTGCCGCCGTGACGACCCAGGCTGCCAGCCAACGCCAGAATCAAAAAGATGGCCCGGTCCTTGTTGTCATTGTTCCAAAACTGGTTGGGACCCATGCCGCAGGCGATAAGGGTGTGCCCGTCACTGCCGGCGATGGTCTCAGCCAAACTGACGATGGCCGACTCGGGAGCCCAGGTGATTTTGGAGCATTGGGCCGGAGTCAGATTGGCGTCCAGGTATTCCTTGGTCAGCCCAAAGACGGTGCGCGCCTTGACCGTTTTACCATCGGCGAGGGTGACATCAAAGGTTCCCTCCAGGGCGGGATCGAGTCCCAGCTTGCCGAAATTTTCCCCCAGATCGTTGTGGGAGACCGCTACCGGTTTGCCCTGTGACGCATCCCACATGACAAAATCGCCAAACTCACCTTGCAATTTCTCCGGTATCTGGATCCCGTTCTGCTTGGGGGTTCCGGGTGCTTTTTGATCCTTGGGGATGATGGTGGTCCAGTTATCCAAGGCCTGGTTGGTGTAGCCGGGGAAAACATCCTTGGCGGACAACCGGTCCAGGGTGTCCATACGCACCAGGGTGGGCAGATCGGTGAAGTTTTTGACAAACTCCACGTTGTAGAGCTTGCGCGACAGCATCACCTGGGCGATCCCAAGGGCGAAAGCGGGATCGGTACCGGGGCGGATGACAACCACGTCATCGCATTTGGAGGCGGTGGCAGAATATTCCACCGTAACTGCGACGGTCTTGGCCCCTTTGAGGCGGGCTTCGGTCAGCCAGTGGCTGTCGGGCATTTTGGTGGCGATCCAGTTCATGCCCCAGGCGACCACCACCTTGGCGTTTTCTGTATCGAAAAGATCGAAATCGTTGGTCTGGTCCCCGGTGACCATGGGATGACCGGGAGGCAGGTCGGTGTGGAAGGTATAAGAGTCCCAGGAACCGGAACCTTTGGCGTCTTCGGGAGAGACTCCGCGCACATTGGCGTCCAAAAGGGCCAAGCTGTTGCCGAAGCGGAATGCGCCGAAAATACGCAGCACCCCTTGTTTGGCCATACCACCGCGATGTTTCATCACGCGGGTACCAGCCCCTTCCGCTGCCGCAACCATATCAGGGTCATAGCCCTGGTCCAGGAGGCGTTGCTTGCCTGCGTCGCCCGAGTAGGTTTTGGCGACGTTGACCAGAGTTTTGGCATGATATTCGTGGGCGACATCATGCGGTACCTTGACCCAGGTATCCCAACCGCGACGCATCAATTCCTTGGGCGCGGCTCCGGTCTTGGGATCGCGTGGAAAACCCTTATCCACCCATTCCTTGAAACCCTTGCGCAAAAAGGCCCCGTTGACCCGTCTGTCGCCGTAGAACCGGCGCGCCAGCACCAGACCCTTCTGGCAGCAACGCGGATCCCAACGGTGGCTGGCTTGGTTGCCATTCAGGTCGGTTGCCTTGCCGTAACCGTAGGTCGGTTCGATACGAACAACCACATCGTTTTTGACGAAGGCATTCAGCAGACAGTTGTGCGTATCGTTGGGGCAGCACATGAAGACAAAGGTCTTGTCGTGCTTGAAAATATCCCGGTACAGACGTTCCCAATCCCGATTGGGATAGGCTTTCAGCGGATTTTCCACCGCTACCGGGGTCAGGGACCGGTATTGAGCGAAAAGATCGACCGGGTCCATCATGACGCCCAGCCCCGTGGTGGCAGCCACCTTCATAAAATTGCGTCGCGATACAATATTGGACATAATTACTCCTTTTTCGTCCAGAATGATGCCGATATCGGCAGCCCTACTACCGCCTCACATGGAGTTTTTTCTTAAATAGACATTAACGAACATGATGCCCTTTGGGCACAAAATCAAAACCTTGGGGTGCTGCCCCAACCCCCGCCGGGGGGGATGATCCCCCCCGGACCCCCGCAATATTTTTTGCCAAACTTTGTTTTTCCGATACTCCGAGAAGGGTGACAATGGAACCATTTTCCCTTAGTTTCAATTCGGGGCCACTATACCATGTGCGTTGCTGGTGAAAAAAGCGGATCTTCTGGCCTTTGGCATGTTTCCAACTTGACAAGGATCAAGTTTCTATTTTTTTGCATGGGTTGTTCAATTGCAGGGTGATCAGTCTTCGGGTCTGGCTCCATGGAAAAAACGGTCCGGATGTGGTACAAGGCGGTCGTTAAAAGGGTGCAGAGATTAAGGGGGAAAAGATGCTTGTGGATGTTCGTGAAATTCTCAAAGATTCTTTGCTTTTTGCACCGCTTTCGTCCACACAATGGGATCGACTGCAAACGGGAGTCCATTACCAAAAAGTCGAAAAGAACAGCGTTCTCTTCCGCCAGGATCAGCTTTTTTCCCACCTGTATTTCCTCTATGAGGGTTTGGTCAAACTGGGACTGACGATCGCAGAGGGTGATGAAAAAATCGTTCACATCGTCAAATCGGGTGAAACTTTTGCCAGTGCCCTTATGTTCATGGATCGGAAAACCTACCCCGTGACCGCCCAGGTGCTGCAATCTTCACAGATCATTGCTATTGATGCCCTGCTGTTTCGGAGAATTCTCATGGACTCTCCCGAAATCTGTATGACCCTTTTGGGCCAGATGAGCCAAAAATTAATCCATCATCTGGACAGCCTCAGCCAGGGTTGCGTTCGCAACGCCCAAAACCGAGTGGCTCGTTATCTCCTGGAACAAATGCCCGACGATCCCTATGGTCACTATGTGATCCACCTGGAAATATCCAAACAAATTCTGGCCTCCCTTTTGTCCATAACCCCGGAGACCCTATCGAGAATTCTGAGAGATTTTGAAAAGAAAAAAATAATTTCTATGCATCACAGACAGATACAAATCCTGGACCCGAAAACATTGCAAGAAAAAGGGGGAGTCTGCCCCGATGTCAACGAGTCAACCCAGAAAAATGTGCCTGTGAACTATGAACTTTACACATAGATTCCGCGACTTGCTTCCGACCCTCCATATTCTCTCTGGTGGCTTTTGTACAAATTATATATACTGCCCCGATCTGTTCTTTGAGTGGTGCCAGCGGTGACAGGGGGGCGGTCTTCGAAGTTGGTTTACCATCGTGGAGATCCTACCGGAAGTTTTGACTCCGCAATCCTTCTTCCAGCCAGAATTTTTTCAGGTTTTTGCCATGCCCCGACGACTGTTGATTATGCGCCACGCCAAATCCTCATGGGATAACCCCGACCATTCTGATTTCCAACGACCGCTGAACCATCGCGGTCTGCGGG
>JACSDG010000115.1 GCA_015660855.1 Magnetococcales bacterium
GGGGATGATCCCCCCCGGACCCCCACAATAGTTTCAATCTTAGAAAAAGAGGGGGGGACTGAATGGTTACGGCAGGAGAGATTCGGGGTCGGGGAGGGGACTACGGTTGCCGAACCAATCGGTAACCAATGCCAGTCTCGGTCATGAGATGTTTGGGATTGGAAGAATTTTCCTCGATCTTACGCCGCAAACCTGCCATGAAAACCCGCAGATAATGGGGCCGGTTGACATAGTCCGGTCCCCATACCTTCTGCAAAATGAATCGATGGGTCAATACCCGGTCCACATTGGCAACCAGCAGGGTCAATATCTGATACTCAATGGGGGTCAAATGGATCGGTTGACCACTGCGGTTGACGCGCCGATGGACCATATCGACCTGGATATCCCCAAACGCAAAGACACCTTTCTCAAATTCGGGATCACTGTCCTGTCGTGATCTGCGTCGCAAGACCGCGCGAATGCGTGCTTGCAATTCCGGAACCCCAAACGGTTTGGTGAGATAATCATCGGCTCCCGCATCCAGGGCTTCCACCTTTTGCCCTTCGTCGGTGCGTACCGATAACACCAGGATGGGAATTTCACACCACAACCGCATTTCTCGAATGACATCCACGCCATCCCGATCTGGCAGACCCAGATCGAGGATGATCAGGTCGGGACGCCGCGAAGCCGTCTCCAACAACCCCTGTTGGGCCGTCTCCGATTCCCACACCTTGAAACCCGATGCCGTCAGTGCCAATGCCACATAACGGCGTATCATTTTTTCATCTTCGATCAAGACGACATTTTTCTGCACTTCTGTCATGACGACATATCCCCTGTCTCCAAAGTGACAAAAGGCGGTTCCCCTATGGGCAAGGTGATTGTGAAGCTTGCGCCACCCTCTTCCAGGTTTTCGGCGCGAACGCCGCCGCCATGGGCTTTGATAATGGCTCGCACGATCGAAAGCCCCAGGCCGACTCCTCCGGTCCCCGTCACCGTTCTTCCGTGAATAAATTTGGAAAATATGGATTCTTCCTGACCTTGGGGAAACCCCGGACCATTGTCTGCGACGCGTACCGTAACACAAGCGTTGGCAACATGGGCCGAAATTTCAATTCGGCTGCCGGTTGGCGTATGCCGCGTCGCATTTTCCAAAAGGTTGCAGAAAACACGCTCCATCATCATGGCATCGATTTCCAGCAACGGAATCTCATCGTCCATCCTGACACAAACATCATACCCATTCAAAGCCACTTTGCTGGTTTTCAGTGCCGATCCCACCACTTCTTCCAAAACCTGCCATTCCTTGTGGAGGGTGACCATGTCCCGATGCAAGCGCGCCATGTCCAACAGCTTGTCTACATCCGATAATATCAAACGTGTCTGGTTGCGCATCCCTTCCAGCATGGTCTGATGGATTTCGGATAGCGGCGGTGCGCACAACTGCATGGCATCGGCCATTCCTGCCATGGCGGCAACTGGAGTTCTTATATCATGGGATAGGCTGGCCAATAAGGCGTTGCGTAATCTTTCCGATTCAATTTCCAACAACGCTTCCCTTTCCCTGGCGGCATAGGTCAAGCGTTCCAAAACCAAACCCACAAAGGTGATGCAGGTTCGCAGCAGTGATTTTTGGTCGTCGGAGAGATGATCGTCGGTTTGGCACCGTGACAGGACCAGAATTCCTTGATTCTGCACGCTTCCCTTCAATGGGATGATCATGGAATCTTCGTGGGGGCGGGAAATGATTGTATCCCAGGTGTCTGTTTTTTCATCAAACACCTGTTGCGCCAGCAAAAGATCCGCTTTTTCTGAATGTCCTTCCACGGGGATCAATTTTCCCTCTTTATCGGGAAACAGCAAAACGCTTTGGGTACCAAAGTTGGCAGCGATAAAACGGACGCACGGACCCACAATCTGATCCGGGGTCACAATACCTGTCAGTTCACTTGCCATTTCGTACAACGAAAGAATTCGGTTTTCCCGGTTTTTGGCAATGACCGCCTGTATGCGCAACCCCGATGTCAGATGCGAGGTAAACAAGGCAATGAATAACATGAATGCCAGCGTTAATAAATATTGCAAATCATTGATTTCAAACGATGAATGTGGTGGCAGGAAATAATAAAAAAAAGCAATCAGACTGAGAAATGAGGCTAAAACAGACGACCATCGCCCCAGCTTGATCGCGACCATAAACACCAAAAACAAGTATACCATTAATATATTAACGAGAAAAAGCTGCTCTCGCAGGGGGATAAGGATTAATGTGGTAGATGAAACAAAAAACGCAACGGTAAAATTTTCTTTAAGGGTCGAAAATATTACAGAAGGATAAGCCTTCATGGGGATTGATTCTCGCGCTGGTTACACCGTATCGGGATCCTTGGGCAGGCGTATTTCCAGTATTGTCCCACCGCCGGGATTACTGGCACAATGGATGGTCCCCTTCAAGGTTTGTGTGACCAGATTATACACAATATGCATGCCCAAACCACTCCCGCCGCGATGGCGGGCCGTGGTGAAAAAAGGTTCAAAGATACGCACCCGGTCCTTTTCCTCCATGCCGCAGCCATTGTCGGAATAAAGAAAAACAAGGTCACTATCGACCGTCACGACATGAATATTAATCTCCCCCTCGTCGATCTCCTGAAAACCATGCATGAGGGAATTGACGATAAAATTACTTATGATCTGCGAAAAAGCCCCCGGATAGTTGTTGATTTCCAGGTTTTCCGGGCATTCCACCGTAATTTTGTGCCGGGTTTTCTTTAATTCAGGACGCAGGCTCATGAGTGTTTGCTGGATGCAATCATTCAGGCGAAACGCACGTCGCTGTTCTGTGATGCGGTCTACCGCGACCTGCTTGAAACTTCGTACCAGTTCAGCCGCTCGGTTCAGGTTTTGCAAAATCATCTGAGTGGATTCATCGACATCTTTGAAATAATCTTCCAGATCTGATTTTCGTAACGTCCCCTCGACAAAACGATTGGCACATTTCAGGCTCTCCTGCCTTAAAAAGGAGGCTGCCGTAACCCCTGAGCCTACAGGGGTATTGATTTCATGGGCCACACCTGCCACCAGGGAACCCAGTGAGGCCATTTTTTCCGCCTCCACCAGTTGTGTTTGGGTCCGTTTCACAATGGTCAGGGATTGCTCCAGTGCCCGATTGGTCAATTGCAATTCTTCACGCCGGGACGCATCCCTTTGGCGCGAATTGAGAATTTCATGAATCATCCATTGAAACTGCTCCCCCATGATCATCAGTTGATCACCAGGGGCAACGCTTTGTTTTTTTAACCCAAGCTGTTCAACCGCTGTCCCAATCATACCTTCCGTAAATGTCTTTAGTTTCTGCGTCAGAAGAAAAACCAGAACAAAAAATGCAATCGCCAAAGTTCCATAACTGAGTGCCCTTTGTTTGCGTTCTCCAACGACAATGACGTCGCTGATTCGCACCAATTCGGCCTTGGAAACCAGGGTGGCAAAATGAACGGGTATATCGATGGAAAAATTATAGTCTAAAAATTTTTTTCCAAAAATTTCATAATTTTCTTTTAATTGTTCGATGGGGGTGCCTGCCTTGATCATGTCTGGTTGACTGCTGGCAAATACCTGGTCGGTGTTACCATCGAACAAAGCCACAATACTGTCCGAATCGGATTGAGTATGAAATGTTGAAAGGAAATCATTGTTCAACGCCACCACCAGGACGAGGAAAGCCCCTGAACCGGCGGATGGGTCTGTCCTTAGAACGCCACTGGCGTTGATCAGAACCATGGTTCCATCGGCATCGGCCGCGATATGGCTATGTTCATCGGATGAAAGCAACCGTGGAAGTAGTTGTTCGAGCAAATAACTGGAAAGTTGGGGGAGTCCTTCTTCCTGGAGGTAGATTTCCCGTACGCGCTTTTGCGCATCCAGCAACAATACATAGGGAGATGCCAGCATACCCCGCATCACGGAGCGTGGCGGCAACCAGGGGGGGCGATTTTCGGAAATCCATTGTGTTGGAAGACCGGAATTTATTTCCCAACTGTCTCTCAAGGCTTCTATCGAGTGAACAAGGGGGGTAAGGTAGGAAAGGAGTCGAACCGCACGTTCCTGTTGGCGAATGTAATCGTCAAAGTGCAGGCGGTCACGATGGGCCTGGGTTTCAAGATCTTTGAGTTGCTCGTGGCTGAAGATGGACCGCACCTGTGTTGTTTGCCACTGGTCGGCCATCGTCCATAACGTCCCCCCCATGAAAACCGATACGAATAACGCTTTGGCGGTCAGGGAAGTCCGTCGCCACAATTTTTCCCACACCACGGTCAGACTGGCCAGTCCCTCCGGCATCAAGGCTCTCCAATCAACTCATCATCCTTGAATTTCCATCCATTTTTCTTTAACTCTGCGGTAGGGACCAAATGGTGGGCCGGGTCGATGCGTGCCGCGTTATCCATAAGATAGCGTACCAATTGTTGCGCTTTTGGGTTGGTGGTGTTTTCCGTGGTCCAGGTGGAAACGTTATAAACCCAGTAAAAGGGATAACGCCCCGAACTGATCCCTTCGGGGTCCATGGGACTCTGGCCGTCAACGGAGATCGCCTTGACCGAATTTTTGTGTTTTGGATCGTTGAGCAGTTGCCAATTTTCCAAATATCCTAAAGACCCCTGGCTTTTGGTAACGCTTTCCACCATGTCGAGGATGGTCCCTACCTCGTTGATACGGGGGCCAAACATTTCTTCATTATCCAGGATCAGACGCCAGTGTCCCGGACGGGTTTTACAATGCAACCGGGTTATGGGGCGGATCAGGGCATCTTTGCCAAGTTTGTCACCGACCGAAGGTATTTGCGACCAACGGGTCAATTTTCCCCTGAAAATGTCTCTGATCTGTTCCGAGGTTAGTTGATCCACAGGATCGGACGCGCGTGCCAGGATTGCCATGGGCGAAATTCCCACCGTGTGCCAACGCAAACCGGGCAGGCGGTCCATTTTGGCGGCGGGACAACAGGAGCCGCCAATATCCACTTCCTTGCGCAACACCCCCTCGGCAGCGGGACCGCAAGTGCCTTCGCGGACGGACACCTTGATATTGTTGGTTTTGGCAAACTCTTCAACCAGAGGCAGCAATCCCGGATAAATATTCTGGTCCAACAGGAGTGTCACATCGACTCCGGCATCCTGCGGGCGGTAGCGGATGGGTTGCTGTTGCCATTCTATTGGTTTCTCCGTGATCATATCAGGATTGGAAAACGCTATTCCTTTCAATGTACCGGGAACATGAGGTCCTGCTCCTGCCTGGCCAAGAGCCGGCAAAAACAGTAAGGCCAGGAACAATCCAACGCTGCAATTCAACCGATTCATGAATCCCCCCAAGGGTTGTACATGGCCCGAATTAAAACAACCAAAAAACATCTTCC
This sequence comes from Magnetococcales bacterium, assembly GCA_015660855.1. GTDB lineage: Bacteria > Pseudomonadota > Magnetococcia > Magnetococcales > UBA8363 > UBA8363. Next base: position 5,393 of record JACSDG010000115.1, read on the forward strand.
TGCCAGCAGGCCGGGACGGCGCAAGATAATCCATTGTTAATTTAATGAACACCAATCAATGCTTACAGAAAGGGAACATTTTAAAGTTTACCACAGGGGAAGACTACTGTAGGAAACTGAAGGGTGTCAACCTTGGAAAAATGTTTTGATCCTGTCTGCGACGATCGAAACCGTCTCCAAAGGTTGACTGGGACCGCAGGGGAGGATGAAGGCTTCCCGGTCAAATCGGTCGGAATGGGGAAAAATTCCGCTGTTTTCCAGGTGGGATGATTGATGCAGTCCCGGGGGCAGCAGATGTTTGGTAATCCCCTGGTCTTGGAGGTAGTTGACCAGCAGATCGCGGTGCGGACTGATGAATTCTGCATAGAGGGGCACTTCCCCCCCCTGGATGTCTATCGGGATGGGGTGAATTCCATCGATACCGGACAGGGCGGTCACATAGCTTTGATGGATGCGGGTGACGTGTTGTACACGTTGGGAACCCAACGCCCACTGAACCCGGCCTATCGCTGCGGTAATGTCGGAAAATTTAAAGTTAAATCCGAGGCTTTGGTATTCCGGTTGGTTGGGGTCCAGGACGCCATGATTGCGAAAGCGAACCAGTTTTTCGTAGATTTTACGGTCGTGGCAGACGGTAAAACCACCCAATCCGGTGGTCACCAGCTTGGCCAACCCCAGGGAAAAGCATCCGGCGTGAGACAGGGTTCCCAACATTTTTCCCTTGTATTGGGAAAAAACCGCCTGGCAGGCATCTTCGATGACGATCAGGTTGTGGTGCCGGGCCAATGGCATGAGGTGATCCATGGGAACGGCGCGACCATTGAGGTGAACCGGCATGATGGCGCGGGTCCTGGCGGTGATTTTTTCTTCAATGCGATCCACATCCAGGTTGGTGTTGTGGGCATTGCAATCCACTAAAACCACCCGTGCCCCCGCCAGGCGGGCGGCGTGGGCGGTGGCGATAAAGGTACGGTTGGGGACGATGACTTCGTCTCCGGGACCGATGCCATGCACCATCAAAGCCATGAACAGGGCGATACTGCCGGAAGGACACATGACGGCATGGGGAACGTTGAGTGCCTTGCAGATGTCCCCCTCCAGTGCCTCGGTCAAGGGGCCCATCCCGATGCGTTTGTCCCGTATGGCTCCGGCAACGGCATGGATTTCCGTATCATTTAGGGAGGTCTGCCACCAGTTGATATGTGTCACGGTTTCTGTCTCCAAACTGTTTTTTCCGACAAGGAATGGAATCAACTCTGCGGGTGACGGGTTAAGGCATGCGGATTCCGTTATGGAGGGCGTGATAGCTGTCGGAGGTGATGATTTTTAAAAAACGGCTGCCAAACGTCACTCGGTTGGTTGCAAACTGGAGTCCTTCAAAAGGTTGTGTTGTTTGAAGATTGAGGATATCCGGATGGCACCGACTGGAGCGGGTTTGAAACTGCATATTGAACACGGCATCACGAATAGCCAACAACAGTTTCATGGATTCGTCGGGATTTCCAGGGGGAGGGGGCGTTGTTGTTACGGCGGTTTCAAAATCCACCGCATATCCCAGGGCGGCGAGCATTTCGGGGTATCCAAGTTTTTTGAGTATCTCCATGTGGCCTCTGTCCAGATAGGTCCGCCATTTTCCTTCCCCTGGGCGGAAATAATGGGCTTTGAATGTGGCCAATGGTTTGTTGATAAAGCGTTTCCATATCGATTCCAGGGTGACATCATCCAGGGCACATCCCAGGGTTTCTGCCAACCTGCGCATGGCAGGCCCTGGGTGATACATCAAATCTTCATAGCGAATCCCGGTACTTACCCCTTGCAACTGCAACCAGGCTTCCATGTTACGTTTGACATAAAGGGCCATTTCTTCAAACCATGCGCGGTTGTTCAGGTGAAACCGGCCATAGTTTTCGCGCAGGTCCGATTCTACACGATCCAGTTTTTTCCCGGGAAACATGCGGAAAAAGACATACTCCAGCTCGAAGGCGTTGGAAACGATGATGTCCAGGGGGTTACGCAACGAGGTCAGAACGCAATAACCCAGATCGGTGACCGTTTTGCAGATGTCGGCGTCGATGATCGGGTAGCATCGGTGTACGGTGTCGAACAGGTAACGGCGCGCCGGGACCGGGGTTATTTCAAAAAAGGCTTGGTGGGAACTACCGAAAACATCGATGGCACCAAAACGGGTGGAGCCGTTGCCGCAATAGAAGGCCCCTTCGGACTGAAAGGCGTCGGTCAAATGGCGGATGGTTGCGTTAAAATGGTTTTTGGCCATGTGTTCGATGAACTGTTCACGATGACCTTGAGAAACGGGGCCGCCTTGTTCGAGGATTCCCCGGGTCAGATGAAAAAGCAGGGTGCTGCCGGAACGATTGGCACCGATGATCAAACCCTTTCCGGAAAAATTTAATTTTATCAGGTCCGCCAACGCCACCGGATGAAGGATCGTCGCCTTTGACAATCCCAACCGACCCTTGATTTCACGCACAGCCCCGAGGAAAGCATCGGCATCCGTGGCGGTGGCCATGCTGGATACAAGGATGGGGGGGCAGGTTGGTTCCCGTTCGGTTAATGTGTCGGATTTGATGATCGAAATACCATGAACTTCGGCAGCATCGACGGCGTCGGCCACGATGCCGTCGATGGTGATTCCTGCTGCTGTCAAACCATCGATAATGGTATCGAGAAAGGGGGAAAGTCCCCACAGAAGTACCTTTTTCACGCCATTCTCCATTTCCATATTTCTTCATGGACGGCCAAATCCATCAAAGCGTCATCGCCGCTGTTGCGCGGAATTCGTCGATGGCGTACATCATCGACAAACTGGCTGGCCTGTCTTTTAAACGCCCAACTCCAACCCGAATGTAGGATGGTGTTGATATTTTCATCACCTCCGCGAAAAATTTCCACCTGGGCAGGCAGGTTTTGCAGCAGGGCAGGGGGGGGAGTTACCCGTATGCGCCCGCGTTCAAAATAAAAAACCACATTTTCGTCCCACCCTTGATGGTCCATTTGGCCGGCCTCCAGGGTGGCCTTGATGCCATTGAAATCAAAGACGACCAGCCGACCCCGGGGCGAATCCATGGCAGCGTAGTCCACCCTGGGTTTTCCCCCAAGGAAATAGCGCATCAGGTTGATGTTGTGACAGTACACATTGAGAAAGCGGGCGTAATCCTGTTTTTTGTCGTTGGCAATCCAATCGGGGGCGGTGGCCCAGGGGGTAACGGGCGATGCAACGACCGTTTCGCGGGTGTTTACAAAACCGTCGATGTTGCAATAATCCTCTCCCTGAAAACAATGGGTACGCACGTAGGTCAGCTTGCCCAATTCGTTGGAGGTCATCAGTTGGTCCAGATGGTGTTTGGCCATTTGTATCCCCGCATCGGCCAGACGCATGTAGCCTACGGCCAGGATAACGTTGTTGTGTCGGGCGGCATCGACCAGTTTTTTGCCCTGAATGGTATCGGCGGCCAGGGGTTTTTCGGTGAACACCGCTTTGCCGGCATTCAGGCAATCCAGGGCAATGGGACCGGTCATAGACCTTGGGGTGATGACCACCACGGCGTCTGTTTCGGCATCCTCCAGCATGCGTTGATGGTTGGGATAGACTTGGGGAATGTTATGTTTGGCGGCAATGGCTTGGCCGAGCTGGGGACGTAATTCGGCCAAAGCCACAACGTGGCAGCCTGGATCGCGAACAAAGTTGACGATATGGGCCACCTGGCTCATAAATCCGGCACCTACGATGCCGATTTTTAACTTTTCAGGTTCCATGGGATCCTGGCTTCCTTTTTTCCAGGGTTGCACACCGCTATAGTGAAGCTCTGCATAAAATCTGCCACATGGCATGTGTGAGGGAGGAATCTATAACGGTTTTGACTTTGTTTTTTTTTTTCTGAGGGTCATACTGTTCTGAATACGCCTCAATCCCAAGAACCGAGATGATATTCATGACCATTCTTGTCACATTTGCGGATTTGACTCATACCGGAAAAACTGTGGACGCCAATTTTTTTCCTTTAGGCATTGCCATGGTCGCCAGTTACGCCAAAGCCCGGTTGGGGGAGGCTGTTGAGGTTGAAATTTTCAAATATCCGGTAGATTTTTCCAACTTTCTGGAGAAAAGAATTCCAGATGTGGCGTGTTTTTCCAACTTTTCCTGGAACATGAATCTTCAGCACCATTTTGCTACCTGCCTGAAGAAGCGGCATCCAGATACCGTTGTAATTTTTGGCGGCCCCAATTTTCCACTGGCGTTTGCCGAGCAGGAAATTTTTTTGCGGCACTATCCTGCGGTGGATTTCTACGTCGATGGCGAAGGAGAAGGGGCGTTTTGCAATCTTTTGGAATCTTTGATGGTCGAAGGCTTGAACAGCGACCGGTTCAAGGCAAAAGAGTCCTGTCCTGCCAACACCTTGTATTTATGGAATAACCGTCTTTTCCGAGGGGAAATGTTGCCACGTATTCTTTCCATGGACGACATTCCCTCTCCGTATTTGTCAGGTCTTCTGGACAAGTTTTTCGACAAGACTCTTTTTCCCATCATACAAACGGCCCGAGGTTGCCCCTATTCCTGCACTTTTTGCCACGATGGCATTGAATATTTAAACAAGGTTCGGCGATTTTCGCAGGGGCGCATTTGCCGGGAAATCGACTATATACGTGACCGGCATGTCAGTCCCAATCTTTATCTTTCCGACTCCAATTTTGGCATGGCCCGGGAAGATCTGGATACGGCCCGGTATGTGAAGGATTTGAACCGTACCCATGGTTGGCCCCATTCCATCAATGTTTCAACCGCCAAAAACAATAAGGAACGTGTGCTCAAGTTGTCCGAGATTCTTGGCAGCATGATTCGCATTGATGCCTCGGTACAATCCACGGATCCCTTGATTCTTGCCAATATCAAGCGCAGCAACATATCTTTGGATAAAATGACCGATATTTCGCGTTTTGCGTACAAAATGGGCGCAAGAAATGCTTCAGAAATTATTTTAGGTTTACCTGGCGATACTTTGGATGCACACCTTAAATCCATGCTTGACATGATCGACGTTGGCATTCAGGAGATTCGCAGTTTTCAGTTTATCCTGCTGGCGGGGACCGAGGCGGCAAGCAGGGAGAGTCGAAAGCGGTTCGGTTATCAAACGCGCTTTCGCGTTTTGCCCCGCTGCTTTGGTTATTATTCCGTTTTTGGTGCGTCGTTTGCTTGCGCGGAAACCCACGAGGTGGTTATTGGTGGCCATGGTATGTCGGTAGAGGAGTACAGCATCTGTCGGGCTTTCGACCTGACTGTGGAAATTTTTAACAATGGAGGTCTTTTTGAGGAATTACTCTTTTTTCTGGGCCAACACGGCATCAAACGTTCCCAGTTTATCACACAGATTTTTGAAAGTGGGTATGTAGCCCAAGGGTGCATGGTTGATATTTATCAAGGATTTCGGCAGGATGAGGAGAAAAATTTTTGGAAAAGCTATGATGACCTGAAAAATTTTCTGCGTCAGGATCATGTTGTGGAACGCTATCTATCGGGGGAATACGGTACCAATCAAATTTTGCACTATCGATCTTTGGCGATTTTGCGGCACATGGATGTGATCAGCACGCTGGCATTTGATGTGGGTCGGATGCTTCTTGACGAAGTTCATTCTTTAACATCCACAGCCAGGGAATATCTCCATGATCTGCGCTTGTTTATTATCGCATCCAAAGGAGATTTGACCGATCCTGAAAAGAGGATCACGCTCCATTCCAGGTTTGATTTTATTCAACTTTCTTCAGGACATTTTTTGGATGATCCGATGCAATTCATGTCTCAGGAACCGATTTCGATACAATTATGCCACTCCGAGGCAAGAAGGCGGGAAGTTGTACGTGTTTTGGAACAATTTGGGTGTTCTGTGGAAGGGTTGGCCCATTATTTCCAGAGGGCCAGTGTTTTTTCTCTTTACCGTAAACCCCGTTATATGACTTATGTGGAAATATAAAAAATTTTATTTTAATGGTTAGGGTGTGTTGACATTGTAACCGTTCATAAATCGGAAAAACAAAGTTTGGTAATAATTTTTGTGGGGGACCGGGGAGGGATTATTTCCCCCGGCTTAGGTTTGGGGCAGCCCCCCAAGGTTTTGGTTCTTGCCCGAATGGATGTTTTTCCACGGTATTCTGCCATGTGTTGAAAATCGCTTGCGAACAACGGCTTTAAGACATAGAATCGCGCCGGTGGAAAGCCGCCTTAGCTCAGGGGTAGAGCAGCTCACTCGTAATGAGCAGGTCTTCGGTTCAATTCCGAAAGGCGGCTCCAATAAAAACAAACACTTGCTGTAGTGCGATAATCTTTTTGTCACTAATCGAGGACTCTCTTATTGTAGTGTAGCGCGATAATTTTCTTGTCACTGTAGCGCGATAATTTTCTTGTCACCTATCGCGGACTCTCTTGTCACTCGATTTTGAGTTTTCGTCTTGGCAGGTCTTGACTGAGGCGGTTTCTTTGTCACTATTATTCGATGATGCGAGCTTCATCCCCCCATAATCATCCTTACCAGGGAGACAATTCCTTCCCAGGATCCCTGTTTTAGCAAATCCCCGCTCAATGTGACCAGCGTGTCTCCGACCGTAGTTCTCTCTTTTTCTATTGAGCATTACACTGGTAAATGATCCACAGTTCTTGTCATGGTCGAACGATGTGAACCTGATGAATCCTTCGTCGGCCAAGAACTGAACAGAGGCCGTATAGATTCGCAATCGGCGACCAAGTCTGGCACTGTCATGTAGCGCGATAATTTTCTTGTCACCTATCGCGGACTCTCTTGTCACTCGATTTTGAGTTTTCGTCTTG
>JACSDG010000116.1 GCA_015660855.1 Magnetococcales bacterium
GGTATCAGAAAGTGGCATGTCGGTATCTCCTTTTGCGATAGGTGAACATACCGCCATACATACCGTCAGATTTGCTGGCTGTCAACGCATTTCCTCGGTCTGCTTCGGACACAAAAAAGCCCACAAACGTTGATTTTGTGGGCTTTTTGATCTTTATCGGTCGTCTTCGGATATAGTTTTGGTGGAGGTGAACGGGATCGAACCGATGACCTCCTGCTTGCAAAGCAGGCGCTCTCCCAACTGAGCTACACCCCCAATGTTGGTACCACAGTGTTCCAAGGCTTTTTATAAGGTGGATTTTTTTTGGTTCGCCGGGTCATGCTTGGATGGTGGGCCTAAGTGGACTTGAACCACTGACCTCACGCTTATCAGGCGTGCGCTCTAACCAACTGAGCTATAGGCCCCGGCATCTGCCGAATCTACTACCCCACCCATCGCCCAGCGTCAAGGGTTGGCCGGGATAAAAATAAATCATTCCACGGGAGCATTGACATTCTGCCCTTTTTAAGGCAAAGATTCTCAAAAAGGGGGAGATGGCCGAGCGGTTGAAGGCGGCACCCTGCTAAGGTGTTATATCCGAATAGGGTATCGAGGGTTCGAATCCCTCTCTCTCCGCCAACCCCTTGAACTTTCCTAAGTGGCGCATTCTTCCTTGGGCAAATTCTTCGTCCTCCTTATCATCGCAACTTCTGTCCTGTCCGTCTTCCTGCTCGAACAAAAAACCAGTACGGTCTACCTCCCCTTAAACCAGCAGGAAAAAAGTCTCCTCTCCCTGGCCCTCGCTCCCCATGTCACAAAAATCGTTGCCCGCCCCAGCATGGAAATGGTCCAGTCGGGAGCCGAAACGCCCCTCCATTTCATGATTCTCGATAAACGTACCCTGAATGTCTATCGCATGGTCGTGAAAACCGGCGAAAAAATTAAAGCTCCCTGGGATGGTTGGATCCATCCGGTCGCTTTCGTCCCGGATCTCGTCTTCCTCGAAGGAACCGCCATACATGGTCCCGAAGGACACGTCAATCCTGCCGTATGGATCGTTCTTCAGGACGAAAAAAGTAACCCCTTCCACGAAAGCTGGGTCTTTTCTCGCGATACCGCCCAAACCGCATGGGACCACCAACGCTATGACCTGACCTTCCTCGGACCCGCCGAATCCATCGAGGGCGATTCGTGACCCTCGATGCCATCGAACCTTTAAACCACCAAGATGCTTTGAACTGTCTGGCCATCCTCGCCGCATCCAAGGCAGGTTCCCGTAATGAGGTTCCCGTCGGAGCCGTACTCAGCTCACCTTCCGGCCACATCCTCAGCGAATCCGCTAACAAAATCCTCATGAATAACAACCCCATGGGACACGCCGAAATGCGCGCCATGGCTCAATCTGCGAGCCGAATTGGCAATTATCGTCTCTCAGGTTGCCACCTGGTCGCCTCTCTGCAACCCTGTCCCATGTGCCTTGGAGCCATGGAGGCCGCAAGATTATCTCAGTGGACTTTTCTGGCGGAAAGACCCCGAAATGATCTGCCTCATTATCATTGCAAAACAACAGCTTCGGCTACGGAAAAATTCAAGAGTTCTCACCAAGATTCCTCCATTTTTTCCCTTTGGTCCGTGGCCATGTTACGTTTTTTCTTTGAACAACGGCGATAAATTTTCTAATGTAGGCACCTGGACTGGGCTTCACGCCAAAATGAATGACACCGGAACACACAAGACTTTCGGATGAATATTGGAGGGATGGCCGAGCGGTTGAAGGTGCACGCCTGGAAAGCGTGTGTACTCCACAAGGGTACCGAGGGTTCGAACCCCTCTCCCTCCGCCATCACTGATCAACCCAGGGCAGCAATACCCCAATGGTCGGTTTTTTGCCAAACTCCCAAACCCGCCAAACACATGATATGCGGGCGGCGTTGATGGTCAGGTCGTACGCAACACAAACTCATAAACCCCGTCAGGACCGGAAGGTAGCAGCGGTAATGAGACCTTGAGTGTGCCGTATTCAACCTGGCCGGAGCCGCCCTTAATCCCATGTCAAACTATGTTGTCCTCGCCAGACGCTGGCGTCCCCGCTCCTTCGATACCCTCATCGGTCAGGATCACGTTACCAGGGCTTTGATTCACGCTTTGGACGGCGGTCGCCTTTCCCATGCCTTCCTCTTCTCCGGAATCCGGGGGACAGGGAAAACAACCCTGGCCAGGCTCCTGGCTCTTTGCCTCAATTGTGAACAGGGAACCTCCTCCAAACCGTGTGGTCAGTGTGGATCCTGTACCGAAATCATCGCAGGTAATCACCCGGATGTCCTGGAAGTCGATGCCGCATCCCGTACCAAAGTCGAGCAAATGCGCGAGTTGCTCGACATGGTGGCCTACGCCCCCACGCACTCCCGCTTTCGCATCTTTATCCTCGACGAAGTTCACATGCTTTCCGTCCAATCGTTCAATGCCCTCCTCAAAACTCTTGAAGAACCCCCGAGCCACGTCAAGTTTTTGTTTGCCACCACCGAACTTCGTAAACTGCCTGCCACCATTCTGAGCCGCTGCCAACGTTATGAGCTTAAGCGGGTCCCCGAAATCCTGCTGACAGACCACATGGCCCGGATTCTTGAACAAGAGGCCATCCCCTTTGAAAAAAATGCCCTGGAGCTGGTGGCTCAAGCCGCTGAGGGGTCGGTAAGAGATGCCCTGTCGCTGTTGGATCAGGTGATCTCTCATGGCGCAGGAACCGTCGCTTTTACAACCGTCGGTCAACTCCTCGGTTTGACCGACGGAGAAACAACCCTGACCCTTATGGAACACCTGTTGACGGGGGCCGGTAAAAACCTGCTCGACCAGTTGGCACGGGTCCAGCAAAACGGTGCGCAACCCGAAAGTATCGTGCGTGACATGCTCGCCAAACTCCATGCAGAGGTACGAGCCAGGGTGACTCAAACAGAAATGCGGCGAGCAGAAAACAACGAGCCGCTCGATCATCGGACAACGTTGTTTCGCTCCATCGCCCTGGAACACCTGCAAATGGTTTACATGGTTCTCAACAAGGGGGGGAATGAACTGCGTTTGACCGATCAGCCCTGGCGCGCCATGGAGATGCTTTTGCTCAGGGCCTGTTATCTGGCACCGGTTCCTGATCTGCGAAAATTGATCCAGGTACTGGGCAAGGAACCGGATCAAGGGGGAGGCCATGCCCCTCCTGTTCAAAACCATGGATCGTCTTCCCAAACGCCTGTTCCAACTCCCCATTTGGCTTCTGCCTCGCCAACGCCCCCTGGAAACCTCCTCCCATCCCCTCCGCAGGGTGGTTCTTTTCCGCGGGATTGGGATCGAATGATTGGCGGCATTCGGCTCAAGCAAGCGGCACTGGCCACAAAACTTCATGCCCAGTTGGCCTGTCTGGGTTATCAGGTACCCATGGACCAGCAACCGGGGCGCATCGAATTGCAACTGATCAATGATTGCTTCGGCCCTCCCGATGATATTCGCAACGCCATTACGGGGTTCATCGAGAAAACATGGACCGTCAAGGTTGAAGTTATTGTCAGGTCGGCATCGAGCATCGACCGGCCCGAAACACTTCAGGAAAAAGATGTGCGTGAACGGGGTGAATCCATGGGGCAGTTGGAAAAAGAAGTCCGCAGACATCCTGGCCTGCAACCCCTGTACACGCGATTTAACGCCGAAATTCTCTCTATTGCACCAATTTAAAAACAGAAATCTACACTAGCCTACCTGGAGAAGATCATTGAAAAACCTGGGGAACCTTCTAAAGCAAGCCCAAAAAATGCAGGGAGAAATGGCCAAAATTCAGGAAAAACTGGCCGAGACCATCGTGACTGGACAGGCGGGAGGGGGGATGGTCGAGATCACCATGGATGGCAAGCAGGTGGTACGACGGGTACGCATCGATCCTGAGGTGGTGAACAAGGAGGATGTGGAACTTTTGGAGGACATCATCGCGGCGGCTTTCAACGACGCGCAAAAGAAGGTCCAGAACATGACCCAGGAAAGTTTGTCCAAGCTGACGGGGGGCCTGAATCTACCGGGGGGCCTTAATCTGCCGTTTTAACGTCTTGGGTCGGCTGTCGTTGCGTTGCATGTCCTGTTGGAAGCGTCATCATGAAAGGTCTGCCATCGGTGGAAAAGGCCATTCTTGCCCTTTCCCGGTTTCCTGGAATCGGCAAGAAAAGTGCCCAAAGGATGATCCATTATCTTTTGCGCGGTGATGGCTCGGAGATTGGGCAATTAATTTTGGCGTTGGACACGTTGCGCATGCGGGTGAGATTTTGTGTCCATTGCCACAATCTGGCTGAGGAAGAACAATGCTGGGTATGCCTGGATCCCCAGCGGGTGTCATCCTTGCTTTGTGTTCTGGAAGAACCGGCTGATCTGATGGCCATTGAAAAAGCCGGAATTTTCCGAGGCCGGTATCATGTTTTGGGGGGAAGACTCAACCCTTTGAACGGTATCGGGCCAGGGCAGTTGCATTTGGCAAGTTTGCGTGACCGTCTGCAAAAAGGTGGGGTGGAAGAACTTGTCATTGCCACCAATCCCACGGTCGAGGGCGAGGCAACCGCGCATTATGTGGCGCAGATGTCACAGCCTTTCGTTGCCAGAGTAACACGTCTGGCTTATGGTCTGCCTATGGGAGGGGAACTGGAATATTTGGACGAATCCACCCTCTTTCAGGCCATGGAAGGGCGCCGGCAGTTTTGAACGTATCGGAAAAATAAGATTTGGTAAAAGTTAAGAACAGTATAAAATTATCTAGCAAAAAAACAAGTTTACAATGTGTTGTTTTTTTGGGTGACTCCCCGTTCAAGCGCAGGTATCCTACGCGTCCAAGATCGAAATCAAGGGGGGACTTGGTAGGATCGGGAGCTTTTTTGAACGATGGACATACCAACAAATCCTGCATTGGAAATTATTGGGGGATGATGCAATGCTGATTGAATTTACAATATCTAACTTCGGTTCATTCAACACCTCTCAGAGCCTTGAAATGGCGGCGACGAAACTTAAGCGTCTTGCCGGCAATACGGTTGCAACGGGACTTTCACGCAATCCAATTCGGGTGGCAAGCTCCGCATTGATTTATGGTTTCAACGCCTCAGGCAAAAGCCAGATGGTCAAAGCAGCCCAATTCATGCGGGATCTGGTCCTCAATTCCAATCGCAAGCCGGTGGAGAGAAAACTTGCCGTTGCCCCGTTCCTTCTGGACCCGGAATCGAGTCGGCGTCCGGCTACCTTGGAAATGGCGATTGTCGTCAACGGTCGTTTTTACCGGTACGGGTTCAAGGTGGATCAAAATTTGGTTTGGGAAGAATGGCTTTCCATCCACTCAGGACGCCGTGGTCTTGCGGATGGGTTTCGCCGTGTTTATGAGCCGGACAGCAACAGCTATCAGGTAGAGGTCAAGGGACTCAAGGGGATCCGGTTGGCGATCCAACACGTTCCAGAAGATTGGTTGGCGTTGACCCATCTGTGCCAGGGGCATTTTCACAAAAATTCCGAAGCGCAGTGGGAAGATGTGCAGGCGGTCTATAATTGGTTCAAGGACACGCTGCGGGTCATGCCGGTGCTGCAGGCGGTTCCCCACGACAAGGCTTTGGAACTGTCCAAAGATACCGACAGGATGCTTTGGATTTTAAAATTTCTTCAGGTGGTGGATCCGGGTATCGATACCCTGCAACTGGAAAAGTCTGAAAGGTTATCGCCGGATGTTCAGTTGGACCTGATCGATCTGGTGGGGCGAGTGACCACTTCCCATGAGAAAAAATCGGCACTGGTCAATGCCATCAAGGCCAGCGATACCGAGGCTTTGGCCAGTCTGGGTCTGGACTTTCAGGGCAGGGAGCTGAAAATTGTCCGGACCATGCCAAAATCGGGCGATTCCGTTTCTTTCAGCTCCCAGATGGAATCCGAGGGGACCAATCGGGTGTTTGCCATGGCCAGCTGCGTCAAGGACGTCATTGACCGAGGTTACGTCTTGATGATCGATGAAATGGAGATTGGACTGCACTACAGGTTGTCCCGATTCTTGCTGGACATGTTCAACGATCCGGAAAGAAATCGGAAATGTGCCCAGCTGATCGCCACGACCCACAAATCCAATTTGCTGGATCAAAACTTTATGCGGTCGGACCAACTGTGGGTGATGGAAAAGAACGACCAGCATGAGTCGCGGCTTTATCCCTTGTGTGACATGCAGGTCAAGTTGGGCAAGCAACAGACTTGGCCCCAGTTTTTCCTTCAAGGCAATTTCGGAAAGGTTCCCATGAATCGCGTACGGCGAGTTCCAGAATGAGGTCTTTTAACATTTTTTTGCAGGGTTTGTGGAGAAAATGCTGACACTGGATGGGGTGAGAGTGATAGACAGGGATTAGAACTCCCTTGAAAAACGCCGCCATTGGACTGCGATTCTTTGTGTAACCCAGGGGTACATGGTATACACATGCCTTGAGACGTGCGCGGGAGTTTCCTTGAAGATGGCTTGAAACGAGGACGAGGGCTTTGTCGTCCTCGGATGAGTTTTTTTTAATTATGACAATCCCATTGTGTACACAAATCAACCAACCCACGGAGGGTAAGACGGATGGCCATGCAGAAAGCTGAACAACCACAGGCCTTTCCCTATCCGGGAATCCCCGGAACCGGCGATGGTTCCGATGCGGTTTCCTATGTTGAAACCAGAGCGACGGATGGCGCAGCGGCCTATCCCATTACGTCATCGACAATCATGGGGCAACTGTTTCAAATTGCCGTGGCCAATGGTTTCAAAAACGTTTGGGGACAGGATCTGGCCTGGATGGAGCTGGAATCGGAGCATTCTTCTGCTTCGGCTTGTGAAGGATTCGCCCTGGCGGGTGGAAGGGTAACCAATTTCACTTCGGGTCAGGGCTTGATCCTCATGAAAGAGGTGCTCTACACCATCTCCGGAAAAAAATTGCCGCAAGTGTTGAATGTCGGGGCGCGGGCCTTGACCTCGCAGTCGCTCAACGTCCACGCCGGGCATGACGACGTGATGGGGGTTGCCGACTGCGGTTGGGGCATTTTGTTTGGCAACTGCGTTCAGGCCAATGCCGACCTGTGTTTGATTTCCCGTCACGCCGCAGAGCGGTCTTTCATTCCCTTCATGAACGTCCAGGACGGGTTCCTGGGGACGCACACCATCGAAAACCTGAATTTTCCCGAAGATGAGCTTATCCGCAATTATCTGGGGGATCCCCGCGTCATGATGCGCCGGGTCTTCGATACCGATTTTCCGCTCCAGACGGGTGTTGTGCAAAACCAAGATGCCTACATGCAAGGCAAGATTGGCCAGAGGTTTTTCTACGACAAGCTGCCTGGCATCATCAAGCAGAGCATGGATGAATATTACCGATTGACCGGGCGACGTTACGACTTGATTGAAAACATCCAGATGGAAGATGCCGAGTACGCCATCATCTCCATGGGGACGCTGTCGGAGACGGCGACTTCGGCCATTGAAACCGTGCGTAACAAGTACGGAATCCGGTTGGGGGTGGTCAATGTTGTCAGCTACCGTCCTTTCCCGGCTGCCGAGTTGGTTTCGGCCATCAAAAATTGCAAAGTGGTCTCAGTCATCGAGCGTTGTGACATCCCGACCATGGTGGACAATCCTTTGACCACCGATGTCGAGGCGGCATTGGCCAAGGCGGTCATGGGAATTGACGGGTTTGACAAGCTGAGTACCATTCCTTATGTCTGTAGCGGTGCCGCCGGTCTGGGTTCGCGGGACACCACCCCGGGTCACATCATCGCCGTGGTCAACAATATGTTGAACCAGGATGGAAAGCGCAAACGCTTTTTCACTCTGGCCATTGATCATCCCACTGCCCTGGCCATCACCGAAGAACCGGATGTTCGTCCCCCTGGATCCTTCTCGGTGCGGGCGCATTCGGTGGGCGGGTTTGGGACCATTACCACCAACAAAATCATCGCCACCATGTTGGGGGATCTTTTCAATTTCAGGGTTCAGGCCGCGCCTAAATATGGTTCCGAAAAGAAAGGGTTGCCAACCAATACCTATCTGACGGTCACTCCGGTCGGGAAAATCCTGACCCACTGCGAATTACAACAGGTGGATTTTGTCCCATTGATGGACCCGACGACGTGGCACATGGGCAATCCTTTGGTGGGGTTACAGGAAAACGGCATCGTATTTCAGCATACCGATGAGTTGACTCCGGAAGCTTTGTGGAATTCCCTACCGGCGTATGCCAAATATTTCATCCGCGAGTATAAAATTCGTTTCTATGGAGTGGACACCATCGACATCGCCCGGGAATCCTGTCGTTCCGACGCTTCGTTGATCCAAAGATTCCAGGGCATCGTCCTGCTGGGGGTGTTTTTGCGGGTGACTCCGTTCAGAGAAAATGCGGGAATGAGCAAGGAAGATCTGTTTGAAAAAATCCGCAAACCTTTGGATAAATATTTTGGCAAGCGCGGAGCAAAGGTGGTTGAGGACAATCTCCAGGCTGCCCAACGTGGCTATGATCGGGTCATGGAGGTCACCAGGGAAATCATGGATGCAACTCCCCCAGAAATCCTTGCCGAAGGTCGCGTGGAATGGGATGCCAAAGGTAAGGACGTTAACGCTTTCTTCATTTAATCATCGTCGGGTCAACCGGACCTGTTGACGGAAACCCGTCTGGAGGATGTCATGAGTCAACGTGCGAAGATTTATTCTGAACCTACCCCGGAGTGGTACGACGCCAATCGAGCCAGAGAAATCATCAACGCCTACGGTTCGGGCAGCGGTTCGGGTCAACCAGCCGATGCCTTTGTCGGGGTGTCGGCGATGGTGGCCGGGAGTGGCTCTTATCGCGATTTTTCCTACATTGCCCCGGATCTGCCTGAGTATGACGCAGAGAGCTGTGTGGCGTGCATGGAGTGTATTCAAAACTGTCCCGACTCTTCGATTTGGGGTCTCGTTGTTCCAGGGAGCAAGCTGGATGCGACGCTGGCCGTGGTGGAGAATGAGGGGCGTGATCTGGTACGCCGGCAGTTTGTGCAAACCACCAAATTTTGGAAAACCTACGAAAAGAAAAAAGCCCAGGATCCCAATGCCACCGAAGGGGGTTGGTTTGGAATTTTTGTCGATCCCACCAAGTGCAAGGGCTGCGGCGAATGCGTGACGGCCTGCGGTGACCATAAATCACTCAAGATGATCAAGAAAACCCGCGACAACCTTCCCGATTATTTTTCCATCTGGGAATATTACAAGAAAACACCGGAAACACCGAGCGAGTATATCAACCCGAAACTCAAGGTTGACATCATGCTCAAGGACAGTGCCAACCAATATGTTGGTGGGGCGGGATCCTGCATGGGGTGTGGTGAAACTTCGGCGTTGCGCCAGCTTCTGGCGATCACCCACGAAGTCTATGGTAAAAAGTTTGGTATCACCGCCAATACGGGGTGTAACACCGTTTATGGTTCCACCTATCCCTACAATCCGTTCCGGGTTCCCTGGGTGAACTCTCTGTTTGAGAACTCGACGACGGTGGCCATGGGTATTCGTGCCCATTGGGACCAGATTGGCCGCAAGGATCATGTGGTATTGGCCTTGGGTGGTGACGGTTCCATGCTGGATATCGGTTTCCAGGCTTTATCGCGCATGTTGGCTTCGGGGATGAACATCAAGGCGGTTTGCGTTGATACCCAGGTGTACTCCAACACAGGCGGTCAGGCCTCCACGGGCACGTTCATCGGCCAAGAGGCCAAGATGGCGGTGCACGGGTCGGCCATGGAGGGCAAGCTGGAGCGTCGCAAAGAGCTGGGCAATATTGCCATGATGCATCCCAACGTGTTTGTGGTGCAAACGACGGGGCCAATGATCAATCATTTTTACAAGGGGGTGGAGCAAGCCCTGCGTTATCAAGGACCGGCCCTCATCAACATCTATACCACCTGTCAGCCGGAACATCAGGTTGCCGATGATGTTTCGTGTGCCCAGGGACTTTTGGCTGTCGAGTCCAGAGCTTTTCCGGTGTTTGTGCATAATCCGGAGGGGGGACCTACCCTGGCATCCCGACTTTCTCTGCAAGGCAATCCTTCGGTCAAGCGGGATTGGCATTCCCGGAAAACCAAGGAAGGGGAGGAGGTAGTCAATTTCCTTTCCTTTGCCAAGACAGAGGGGAGGTTTTCCAAACATTTTGACAAGGATGGCAAACCCAGCAAGGTTATTCTTTCATCCCAACAGGAGCGTTTGGACAACTGGCGTCTGCTACAGGAACTGGCCGGTATTGCCAACGTGGACCGCGAGGCGGAATGGGAAGAGCAGCAAGCCAAACAGAAGGGTGCTGCTTAAAGGTTACCATTGCGTATCCGGCTTGAACCGGATGTGACCCACCTTGCCCAGGATGGACGGCCAGTCTTTCGATCCGAGAAGTCTGTGGGCGTGGGTCGCTCAGTGGTTCAGGGTTGGCAGCCAATGTTTGGGGAACAGGTGCTTGTTGGAAAACAAAGGAGAAAAAAAATGACCGCAGGAACGGGTTTGTATGGTGGCAAAAGCCTTGAGGTGCTTGAAAAGTCCATCCATGAAGAGGGTGGGATCTTCTTTGCGCGCTATAAGGACAGAAAGGTGGGGACAGGTTTTCAACGTGTGTTCAGCTTTGTCCATCAGCGTCAGGTAGGGTTCGAGGCTTTTTTTCAGGGCGCGGATGCGTCGGGGCGGGTTTTGTCCAGTGCCGATATTTTCGATGAGTTGGTCAATCCCGATGATGCCATGCAGATGGATCGCATGCGTTTGATACTGCATGTGAAAAATTTTCTGTCATCCAAAATCGACGACCGTTGGCTGTTTATCAACATTCAGCCCAAGGCCATGGTGGGGAGAAAAGAGCCGGATATCGGATTTTTCCACGATGTGTTGCGTAAAAACGGTTTGCCGGCCAGCCAGGTGGTGGTGATGATTCGCGAACACTCTGGAGAGAATGAGGCGGTTTTCAAGTCTCAGGTCGAGGCAGTGCGTGATTTGGGGTGTTTGGTTTTGTTTGACGATTTCAACGGTGCTTCGGCCAATCTGGATCGGTTGTGGCAATACAATCCGGACATTGTCAAATTGCAGCACAGTGCCTTGGATAATGCCGTCAAAGCGAAAAAAGCCAAGCGCATGCTCAACAAGTTGGTATCCTTGCTTCATTCTTCCGGTGCTCTGGTTTTGATGGAAAAGATTGAAACCGAGGATGAAGCTTTTCTGGCCCGCAAGGTGGAAGCCGATTTTTGTCAGGGCAAATATTGGGGTGCTCACGTTGCGCGCCCGGTGCGCTGGAGTCCGGGCGACACTCCGGGAAGTTTCAATGCTCTGGTGGACAAGGCCGAAAAACGTTATTTCCTGGAAATGAAGCACAACACCCTGGAAATGGCGACTTTCTCTGGCGAGTTTCAGGAGTGTGCTTGGTCTGTGGCCGACGGCGTCGCTTTGGAGACTGCGGCGCAACCTTTGCTGGGGTTGGAGCGAGTTTTGCGGGTTTACCTGCTGGATGGCAAGGGAGTTCAGAATCAGGAAAGTGTCTATCCCCACGGCCATGAGAAAGATTTGGATAAGCGTTTCAGGCCTATCCAGGACTTGCGCGGGGCGACGGTAGCCCACCGCTCGGGTTTCCAGGATGCCTTGCGTGATCCGGGTAAGGTGCATATGTCGCCGCCATATCGTTCCATTGCCAGCCTTCTGACGGTGACGACTCTTTCGGTGACGGTTGGTATTGAGGGCCGCAATCACATCCTTTGCTGTGATGTACTCTGGCGTGAGGACGCCATCTAAATGGAGAATGGGCCAGTCCGGGATCGCTTGATGGCGGTCTCGGGCTGTAACCGTTCAGTCCCCCCCTCCTTTTTCCAAGGTTGAAACTATTGCGGGGGTCCGGGGGGGATCATCCCCCCCGGTGGGGGTTTGGGGGCAAAGCCCCCAAGGTTTTTCTTTTGACTTTGATTTTGATTTTACTGCCCC
>JACSDG010000117.1 GCA_015660855.1 Magnetococcales bacterium
GGCTGGCATCGTGATCATTGCGCTGTTCTACAGTGCGGATCTTTCCATGTCCGCGTTTCTGTTGGCGGGGTTAGGCGTTATTGTTCTGGTGGCTCTTAACGTGCGCAATGTTACTCATATCGCCGCCTATGTTCTGGTTGGTTTGTTTGTGTGGTTGTGTGTCCTTAAGTCCGGGGTCCATGCCACTCTGGCTGGTGTGGTGGTTGCGATGGCGATTCCCCTCAAGGTCAAGGGAGAGAACGGCATCTCCCCTCTGCACCAGTTGGAACACGATCTGCACCCTGTGGTGGCTTTCGGAATTCTGCCGGTCTTCGCTTTCACCAATGCTGGCGTATCGTTGGAAGGACTGAAACCTGCCGACCTGATGGGATCCGTTCCCCTGGGCATCGCTCTGGGGCTGTTTCTCGGCAAGCCCATCGGGATCTTCGGCAGCGTGTGGCTGGCGGTGAAGATGGGGATGGCCAGATTGCCAGAGGGAATGACCTGGGGACGGTTGCATGGGGTGTCCCTGCTCTGCGGCGTGGGATTTACCATGAGCCTGTTCATCGGATCCCTGGCATTCGAGCACGCCGGAGGGAGCGATTCTGCGGCCTTCGTAACCTACCGTCTGGGGATTCTTTCGGGATCTCTGTGTTCCGCCTTGGCAGGCTATTTCATGCTTGCCTATCCGGTTGCTTGCCAAAATCATCCAGCTGGGTGGACCCACTCACCGCTGTAAAGCATGTCGTAGGTGGGTGATAATGCATGTACCGCAAGTCCCAGAACCGAATTGAATGCCGTCATCGGGTAGAATCGCCGGTTGAAACGAAATACAAATTCGTTGAGGTAAGCCTGCAAATGATGCTGACTAACTCCGTGATGCGTCCCAAGCAACCAAGTTTTGAGGTTCGAGAAGGCTATGTGGATCATTGGCAGGTGAGCATCAGTTCTTTCAGGGTCCCCATCAAGCACCAACGGTTCGTGCTTGTAGCCCAATTGCGCCAAGTCATCATAGGCTGTCCACCCATCTGTACGCACAACGGATCCTTTCACCACATTTTCTTGCACGAATTCTGTGAGTTCTTTGGCTCCACGACCTGGCACGAGACGCAGTCGCAATCTACCGGCATAAACAGTCCTTTTGTGCTTCTTTTTCTTGGCATCTGGCGTCCTGGTGCGTACTTCGACAGCTCCAACGACCGTTGCTTTGTGGTGAACACCGCGTCCTTCGCCCCTTGTACGGCCACCGACAAGAGTCTCATCCACTTCAACCGGGTACTGGCCTCCAATAGCATCACGCTCTGGTCGCACCATGCCGGCACGAAGCTTGTGAAGCATCTGGAACGCTGTCTCATAGCGGGACAGGCCCAGTTGTCGCTGAAATTGGAGTGCAGATTGTCCTGGTGTCTGCGTCGTTACGAGGTAGGCACCCCAGAACCACACCGACAAAGGGGTGTGGCTGGACCTCATGATGGAAGACGCCGTAAGCGACACGTTGGCTTGACAGACCCGACACCGCAAAACAACCGATGCTCTCTTGGTGAACCGGTAGGGTTCCCCAATACTCTCGCATTTTGGGCACGTGAAACCGCTAGGCCATCGCAAATGCTCCAAGTATCGTGCGCAGGCTTCGTTATCGGGAAAAACCCGTTGAAACTCAGGAAGCGTTGTCGGAAAGCCACGTGGGTCCATAGTGGCAAGTTAACACCAATTCACCGAATTGGCAAGCAACCGGATAGGCAAGTTGGCAAGCAACCGGATAGGCAAGATTTCATGCTGCGTCGCTCCTTGATGGCCAACCTGTGTCGGAATCCGGGAATCTGGGGACACCATACCGATTTCTTTTATGGCAATAAATTTAATCGGTATGGTGTCCCCAGATTTTAGGATTTGCGGGGCCTCCCTGGATCCCCGCTTTCGCGGGGATGACGTTTGTTAAAGGGGGAACTGAACGAATACGAAGCCCCCAAGGTTTTGATCGTTGCCAGATGGCATGACGTTCCAGGGGGGACCGAACGGTTATCATTGAGGAGTTTCCCGGAGTGAGCGTAACGGCCATTGCCACGCCTATAACTGACCCTTACGGGCAATACCCAAGGCCAAACGATAAAAATCCGGCACCTTAAAATTACTGATTCCATCTGCATCTTCTTCAAACACTTCCAGCAGTCCGGCTTCCCTTGCAAGCTCTAGATATTGGTTGACCGTTCCAACTTCAGAGCGATGAAAAGGACTTCTTTGGATTTGTTTGAGTGTTGTGATCAACGTATTCAATTCCTGAAATTCCTCTTCAATCAATGACGAGAGGGACTCCTGGGAAACTTTTTCCAAACATACGATCATGGCCCTGGGGCGAATGATGGAGCGCGTATAGGGGGTTTTTGCATCTTCATTCAGTTCCCAGCTCAATGCATGATGGAGAAGTTGCAGTAGGAAACGGGGTGAATGGTCCTGATTAGCGTCGGAAAGACGATTCCAGACCCAGTTCCTGGAAAAGGTTGTGTTGCCGCCCTTCATGCGTTCTCCAACCAGTTGGTTCCAAACGGCATAAACTTCTTGGGTAGACCAATGGTTAATATCCTGATCTAATAGGCGAGGATCATTCAGACACCCTTTCAGGTATGATTTGAATTTGTTGCTTTCCATGGCCTGCCGAAGTGCAACCTTCAAATAGGAAGCTTGGTCTTTCCACTTCAGGTTAACGCTTCTACCAAGAAGATGGCTTTTGTTTTGAAGACGAACCTGCTTCCAAATATCTTCGCGCAAAAAAATCTTGAAAGAAATATTCTTCAATGTTGGTGCTGTTTCTGCCCAAAAGGTAAAAAGTCCATCGATAGCCGATTGTCGGCGTGTTCTTTCCTGATCGGAACTGCCAAACCCAGTATCCAGACCATCAAGAACCAAAATACGAGGGGTAGATAGGGACAAGTCAAAGGCTGTCAATGCATCGCTAAGAGTCAGTCCAAATCTTGGTTGTTGACTTATCGACACAAACATATCAAGAAATTCTTTTATTGTTTTTGGCTTGATTTGTTTGATGGATAGTACACTAACGATGTCATGGGCTTGATTCTCTAATTGCCATCCTATGGCCACGAGCGTGTAATAACACCAAAAATGACGCCATTGTACACCATCTTTGGAATTGATAATTCTGTCCACCTCCATAAATCCATCAACGTTCATCATCCATTTTTTGCGAACAGCCAACTCCACGGGAGCGTGTAAAACTATGGTGGTAACTTTATCGCCTTCGGAAATTTTACGGAACAACGCTGTTTTCCCAGTTCCTTTACGACCTAGAACCAGAGCCGTTTCTGACGCAAGAGCTTTTTTCACCCATTCTGTTTGGATAAACTGATCGAGGAGGTTTTCTTGATACTCGGCCATGCCTGTTGAAAATTTAAGATCTTCAAGAATTTCGCTCTTCTTGGTTGTTATGGATAATGGTTTGTCAGGGGCACTGTCATCAGGAATTAATTGTACAATCCAATCTGCGAGTTGAGTGTAATGTGACGGTTTTGCACTATCGTATTCGACCGTATCCGAGGTGGCTATTGCATCGCTGTATGAAATAAAATGTGCAATTTCTTCTGGTCGAAAAGATTCCTTTCCAGCCTTCTCTCTTGAAGTGTTAACCTCACCCATCCAGTCGCTGATCCACCCCAGAGGTCTGTCGCGATATTGTTTGATGGAACCGGGCGTATTGGTACTCGGAATTGGCGAAATCAAAAAACGGATCACTGGCGTAATATTAAGTCCATTTTCAACCCGTCTGACTTTGGATGAAAGTAAACCTTGCGTTATCACCTCTGTACCGCTTTTTGCTTGAGGGTGAGGAAAGAAAACTACGACAGACATATCGGCCAAATCGAACAGGAGTGGCCCGCTAATTTCAGAAATACCTGTACGAGCGTCCAGGAGAATAACGTCTGGCAGGAAAGGCAAATTTTTTCTCAGACCGTCCAACAGACCCCTTAACGGATTATAATCCTCCCTGTACCACATTTCGGGCGATACAAAACGCAGTTTACGAGCATACTCGGCACTCGGGACACCTGCTGGAACCAAAAAAAGGTTATCACTTTTTGGAACAGGAAAGAGATGTTCGCGAAATTCGATTTCCTGTTTATTATCCAAGGCCGTCAACAGGGAGACGACACCACGGTCAGCGATTATTTCATCTTTAACGCCAAACAGGTTAGAAAGACCAGGTGCTTCCAGGTCCATATCGACACAGACAACTTTATATCCCATCTCTGATAGAATCCGGCCAGTGTGCGCCAGTGCGGTTGACCGTCCAACGCCACCACGAAGGGAGTAGAATGTTACAACGATGGGTTTGGTGAGATCCTCATCAAGATCCGTGGAAAAAATCGGGGAGGCATTCCCCATGTTCCCCCTTGCCAAGGCTTCCGGCCATAAGGGGAGTTGCGATGGCTCTTCATCTCCTGGGAGAGGACCAGCCCACTCTTTTTCTGCGGAGGTTATAAGATCAAGCCATTCAAAATGTTCATCAATGCCAGCTAAAACCGCCAGCTTTCTTTCATTTGCACTGAGTTTTTCCAATTCATCAGTGATGACGGCCAGTCGCCAACCTTTAAACGGATCGCTTTGGAGTCGAATATCCGGGGATGTAATCCCTTTGTCTGCAAGATTGGCCATGATCTTTTTCCGGAGTTCGTCGAGTGTCATCACCTATTTTCTCCTGCGCGTCCGTTTGATGCATTGATTGATAAAACTTATAAGACGGTTTGAACCTTTTATTAAATCAGCGGTGCTGTTGGGGAAATTGTATTTGGAGCAATATCGTAAATCAGTAGACCACTCCTGCAAATAGAAAGTGCTCGTTCCGCCAGTATCACTTACATCGCTTAGCTTAAGTTTTGACTCCTTCCATATCGACTTTAAATCATGTCCAGATGCGCCACTCCATGTCTTCCTTATATCTTGATGTACGCAGTATGCTTTTAATGATGCTTCAACGGAATATCCGGCCATATACACAGCAGCCGTAGTGCACGAGGGAGAGTCTTTGAGGGTATTTGCGTCACGAGACCTGGCCATGGCCACTTCAAGCCATGCCTCTTTGTTGGCTGGCCTGCATATAATGGGCATTGCTGTTCCTCCATTCTGGTTATCACCCATTCTCCATCCTGGTCACCGCCTGATCATACCACATCAAGAGCTTGGCATCTTCCTGGAGAACTGTTTCGGGAATCTTGTTCGCTACGGTGACAATGGTGGCATAGTCCTTCCCCTGCCACGTCTTTTAAAGATGATTTTATTCGGTCAGATCGCGACGGCACTGGGTGCCAACTATTTCGCAGCAATGCAATTAAATTAATAGGTTAATAATGCCATGGTTTTGTTTAGCTCATTACTTTGTAAAAATATTTTTAATTGTCAGAATGGTTGACACCCGGTGCCGGCCAGGGTCTCTTCAACGCCGTAGGGAAGGTTAACGAACATAAGACCACAGCCATACATGCGCCGGGGTGTTTCGGTGTGGGTCAGGAGCACTTCACGTCGGGCGAATTTGGGCAGGTTGGCTTGTTGCAGCTTCTGGCACAATGGGGGGTGGAACTGGTCTTTAAGCAACGGATACCATAGCATGATCACCGCTGTCGGACATTTGCGGTGGATTTGCAGGATGAAGCGACCTGCCTGTTCGTATTCGGTTTTGACTTCATAGCTGGGATCGACGACGATCAGGCAGCGTCTGGGGGTGGGGGGGAGGAGGGCCAGGACCCCTTCGTAGCCATCCCGGTGGTGGATATGGCATTTTTTTTCCCCACGCATGTTTTTTCGCAGACTGGCGTAGGTGCCAGGGTGCTGTTCCATAAGGTGTATGGAATCTTCGTCTTTCAAGAGTAACCGGGCGATCCAGGGAGAGCCTGGGTAATGGTTGGGTCCGAAGCGTTTGCGAATATGTTCCACCGTTTGCAGGTAAGGATGGTTTGCAGGGAGAGTGGATTGGATGAGCAGGCGTTGTATTCCCTGTTGCGCCTCTTTGGTTTTTTCCGCCATGGGCGAGGACAAGTCGTACAGACCTGCTCCGGCATGGCTTTCGATGTAGGTCAGGGGTTTGTTCTTGGTGCGCATGTGCGCCAAAAGCACGGCTAGAGAACCGTGTTTGAAGACATCCGCCGGCCCGCCGGCATGATAGTCGTGTTGGTAGGAGAGCATGGGTCAGCATCTCATGATGAACCTGCTACGGGACGGATGCGCAGGACTCCGGCGTCCAGGGAGACAACTTCAACCCGTGTTCCGCGCAGGATGGCGGGGGTTTCGACGGAAGGATCGGGAACCACCTTCCAGTCGATGCCCGAATAACGCTCCAGTCCGCTTTCCAAAGGGCTGATGTCCTGTTTCAGGATGAAGGAAAGCCCGACGATGTCACTGACGGGCGGCGGAGGGGCGGAAGGTTTTTTTTGCAGACGACGGAACCATCCCCAGAACACCGTCGCCAAAATCAGGGAAGAAATGGAAAAGGTGGCAATGGCTGGCGTGGTGGCCCCGGAAAGAACGCCGGTCAAAATCAACAGGCCGGTGAGAACGCCCCCCATGCCGGTAAACAGCAGTATCCCGGAGGTGAACCCAAACACCCCCGCTTCCAAGGCCAGCAGTCCAAAGCCGATGGCGAACCACAGGGCATCACGATGGCTGTCCAGGTAGGCCACAATGTGCATGGTTATCCCTCCGGATGGCTGTCTTCGGTGTTTTTCGGTCGGACGGTCAAGGCACCGCTTTGGTTGATGGCAGCAAGCATGGCCATGGCTTCGGCCACCGTATGGGCCGCCGAGGTACTTTTGGAATCCATGAGCACGACCGAACTTTTTCGGGCAATGGCCTCCTTGGCCTGAATGGCGCGTGTGGCCAGATCAAACTGGACTGCCTTTTGTCCTTCCATGGATGCGGCGGCATCACCGACCATTTTCAAGGCGCGAGCTTTGGCCTCGGCTACGGTGGTGATGGCCAGGGCTTCACCCTCGGCGCGAAGAATCGCTTGGGACCGATCCGCCTCC
The DNA here is from genome assembly GCA_015660855.1 of Magnetococcales bacterium. Lineage (GTDB taxonomy): Bacteria > Pseudomonadota > Magnetococcia > Magnetococcales > UBA8363 > UBA8363. The sequence continues at coordinate 7,008 of JACSDG010000117.1, forward strand.
GCAGCCAGAACCTTGGAACGTTTTTCCCCTTCGGCATTGTTGATGGCGGCATCGCGCAGCCCTTCCGATTCCAGAATGGCGGCCCGTTTTTCCCGTTCCGCCTTCATTTGCCGTTCCATGGCCTCCAGGACGGTCTTGGGGGGCTTGATGTCCTTTATTTCATAACGCAATACCTGAATGCCCCAGGGACTGGCCGCCTCGTTGATGGAACTGACGATGGCCGAGTTGAGGGTGACCCGCTCTTCAAAAGTTCTGTCCAGTTCCAGTTTGCCAATTTCCGAACGCATGGTCGTCTGGGCCAACTGCGCGACGGCAAAGGCAAAATTTTCAATGCCGTAGGAGGCTTTGTAGGGATCGATGATTTTGGTGTAGAGAATGCCATCCACCTCCAGGGATATGTTGTCCTTGGTGATGGCCGATTGGCTGGGGACATCGATGGCGATTTCCTTGAGGGTTTGGTCGTAGGATACCCTGTCGATGAACGGGACGAGAAAGTTGATGCCCGCAGTCAGCGTCGTATAATACTTGCCAAAACGCTCAACGACAAAAACCCGGTTTTGTGGGACAAATCTGAGGCCTTTCTTTAAAACGACCAGGATGACAATGGCGAGACCAGTCCAAAAACTGAAAACAATACCGATCAGGGTGTCTTCCGACATTGCAGATACCTCGTTTTTTCAGGTTTAGGGGCGAAATCAGGTTTCCATCGGAGGGTCAGGATTTGGCGTTTTTGCGATAGGCCGCCAATTGGCGCGCCAGGACAGGCATGATGGCTTTGGAACCGACCGCCGTTGGTGGACGGGTTGTTGCCGGATCTGCTTGTGGGGTTGGTTTGGGACTGGAGAAAGCGGCAGCCAGAGCACGGATGGGCAGGTGGGATTCCTGTTGGGAGAGCGGAATGGGAGTGATCCCGGTCTGTCGTCGCCATGCTTTCAGTAGATCTGTGCTGTTTTGTGACATGGGAATGTCCCCCGGTGGTTTGGTTGAAGATTGGCGTGACGACCCCATGGATTGACCAATGGCCCTTACCACCCTCCTTATACCATGCAGGGCGAGGTCCATGCGACATTCTTTTATTTTCGCGTTGGCGGCTAGGGAGGGTTTTTTCGTTTGACAGGATTGGCTTGGGGTGAAAAGATCATGGGCGGGTTTAACCAATTTCAAGGAGCAATGAACCGTTGAGGACCTGGACACGTAAACGGGTGCTTGTCACCGGGGGGGCCGGCTTTTTGGGATCGCATCTGTGTGATCGCCTCCTGGCCGAAGGCAATGATGTTTTGTGTGTGGATAATCTTTTCTCCGGAAACCGGGATAACATTGTCCACCTGCTGAGGAACCCCAATTTTGAATTCATGCGCCATGATGTCACTTTTCCCCTGTACCTGGAAGTGGACGAAATCTACAACCTTGCTTGCCCCGCCTCTCCCGTTCACTATCAGCACGACCCTGTGCAAACCACCAAAACCAACGTTCACGGTGCCATCAACATGCTGGGCTTGGCCAAACGGGTGAAAGCGCGCATCCTCCAGGCCTCTACCAGTGAGGTTTACGGAGACCCCGAACAGCATCCGCAGAGTGAAACGTATTGGGGCCATGTCAACCCCATCGGCCTGCGCGCCTGCTATGACGAGGGCAAACGCTGTGCCGAAACCTTGTTTTTTGACTATTATCGTCAGCATCGGTTGACGGTAAAGGTGGTGCGCATCTTCAATACCTATGGGCCACGCATGCACCCCAACGATGGCCGGGTGGTGTCTAATTTTATCGTTCAAGCCTTGAAAAACGAACCCATTACCGTTTATGGCGATGGGGCGCAAACCCGTTCTTTCTGTTTTGTCGATGATTTGATTACGGGAATGATCGCCTTCATGAAAACTCCCGATGATTTTCCCGGACCCATGAACCTTGGAAATGACCGGGAGTTTACCATTCTTGAGCTGGCCCAAAAGGTGATTGCCTTGACCGGGTCGTCGTCCCGATTGGTGCTGAAGTCACTCCCCTCGGATGATCCGAAACAGCGCCGTCCCGACCTGACCCTGGCCCGAACCCGACTGGACTGGGAACCACGGGTGCAGTTGGATGAAGGATTGGTTGCCACCATCGCCCATTTTAAACAACTGTTCCAATCGGGTTGATCGCGGTGAAATGGTTGGGCAGACCGATCAAACTGTTTCCTGGGGGGAAGGTTTATCCCGGTGCCGTTGGTTGCATGTTTTTGTTATTTTGGACGGTTTGGGCTGCCACGGTTTGGGCGGTGGATGAGGAAAATCTGTCCTACTCGGTGGTTTTCACGGGTCTGGAGGATGACCAGACACTCCTTTCTTTACTGCAATCGGTTTCGGTGGCCGTCAAACGCCGGGATCATCCCCCATCGGATCTGTTTTTGCTGCGGCGGCGGGCCAAAGATGACGGTGAAACCTTTATCCAGGCCCTCCATTCCAGGGGCTGGTTTGATGCCACGGTGGACGCGGCTGTTTCCGGGGATGGTGAAGAGCGGGTCATCACCTTTGCCGTGGCCAGCGGGCAACGCTATCGTTTGGGACCATCGCGGCTGCAACTTCCGCCACAACCGTCTGTGTTCGTCGCCCCTGCCATGGAATCGTTGGGATTGAAAGAGGGGGAGCCTGCCGAATCGGCGGTCATTTTTGCCGCTTCCGAAAAATTGTTGCTTGCAGCCCGGGAACAGGGGTTTCCCAGGGCGCGTCTGGTGGATCGCCCCTTTGAACTGGATCGCGATGGGCATTGGCTTCATGTGGTTCTGGAGCTGGATCCCGGACCTTTGGTGCGCCTGGGACAGGTTCATTTCAGCGGTGATGCAGGTGTGGATCGGTCTTTTCTGGAAAAGCATCTTTCTTGGCGTCCCGGGGCCATTTACCACCCCAAACGCCTGGATCGGATTCATCGTTCTCTTATGGGGACAAAGCTTTTTTCCAGTGTCAGTGTGGACTTGGATCAACCGGCCAAAGAGGGGGAACTTTGGCCGGTGTCCGTGCGTTTGCTTCAGGGTAAACATAAATCGATTGCCCTTGGGGGCGGTTATAGCACCGACAAGGGGATCAACCTGAAGGGGGTTTGGGAAAACAGAAATGTTTTCAACCGTGGCCAGAGGATCAAGGCCAGAACGGAGTTGGGAACCCAAGCCCAAACCATCTTTCTTTCCCACGAAACCCCCGATTTTTTTCAAGCGGAACAAAAACTGACTCTGTCCACCCAACTGGACCGCAGTCTGGAGGACGCCTTTGACAGTCAGTCGGTTCAGATTGGGGCCAATGTTTCCAGGCCGGTTTTTTCTCCTGGGGGTGAGGCTGGTTTGGGTCTGGAGTGGAGGCTTGCCGATGTTATGGAAAAGAGTGGTGGATTACGCTCTTCCTTTACCACCACTGCCATTCCCATGACCCTGAAACTGGATCGAAGTGATGATCTTTTGGATCCTGGTCAAGGGTGGCGATGGAATGCGGAACTGAAGCCGGTTCTGGCACTTTCCAGTTCCGGGCAACCGCATACACGCATTGGCAACCGGGGAAGTCACTATTTTACCCCATGGGCATCGCCTCGCATTGTCCTGGCCCTTCGGGCCGAGGTGGACACCGTGGTCGGGGCCAATCATGAGGATTTGGCTGCCGATGAACGCCTTTATGCGGGTGGGGGTGGGAGGGGACCGAGGTTCGCTGGTTTGCGGGGGAAAGTTGGGGGCTGGTGGGTTTTTTGGATGGTGCCAGGGCTTATGAATCGCCCGTTCCTGCGTTGTCCGAGGGGATGCTGTTTGGAACCGGGGTGGGGGGGCGTTATCTGACCCCTATCGGGCCGTTACGCCTGGACTTAGGTATTCCCCTGCGGCGCAGGGTGGGGGTGGACGATCCTTTTCAAATATATGTGAGTATAGGCCAGGCTTTCTAAGGCATGGACATAACGGTTCAGTGCTGGTTACGCAATGTGCGGACGTGGGCAAACACGTCCACCCCGGTTTTTCCGCTCATGCCGATGTTTTGAACAAAATCAGACCGATCGGCGCGTAAAAAAGGGTTGCAGCGAAGTTCTTGTTCCATGGTGGTGGGAAGGGTAGGCTCTCCCTTGTCGGTTTGTTCGAGGACCCATTGTCGGAAAGAGGGGAGGCATGGATTGTTCGGCTCCAGTTTCAGGACAAAATCCAGATTGAGCAGGGTGTATTCGTGGGCGGGAAAAATTCTTTGGACTCCGGGCAATCCCCGCAATTTTTGCATGGAGGCCCACATCATTTCCGCAGTTCCTTCAAACAGACGGCCACACCCCAGGGAAAAAAGGGTGTCGCCGGTGAACAGGGCGTCGCCGATGCGATAGACGACGTGGCCGACGGTATGACCCGGGGTGGCCCAAACGTCGCAATGCCATCCCTCCAGAGGGATGGTGTCGCCATCCTTGACGGCAAGGTCTAGGGGTGGAAGTCGTTTTGCGTCCAGGGCATGACCGACGATCTTGGCACCAAAATGATCGGCCAGGGCGGTGACGCCGCCGATATGGTCGTGATGGTGGTGAGTGATGAGGATATGGGTTGGTTTCAAACGGCGTTGGTGCAATACTTCGGCCACGGGGCCGAAGTCGCCCGGATCGAAAAGGATGGCATTTCCAGGGCTGGTTTCCATGAGCCAAGCATAGTTGTCCTTGGGTACCGGGATGGCATGGACGACGGGCGTTGTGGTGGGCATGTCGTGTTTCCCTGAAATGGATTTAAATGTTGCGGACAAGGATGAGCATACCATGAACTTTGAGGCGACCCAATTGCAAAGCTGGTATGAAGAACCCAGAGGTCGTTTGGTGGTGCGGTTGGTCGGTGGGGTTATGGAACGGTTGCTCAAGGAAAACCCATCGGAACGTACTCTTGGCTTGGGTTTTGCGCAACCTTACCTGGACTGGCTTCGTCCCTGGACCGGGCATGCCATAGGGGCGGCCCCAGCGGAAATGGGGGTGGTTTTGGGGGCACCTGGCAAGTTTAATCGCACGGCGCAGGTCCGTCCCGACGCGCTGCCTTTTCCCGATGCTTGGTTTGAACGGGTGGTCATGGTCCATCTTTTGGAAGGAACTTCCGATCCCAAGGCGGCTTTGCGTGAGGTTTGGCGCATCCTGGTTCCGGGGGGGCGGCTTTTGATTCTGGTTGCCAATCGGGGCGGGGTGTGGGCCAGGCGTGATACCACCCCGTTTGGTTGGGGCAGGCCCTATTCCCCCAGGCAGTTGCGTTTGATCCTGGAGGAAACCTTGCTGGTTCCCAGGCAATGGAATTATGCCCTGTTCCTGCCGCCATTGAAACGTAAACTGTCCTGGCGTTGGGCCAGTGCCTGGGAGAAAGCGGGCAACCGCTGGTTTGCCCCCATGGGGGGAGTCATTCTGTGCGAGGCGGAAAAGGTGGTCTATGCTTCGACACCATTGCTCAAAAAACGTGTCATCATCCGTCGCCCTTCCAGATTGCCGATCCCTGTGACCGAAAAAACGGGACTGAGTTCGGGTATTGGAAAAACGTAACTATTCAGCTCCTTCCAGGTGAACAGGCTTCCTGGTTTTCTGCTTACGGTGTCGTTGCTGTGGCGGGTTTGGGCTGGGATAGATCGTTTAAGATGCGTTGATATTCGTCGATCATCTCCTTAGGCATCGCCACTGGTTCCAACTTTTTCTCCATCCTTTGGATTGCTTGCCGGTTGAGTCCGAAGCTGTCACCACGGGCCTCTCCCTTTCTAAACTCACTCAAAGCCTTATCCTTTCGTCCATGGCGATGATGGGCCAAGCCGGTCAAAAAGTGTATGTTTGTCATTTCCGCGTCGGCTGTTTCCCGTTCTTCCTTTTCTACTTCAGTCACATTGTATGTAATGTTGTCAGGTTCCAGGAGCAATTGTCGTATGATTCCTTTCCCTGGGGTGAAATTTGGATCCGAGGGGTCATACGCCCTTTGTACCATGTCTCGCGTAACGAGTTCGGGGTGATCCAGCATGAATGCCGACCAAATACCGAATTTTTCCAGCGTTTTTGGGCTGGGTATTCCCTGACCCAATTGACCTTGGATGGACAGGGATTGGGGTAACCAGGAGAGCAGCGTGTCAAATTGGCCCGCAGCCAGCAAACCAATCTGAAACTGAAAGTGTAACAATGATTCTTGTGGATTTTCGCGTAGCCCCTCCAATACAAGTTGTATTCCATTGATCAAAGCCTGCGGATTTCCCTGCCTCTTCCACCAATCCAGATATATATTAAATTTCGTTGTTGTACTTCCAAACTTTACTCCCCGCAGGGATGTGGCATCTTTGACGGGGTCAAATAATGTAGTCGCATAGCCAAGTGACAGATCCTCCTGTGCCAAACCGCCGGTGAAATCGCCTGTGGCTATCAGGGCTTTTGACAGCAAGGTTCGCAAACTGCCGTCCCACGGGAGTAAACGCAAAATTTCATGCAGAAGGGGAATCTTTTCGGAGGCTTCAAGGTGTGCCGACTGATTGATGAGATCCGGCACATATTGGCTTTCCAGCCAGGGGTATCCGGGAGATTTTTCTAGGAACCTTGGGCGTTTTAAACCTTGCCAGACTGTGATCCCCTGGGGTGAACCCAGGGCTAAAAGATCGGTCTCCTGCTGGTAGGATTGGCTGATAATGGAACCCGGTAAGGGGAAAGTTCGATATTGTTCTTTTTCATCATCCAGATTGCGGAGGGTCAAGGTCCCTTGGTTGTCACCGGCGAGGAGGATGGTTGCGCCGTCTTGTTCCCAAGTCAAAAGTGTCGTAACTGGAACGTCCCCATTGACCAGTTCAGTTTCCATCTTCCATGTTTGCGGGTTTAACAAAGCAATCCGGCCATTACCTGTTGCCAGCGCGAGACGATTTTTCTTTGGCAAATACACGATATCTCGTACCATTCCACCTTTGAACGGCAGGCTGGCAACAATCTCTTTGCTTTTCAGATCGAACTGGATCAATTCCCCATTTTCGTTCACATGTCGATTTAGATTCGATACCAGCAATACCCGACCAACCTCTGGAAGGGAAAAAGAGTTGGTAATTTCACCCAGGGAACGCCAGCGGCCACTATTGAAATTTTCTTGAAAAAGGAAATGCGGAGACAACCCAAGGGGGCCTAGCTGGTATATTCCGTTGGCCTGTTCGTTGAGGCCCTGAGACAAAACGATAAAATCGTCTTGGAGAGCACTTATGAAATGAATTGGTTTTCCCAGAGGTTTGGAGAGGAGTTGTTGGCTTTTCCCGGATTGCCCCGGGGTGACCAGCAACACCTGACCATCCCGGGTTCCCACAAGAAATTGGCCGTTGGAAAGTTTTGCTGCCGTCGTAGCTTCTTCCGATCCCGGAACAGTTTCGGAGCGGGAAAAATCGTCAGAGAACCAATGTAGTTGGCCCGATCCCTGGACCAGGCATTGAAAATCGGCGTCTACCATGGGAATGGGGGCGACAAAGGCTGACAGTCGCGCACTTTTTCCAAGAGAGACACGTTCGGTTGAATCTTGCTGTTTTCCACAGACCAGGGTAAACCATCCCTTTTTCACCGCATCACCCGGCCAAAGCTTGAGAACCGAATTTTCGGTGGGAATGAAGCTGCGTTCTTGGGACGGGATCATTTTGTAAATAGCACCCTTGACGATCAGGCCATAAATTTCCCCTGCCGGGGAATAGGCGACCTGAGTAAAATATTCGGGAGCCTCGTAAACCATCGTGTCCCGTCCACTCGCCAGATCCAACTCCAGGATTCCTGGATTGCGATTGGCCTCAGGGGGCCATTTGACTGCTAGGGCTACCCGGTCGTCGTGGGGGGATATGCTCAGTGCCTGAATGGCTCCATCCACTCTTCTATAGCCCAAGGGTTGACCATTCTTAATGTTGAAAATACCCATCTGACCATCCTGAGAATACCAAACCGACCATTTTCCATCATGGGATACCTGGAATTCTGCGGGATTGGCCTGAACTGCGCCTTCCCATGCCATACGGTCTTCTTCAATATTCCATCCGCGCATGATTCCAGACCCGTATGTCCAGAAAATCATGGAGCCATCGTTGGAAATTCCTATTGAAGCTTCGGCAGTTGATTCATTGGGACGCTTGTTGGATTGCCAGACCTGACGTAAAGTATTGTCCGACGCCGCATCATAAACAAAAATCTGGCCATCCTGGCACCCCATCACCAAACGGTCGCGGTCTCGGGCCTTGGCCATCCAGGAACACGATTGCCCATGCTCATGCAGGAGAATGGATTGTCTGGATTGAACATCCCACCGTTCCAATCGGCCTTGACCCTGCCCAAGGATGAACAGGCTTCCACTATCGGATGCCAACGCCGATGAGAGGCTTAACCCGGCACCATGATTTCCCCAATGGATGCGTCCATCCTTGTCACGAACAGCCACTTTTTTTTCCGCAACCACAATAAGTTGTCCATCTTTTATCAAATGCAATCCCCTGCCGTAGAGGGGTTGACGAAAATCGGCAACCTCCTCCCTGACCAGCGAGGTGAGGCTGTCCCATAAGCTGGTCTTTGTTACTAAATTTTGGTCCTTTTTGTATGCCTGGAGACCTTTTTGCAACGCACTGCGAATGCGCCCCTGGGAGGCTTCACGTAAACCAAGTTGTGCAGTGGACAAGGAATTATTTTTTTCAGCCAGCCGTTGATTTTCTGAGGCAATTTTTGCGTTCTCTTCAGCGAGTTTTCTTTGGTAATTAGCAAAATAGCTTATTCCCGCAAAAACCAGTGCCAAACCGACGGCGAAGGTAATCCAAGTTTGCCAAATGCGGCGTTCTCGCAGCTTCTGGAAATCAACCACTTCCTTTGGTTCAACACCCAACAGGCCGCAGGCAATACGAGCCATGGCCGTTTTGCGTCCTTCGCCACTTTTTTTGCGAAAATCGACCCAGGCGGGTTCTTTTTCCAGGTGACTGGTAATTTCCCCTTCTTCGTCAATCTGGTATCGCAGGGCTTTGGGAAAACATTGACCACCGATTTCTGTGGCGGCATTCCAATCTGGTCTGCCAGAATAAACACAGACAATTATTTTTTTTGGATCGCGATTGCGTTTAAAAAACTGGATCTCCTTGTCCATCCATTCTGATCCGGCTACTTCCGGAGTGCAGAGGACAATCAAAAATTCTGATTCCAGCAGTGCCTTGGTCAGGATTTCACCCAGATCGACCCCGCCACCAACGGCCTTCTGATCGATGAAAAGTCGGTTACGGTTAATTTCTTTATTGAATATTTTTGCCAACTCTTGCGATTCCTTTGGAATCTTCAGTTTTGGCAACCCATCATGCAAGTCGTAGGCGAACTTCTTGTTTTCCCGACTGTAGCTGATGAACGCTTTGTATTTATAAGGATGTTTTATCATGATAAAACTCAATATTTTAGTTAAACAAGAATCTGTATATGTACTTAAAACAGTGCAGTACGATCCTTAACACAGTTTTAGACGAGTCTCTGCCATTGTAGAGAAATAAATACGGAAGAGTCAAGGATTTAAATATGCCGCAGAAATGAATGATTAGACTTTATATGACATCTTATGCTTGATGGTTAAATAACCATTATCGATCACTGCCTGAAAGATTTTCTTGACCTTGGCGGGAGATTCGGGAGACGATGCGGGGTGGCGGTGAAGTTGCGATTGCAAGCGGGTGGTGGTGTCTCTAACAAAGCGGGGGAAGTGACTCTATGTCTTCCATTATTGAAAAAAAATCAAAACCCAGGAGTTGTACGGCCATTGTCGTATTTGTCGATATTGTCGGTTTTTCCACGTTTGCGGGAGACAGGCAGGCGCGAATCATTGATGATATGAAAGATAAGGCTGTCGAACCGGTCTTGGGTGCTCTGAGAAAAAGTGACCAGGCCATTGTCCTGCCCACCGGCGATGGGCTGGCGGTTGGATTGCCAATGGATAGCAATTCAGATGAAATTTTTCAGGCGCATGTGCGTTTTCTCGCCACCCTGATCCATTGGGCCGAATCCTCTACAGAAGACAAAGGGGTCATTCTGCTGCGCATCGGCCTTCACTATGGTCCCCTGCAATTGATCCTGGACTTCAATGATCGGCTTAACATGATCGGCGAGACTGTCAATATGGCCGCGCGTGCCATGAATGCCGCAGATAAAGGCCAAATCCTTCTGCATCAGGGGTATGTCGAGCATTACTTTGGCAAAGATAGCAGGAAAACCATCAAAACCAGACTGGATCTCTATCCAGGCGAGTCGGAAGTCACCTTGGAAACCGGGAAAGATGTGGACGTGAACGTGAAACACGATGTTTTTATTACCGTGCGTCCCGCGCGTCTGCTTGTGAACGAACAGCCCTTCCGGTTCCATAAAGAAATCACTCCCCCGGCCTCCTGTATGCATATGGTGGTCTATCTGACGCCAACAAGTAAGCCCATGGACGCTGAGGAGAGTCGGATCCTATCTCAGCACACCGAAGGAAAAAGCTTTGTTGACCGCATAGCCCAGGCCAAGTCCATCGCCTTTATCCAGCTTACCGGCTTTCGTATGATAGAACGCTTGGAAGACGGAAAAATGACTTTCCCAAAAAAATTGGAAAAATTATGGGTGCTGATGCCCCATGAAAATCTTCTGAATTCCATGGATGACGACGAAAGAGAGATTCGCCTGAAGGATCTTAAAGACTACACCAGACGTTGGAAAGATTGGCTTGGAAAATGGAAAGTCCAGAATCCACTTTGTGATGTTCGGCTCAAGCTGTTCTTAAAGCCTCCCTATTTTGGGGCCTCATTCATCGACTGGGAGCAGCAGGGGGGCTTCATTCACGTCAGTCCGTATGTCTGGGATGCCAATGCCCAGGATTGTCCAGGTTATGATATGGAATGGAACGGTCGCTCCCAATCTCCTACCTATCAGGCCTACATCAGCGGGATGATGCACTTACTCGGTCCGAAAAAAATGTGCGAAAAACTTTGATTTATCGGAAAAACAAATTTTTCCAATCATTGGGTTTTGGTTTTGCATTCCCAAGCTTGCACATGATCCGGGCTGGGAGACAGGCTGTGTTTGAGGTGGAAAATGAATGATGTTGAACTGTTGCGCCAGTTTCTTGACAATATGTTGGTAGAACATGGACTCTCTCTCAACACCCTGGAGGCCTACCGTCATGATCTGGAAGGATTGTCGGGACATCTGGGGCAAGGGGGAAAAGGATTTCTCACCGCCGGTCACGCCGATCTTTCCCAATGGCTGGCGGCTTTGGTTCAGGCCCGTCTGGCACCCGCCTCCATGGCGCGTAAACGTTCCGCCGCCGGGCGGTTGTTTCGCTGGTTGGCCGCTGCGGAGTTGCGTGAGGATGATCCCACCGGACTTCTTGAAAGCCCGAAACGCGGGCGGCGGTTGCCCAAGGTTTTGAGCGAGGCCGATGTGGAGGCGTTGTTGGCCGCACCCGATCGTTCCGACGATCTGGGTCTGCGCGATGCTGCCATGTTGGAGACCCTCTATGCCACCGGGTTACGGGTTTCGGAACTGGTGGGGCTGACCACCGATGCCTTGGACGAAGGCTATGGTTTTTTGCGGGTGGTGGGAAAGGGGGACAAAGAACGGGTTGTCCCCATTGGCGAGGTGGCTTTGGATCTGATTCAACGCTATCAACGTGCTTCCAGGCCGGTACTCCTGGGTAAACGGGCGGTGCCGGATTTGTTTGTTACCCATCGGGGTCACGGGATGACCCGGCAAAATTTTTGGTACATCATCCGCAAGCATGCGCTTGTGGCGGGCATTCAGATGGAATTATCCCCCCATCTTCTGCGACATTCTTTCGCCTCCCACCTGTTGAACCATGGGGCTGACCTGCGCGGCGTCCAGATGATGTTGGGACATTCCGATATTTCCACCACCGAAATCTATACCCATGTGGCCCGTGAACGGCTCAAGGATGTGCATCAACGTTTTCACCCGCGCTGTGGTTGAGCAGAGCCGGTTTTTTTGTCCATGGGGCTTGGTAATGACTGCTGAAAAATCCAAAGGCTGGGGCCGACGGGTCGTTGCAGGTTTTAAATATGGCTTAAGCTTTTTTTTAATGGCACCATTTTTATTTTTTTTGGTTCCCCTGTGGTTCGTTTACCGGCAAACGGAACGATGGGCGGGTCGGCCTGCACCAGAGGCACCGTGGAAAGTGTTGGGGCAGGATGGTGGGGAGGTTCATCGGGCCGGGTTTGAAAAAAGGAATGCCGGGACGACCCGAGCCGGGGGACCGACGGAGCCTGTCATGGAAAAGCGGGTCATCGGAGGGGTGGCCTTGGTGACAGGGGGGGGGAATCGTCTTGGGGCTATGATTTCTCAGGATTTGGCCGCTTTGGGGTTTGTCGTGGCGGTGACTTATCATCGTTCCGAGGCCGAGGCGACCCGACTGGTGCGTCAGATTGAATCGGATGGGGGAATTGCCCAGGCTTTTGCCCTGGATCTCAACAATCCGGTCAGTATTGCCGCCCTCGTCGAAGAGGTGGAGCTGCGGTTGGGGTGCATCACCTTGCTGGTCAACAATGCGGGGGTGTTTTTTCAAGATGCCAGCCAGGGTGGTTGGGAGGTCATGGAGCAATTGTTCAAGGTCAATCTTCAGGGACCGTTGTGGCTTTCCATGAAGGTTGGGGCGGCGATGAAAAAATCGGGGGTGCGGGGACAGGTGATCACCCTGTGTGATCTGTGGGGCGAGAGACCATTGACAGGACACGCCGCCTACGGGGCGGCCAAAGCGGGGATGATCATGGCCACCAAGGTTTTGGCGCGGGATTTGGCTCCTGGGGTGCGGGTCAATGCGATTGCTCCCGGTGCGGTATTACCCCCCAGAGAGGATCATCCCGGTTTCCAGGCCATGCTGGCCCGTACCCCTTTGGCCGGGGAGGCGGGGCCGGATGGGGTGCGGCATGCGGTGCGGTATTTGCTGGGGGCCGATTTTGTTACCGGGGAGGTATTGCACGTCGATGGCGGTCGCGGTTTGGTGTAGTACGCCACACCGTTTTTTGAGTCAGGGCATTTGCTCTACCGGCGGGACGGGAAGTGCGCTATTCAGTGGGAGACAGGATCATGACCACCCTTGTTATGGAACTGCCCAATACGGTTTTTTCCTCCCTACGGCGTTTTTCTGGGGAGTTCGCCATGGAAATGCGCAAGTCTGCCGCGATCCACTGGTATCAGAAGGGGCTGCTTTCTCAGGAAATCCGTGAGACATCTGGCCAAATTTTAATGTATCGGAAAAACAAAGTTTGGCAAAAACTTTTGCGGGGGTCCGGGGGGGATCATCCCCCCCGGCGGAGGTTTGGAGGCAGCAGCCCACAAGGTTTTTTTTTTTGACTTTGATTTTGACTTTGATTTTACTGCCCCCCAAGGGGGGTCTAGGGGCGCAGCCCCAGGGTTTTGATTTCGACTTTGTGCCCGCAGGGCATCATGTTCTTGAACATGCAACGTTTTTTGTTTGCGCCAAGGGATTTTAAATGTGATTATCCTGGAAATCGCTTGACATCTTGACCATATTTAGAGAGCCTCCCGCCACTGGAGTAAGGCGGTAGTGCCCTGTCGGGCCGATGGATGCTCGGGTTGCCGGATATAGGTGAATATCCGAGGTGCTGTGTCTGGAACCACCGATAACTGGAAGGAGTTGATTGGTGAAAATTAAAGTTAAAATCATATCAGGATTTGTTGTAATTTCCATACTTATTCTTATTGTAGCTGCGTCTGGTGTTTTTGGCATGAAGAAGATTCAAGCCAACGGCCAGGACATGTATGGCAATTATTTGAAAAGTATTGTCAATTTGTCTGCTGCAATTGAGCATCTTGACATGATTTACCGTTTTCAGAAATCTCACATCATCGCCCCGACTCCCGAAGCCATGGCAAATATCGAGGAAGAAACCAAAAAATCTGAGCGACAGCTCGGAATTTATTTGCGGGAATTTGAAAAAACATTGAACGCAGGGGAAGAGACCGACCTTTTTGTCAAGTTTGGAGGTCATGTGTCCATGTTGCTGGAATTGAATTCCAAAATCATAAAGATGAGCCGGGAGAACATGGATAAGGAGGCCAACCAGTTAAGCGATGGAGAATTTTCAGAGCTTTATGAAAAAACAGACGCTCAGTCCAAGGAAATGCTCCAAACGAATGTCGATGCTGCCGAGGCAGCCAATCGAGATGCGGAGGATCTTGCAAACACTATTGGATTTTTCATGTGGGGGGTCGGCCTGTTTTCTGTTACGAGTGCGGTTGTTTTAGGTGTTTTCCTGAGCGGCCATATTACCCGACCCCTGGTCCAGGGGGTGGAACTGGCTCGTTTGGTGGCTGACGGAGACCTTACCGTATCCATCAGGAACGACAGAAAGGATGAGATTGGGCAGTTGATGAGTGCCCTCCAGGGGATGGTGGTACGATTGCGAAATGTGGTAGATGAAGTGCGTATCACTGCCGATAACGTATCAAGAGGTTCCCAGGAACTTTTTTCCTCTGCCCAGGATCTGTCTCAGGGGGCTACGGAACAAGCGGCATCCGTGGAAGAAACCTCTGCCTCCATGGAGGAAATGACCAGCAATATTCAGCAGAACACCGACAACTCCGAACAAACGGAGAAAATTGCTGCCCAGGCCGCCAGTGACGCCGAGGCAGGTGGTCGCTCGGTCAGCGAGGCCGTGTTGGCGATGAAAGAAATCGCATCGAAGATTTCCATCATTGAGGAGATCGCCCGTCAGACCAATCTGCTCGCTTTGAACGCTGCCATCGAGGCGGCCCGTGCGGGCGAACATGGCAAGGGGTTTGCTGTGGTGGCGGCGGAGGTGAGAAAACTGGCGGAACGGAGCCAGACCGCTGCCGGAGAGATCAGCAGGCTTTCTTTTTCCAGCGTGACGGTGGCGGAACGAACCGGGACCATCACCGCAAAATTGGTGCCGGATATCCGTAAAACTTCAGAGTTGATCCAGGAAATTGCCGCTGCAAGTCGCGAACAAAACGCCGGTGCCGAACAAATCAGCGCGGCGATGCAGCAACTCGATCAGGTGATCCAGCAAAATGCCGGGGCTTCCGAGGAGATGTCTGCCACCGCCGAGGAACTCCGCGCACAGGCGCGTCAGCTCGATCAAACCATTTCCTTCTTCAAGACAGGCCAGGAGGGGAACGCATCATCCGGTCGATCTCATCGCACACCCTCAAAAGACAAGACGAAAGTGGTGACCCATGGGCCTAAGACAACTCACACCGCCCGGGTTGCTCGTCCCCTGGTCAAGCATCAGGTTGGAGCCTTGCCCGGTCCAGACGGCAATGGGGCATCGGACGATATGTTTGAAAAGTTTTAACGTATCGGAAAAATAAAGTTTGGCAAAAATTATTGCGGGGGTCCGGGGGGGATCATCCCCCCCGGCGGAGGTTTGGAGGCAGCAGCCCACAAGGTTTTTCTTTTGACTTTGA
>JACSDG010000118.1 GCA_015660855.1 Magnetococcales bacterium
CTTACGGTCAGTCTCCGCACTTCGTTCACGGTTTTCCCGGACCATTTCCTGGAACATCTTCCAGACATCGTCAAAGGTTACAGCCTGCGTCATGGCGATTCCTCCTGCTGCAGCGAGCGTTCTTGACCACAGGGTACTAATTTTTGCCAAACTTTGTTTTTCCAATACGCCCAGACGATCACCTTCGCACAACACCACACTCTATCAAATCGCGTTTATTCCCAATGAGATAACAAGAAACAAACGTAAAAAACAAATCGCGTACCGGAATATTTTTCACCATCCGGAACAATCCTTCGATGAAATAACCGTCACTTACCGGAAACCGCACCGATTCAAAGGTGACCGTACGCTCGCCGAAAGAAGTGGCATGAATCACAAGAACAACTTTGTCGCCCAACAACACCCTGGAATGCGTTTCCATGAAATCCCCATGCACTTCCAAACGATCCAGGTCCAAATCATGGACATTCCACACCTCCCGATCCAGGAGTTTCACCTCAGGCAATTTCCCATAGGCCAGGCAATTTAAAAGGTTTTGCTCAAACAATGGATGAATCTCAAGATCAAGCACTTGCTCCTGCCAATCTTTGAGAATGGCGGGAGAACGGAGGATAAAAACAGCACAGTTCAGGTAGGGTTTGTCCCTGGAGATACCAGACCGGTCCAACAACCTGGCAAACGGCTCCATGGCAAAATTTTGAATCATGTCGGCCATAGAACCGCCCTGGTCCTGACATATGGCCAAAAAATCGCCGCCCCGGGATTGCGCGTCCATGACCGCCGCCACCGCCCGATTCAAAGGGCCTACAACCAAACAGTCGCTATCAATCCAAACGATAGCATCGTACGCCAACCCCTGGGCGAAAAGACCCATGGAAGCTTTATAGCGATAAGGATGCAGGCCAGGCTCCAAAGAGACAGGCCGCGATAACAGCAAACCCCTCTTCTCTAAATATTTTTTCTGCGGATCGGAAAGACCAAAATCACAGACGTAGAGTTTTTCCCCACGATCCGCATACCTGGCGAAGGATTCCAGGAGCGGCAACACCAGCAAAAAATAAGAATCGGTCGCCCCCGTAAGGTAAACACACCTCTCCGCCATGCCCCTCACCCCTCAACGATGTCACCCCGCAACGCATCCTTGTGAGCTACCGGCAATACCCCGGAATCGCCATCCTCCGGGGAAAAAAAATAACGCACCGACCCAACACGGCGATAATGGTCGTACAGACTGTTCCAACCTTTGACATACATGGAACACGCATCGTTGAAACAGACCAGCATGACATCCGTGCAAAATCCCAAACCGTCCCCAAACTCATTGGAATTGGCCATCCATTTTTTCATTTTGCTCCCGCAATGCGGGCATTCCTTGTCCCAACTTGTTTCGGTCACCCCAATTTCTCCTTGAGCCAATCCGGTACTCCTGCCATGACCTCCGGCAACAGGTCCACTTTGGTGCCGCCTCCCTGGGCCATATCGGGTCGGCCCCCACCTTTGCCACCGAGTTTTTCGGCGGCGTAGCGCATTAAATCACCAGCGGCCACCCGTTGGGTCAAATCCCGGGTCACACCCGCCACCAGACTGACCTTGTCATTTTGGGTCAGTGCCAGAAGAATAATCCCGGACCCCAGCCGATCCTTGAGACGATCTACCAGCTCACGCAAGGCACCCGGCTCCAATCCTTCCACCGACTGGCCAACAAAAGCAACCCCCGCCACAGAAACCGCCGAAGCCACCAAAGTATCCACCATGTTGCCCGACATGGCACTTTGCAACTTGGCAAGTTCCCGCTCCAGCTCCTTTTGCCGAGACTGAAGTTTGCGTATCCCCTCCTCCACCTGGGCCGGGGGCAGTTTCAACAGCCCGGCACCGGCTTTGAGACAAACCCAATCCCTTTGATAACTTTGCCTAGCCACATGACCCGCCACCGCTTCAATGCGCCGAACCCCCGCCGCGACGGCACCTTCTTGAAGAATCCTGAACAGACCAATGTCTCCTGAACGTTGGACATGGGTGCCACCGCAAAGTTCCATCGTCGGCCCCACCCGCACCACACGAACTTCGGCACCGTATTTTTCACCAAAAAGAGCCATGGCCCCGGCTGCAACGGCCTCATCGGGAGTCATCACCGTGGTTTCCTGATGGTCGTTGGCCAACAACCCTTCATTGACCATCTCTTCCACCCGTTCCAGTTCTTCGGATTCCAGAGCCTGATAGTGGGAAAAATCAAAACGCAACCGATCCGCAGTCACCAGAGAACCCGCCTGTTTGCAATGCGGGCCCAACACCTGCCGCAAGGCATGATGCAGATAATGGGCGGCGGTATGGTGCCGACGTATGGCCAACCGGGCCTGACCATTCACATTCATGGTCACGGCGTCACCAGCGTGCAAAACCCCTTGGACCATTTTACCGTGATGACTCACCAGATCGGAAAGAGGTTTACGGGTATCCAGGACCTCAAAGTGGCCATGCGCCGATTGGATAACCCCAACATCGCCCACCTGCCCCCCCGATTCACCATAAAATGGCGTTTGGTTGACCAGGACCACCCCCTCCTCACCCTGAGACAGGGTTGGCACTTCCACCCCGTCTCGCAAAAGCGTAAGCAAACCGGCCTGGGCGGTTTCCATGGCATAGCCAAGAAAATCGGTGGCACCAAACCGTTCCCGCAATTCATGATAAACGGCCGCCACCCGTTCATCTCCCGATCCAACCCAGGCGGCGCGCGCCCTGGCCCGTTGCTCCGCCATATGCCGCTCAAAACCTTCCATGTCGGGAAGGATACCACGATCACGCAAAATATCGGCGGTCAAATCCACCGGAAATCCATAGGTATCATAGAGGGAAAAAACCGTTCCACCATCCAGAATGCCACCATCGGGGAGGGTTCGGACCGCCTCTTCCAAATGCTTCAGCCCACCCCCCAAGGTCACCACAAAACGTTTTTCTTCGTTTTCGATGACCTTCATCCCCACCGTCCGTTGGGCCACCAGTTCGGGAAAATGCCCCCCCATCAAGCGGATCAGGTCGGGAACGAGCAGGTGCAGAAAAGGTTCATCCATGCCCAACAGGCGTCCATGGCGCATGGCCCGCCGCATGATGCGCCTGAGGACGTATCCCCGACCTTCGTTGGAAGGCAGGACACCATCGGAAATTAAAAAAGTGACGGCCCGCAAATGATCGGCAATCACCCGCAAAGAAACAACGTGCCGGGGATCGTGGGGAAAAACACCGGTTTGTCGGGCTACCGCCTGAATGAGCGGCAAAAAAAGATCGGAATCATAGTTGTTGCGCCGTCCCTGAAGAATGGCGGCCAACCGCTCCAACCCCGCCCCGGTATCGATACAGGGCTGCGGCAACGGTCGCATCTCCCCGTCCTCCTGGCGATCATACTGCATGAAAACCAGGTTCCATATCTCCATGAATCTGTCGCCATCGGCATGGGCCGACCCAGGAGGACCTCCAGAAACATCAGGGCCCTGATCATAAAAAATTTCCGAACAGGGACCACACGGTCCAGTGGAACCCATAGACCAAAAATTATCGCTGGTGGAGATTCGCACAATCTTATCCTCTGGCAACCCCACCTTGCGCCGCCAAATGTCATAAGCCTGCTGATCTTCGGAGTAGACCGTGACCAAAAGGCTGTCCGGCGGCAGGCCAAACACCTCGGTCACCAGTTCCCAGGCCAAAGAAATGGCCTCCTCCTTGAAATAATCTCCAAAGGAAAAATTGCCCAGCATCTCAAAAAAAGTGTGATGGCGGGCGGTACGGCCTACATTTTCAAGATCGTTGTGCTTGCCACCGGCACGCAAACATTTCTGGCTAGAAACCGCACGGGGAAACACCGGAGTCTCCTCCCCAAGAAAAATCCCCTTAAACTGATTCATCCCCGCATTGGTAAACAGCAAGGTGGGATCG
Source organism: Magnetococcales bacterium (assembly GCA_015660855.1). Lineage (GTDB taxonomy): Bacteria > Pseudomonadota > Magnetococcia > Magnetococcales > UBA8363 > UBA8363. The sequence goes on from JACSDG010000118.1 coordinate 3,931, forward strand.
TTCTGAGGAATCAGGCTGGAGGAACGCACCTCCGTATGGCCATGTTTCTTGAAAAAATCTATAAACCGTTGGCGAATCTCATTTCCTGTCATAGGTCACTCCACCAGGAGATCATGACAAGACCAGATGAATGGTGTCCGTGTCAAAACCTCGCCGAAACAATAAATCAAAACACCGCTTCCGTGCGCGTTGGTCTACAGCAGCAGTGCCACCCTTGTTCCATTCCGTACATCGTTTTGCAAAAACCCTGGCCACAATCTCTCCAAGATCGATCTCCAACAATGCCCTGGCCATCCCCTGCGCCACAACCTCGGGCACCACACCCAACGCCAACAATTCCCCCCTCACCTTGTGCGGACCATACCCCTTACCCGCTATCCGGGAAACCGCCCGATGATAAACAAAAAGGGTGTCATCCAACAATCCCACCCGGATACATTCCTCCAGCACCCGTTCCACCAATTCCAAAGGTTCCCCTTTGGCCAGAAGCTTTCGCCGCATTTCTTCCACGGCATGGCCTCGCAGAGCCAGAATCCGCAACGCCCGATCATAAACGCCACGATAACGTTCCCCGTCGGCACGCTCATCATCCCCTTTTCGGGTGAAATCACCCATATCCAAAACCTTTTTTTTCAAGGCGGTCAAAATTGAACATCATGCCCTGCGGGCAAAAACCAAAACCTTGGGTACTCTCGCCCCCACCCCTGCAATTCATCGCCATTTTGTCAACATTTTGTCGCCCATCGTGACCATCGTCTTGCGAAGAATGCGAGAAAACCACAGGAACAAATCACACAGGTACGACATTTGCATAAACCGGAAAGATTCATTAATCACGTCCGTCCAACACGTCGCGAAAGGTAAACACGATGAAATCCAATCCTGCCGATACCACCATCCATCGAGCCATCCCCGAATCCCAAACCACCGCAAACCATCCCATCGACCTGTTTTCCGAAGAGAGCCAAAGAGGAAAGCCCTCTGGCAAAGCCAAACTGCCCGGAAAAGATTTATGGGATCCCTGGGACAAAAGAAACCTCCCGAGCAAATAGCCCCCCGGTACGTCATGGATACAACCGTCACAGCGAAGGGCCGTGCCGCCACAAACATTCTTCGATGGCCAAGAGGGCTTTGTGCCCCAGTGCGTGGGCTTTTCCATGCGCCGCCATGTCAGCCAGTCTGCCAGGATCATCCAACAAAGCGGCTATCCGGGCATGAAGGGTTTCCGGTGTCACATCCCGTTCAAGCATCACTTCCGCCGCCCCCAGGGATTCCAGATAGCGGGCGTTGCCCTCCTGATGGTTGTCGGTAACGTTGGGGGAAGGAATCAACAAAGCCGGCAGCCCCGCACAGGACAATTCATTGACCGTCGTTGATCCACCGCGACAAACGGCCATATCGGACGCTGCATAATAACTGGCAATTTCCCCGGCATACCCTTCGATCCGATACCGCCCCTGCAACGGTTCCCCGGCAAACAATCGTCCCACCATCTCCCGGGTTTCCTCCAGGTAAGCCGGACCGGTCACATGCAGAAAAAACCAATCCTTCCTGTAGGCCGTCAAGGACAACATTTTCACCAGGGACTCATTGATAAATCTGGCACCCCCACTCCCGCCCATGACCAAGCATATTTTTTTGTCGGCGGGCAAACCCAGGGCCTGTCGCGAAACCATTCGGTCCAGTGAACCTATTTCGGTCCGAACCGGACAACCCGTAACAATTGGAGGCCGGTTGGAAGAATCGATTTTGGTACCCGGAAACGTGGTCATGGCCAAAGCCCCACAGCGGACCATAAGGCGGTTGGCCAAACCGGCATGGACATTCTGCTCATGCACCGCCACTGGAATACCCAGGCCACGCGCCACAAGGCCCACGGGCAGACTGACATAACCCCCAAAACCAACCACCAGGGCAGGACGCAACCGGACCAGCAACCCAAAGGCCTGCACCAGGGAGCGCGCAAAATGCCACAAAAACCCCGGCATTTTGCGCAGGCTCGTGGTCAACGGAACCGCCACCAGCGGATAAAAAGGGATATTTTCTCCGGGGACCACACGTCCTTCGATTTTATCGGGATGGCCAACATAAACCACCTCCACGCGCCCCCGAAGGTGCCTAGCCAAGGAAAGAGCCGGATACAGATGGCCACCCGTCCCCCCCCCCGTCAACAACAATCGCCCGCCATGAAATCCCATAAAACATTCCGCTTATATGTTTATACATTAAACACAACTTATTCCTTAAACAAACGCCACGCAAACGCAATAAATCCATCGATGACGCCGAGTTTGTAATATTAAAATCATACTCCGCAGGCATCATTCTTGTGTAGTCACTGCCAACCCATTATGCTATGCTAAGGCAAATCGGGAATGGGTGACAGTGGAAACCTCTGCCCGTCTTTGCCCAAAACATCCACTGCAAAGAAACACCATGGACGTTTACATAAACGTGTTGGAGAGGGAAACATGCAAATCAACGTACAGGTAGAAGTATCACCCCAGGAGGCCAGGGCCTTTCTTGGGTTGCCGGATGTCCAGCCGTTGCAAAACGAAGTTTTGGATAAAGTAAAGCAACGGATGTTGAGCAAAATGGACGAAATTGAAGGCATTTTCGACCCCAGCAAGGCGGTGGAGAGTTATTTTTCACTCTATCCCCAATGGATTGATGCCTTTAAAAAGTTTGGTGCCAATACGACCAGCACGCAAAAAAAATAACCCCCCCGTTGGTTCCCGATTGCACTATCGGATCCCACCGTTCGGGGATTTTACAAAGCTTCAGGCCAGCGGACAACGTTGGCCTTTTTCTTTAAAAATTCCAAATAATTTTGGTGTTCCGTTGCCTCTTTGGCACTCAACGGCCATGAGCGTCGTTTGATTTCCAGTACCGGCAGCGGCCTTTCCACCGCGACACCCGGTGCCGGGGTTCGGTCCGTAGCATCCATCCCCAAAGCCAGACTGAACTGCCCACCCCCCATAAGTTCCACATAAACATCCGCCAACAGATCCGTATCCAACAAGGCTCCATGGGTGACGCGCTGGGACAGGTCGATGCGGAATCGTCGGCACAGGGCGTCCAAACTGGCAGAGGCATTGGGAAATCGCCTGCGGGCGATAACCAGGGTATCAATAGCCCGAGAGGCGTCCAAAACCGGTTTGTCTACCCTCGTCAGTTCGGCATTCAAAAAACCCAGATCAAATGCAGCATTATGAATAACCAAGGGATCGGCACCGATAAAAACCAAAAAGTCATCGGCGATATCCTTGAAGACCGGACAATCAGCTACCTTTTCATTGGTGATGCCATGAATACGGGTGGCCTCTTGGGGGATTTCTCGCTCGGGGTTGATCAACCATTGCCGGGTTTTTTTTTTGCCCAGATTGACCAGTTCCGTGCAACCGATTTCAACGATGCGATGCCCCGCATCCGGTTCTAAACCGGTGGTTTCGGTATCCAGGACGACCAAACGTTCCACCTGTTTACTCCTTGCAAACGCCCCATGGGGATTGTCCCAACTGTTGCGCCAACCGTTCGCTGTTGAACACCCGGTCAGCCACAGAAACCCCACCGGTAAAATTGCCACACAGATGCAAGCCAGGCCAGGGGGCCAATGCCTGTTGCATCCGTTCCAGGCGTTGCAAATGTCCCAATTCATATTGGGCAATGGCCCGCTCGTACCGGGTTATCTTGATAAACCCAGGATCGCCATGAATCCCCAGAGCCTTTCTCAACCCCCCCATGGCCACATCCACCAATTCTGTGTCACCGCGATGCACCACCGTTGGATGTCTGGTTCCGCCGATGAAAGCGGTCAGCATGCACTGATCCTTCCCGGACCGACCGGGAAAAAGGGTCGTAGAAAACAAACAGCCCAACAATTCCAACCCCTCCAAGCACGGTATCAAAAACCCAAAACCATCCAGGGGATGCGCCACCTGCCGACGATCAAAACCCAAAGCCATGGAGACGACCGGCGCATGGTGAATGCCTTCAAGCTGTTCGCAAACCACCCCCGACAATGGCCTGAGCAACTTGGCCGCCGCAAAGGCGGGGACGGCAAGAATCACCACATCCCCCAATATTTTGAGTCCTTTCCCCCCCTCCACCTGCCATTTTCCCGCATCAAGCGCAACAATTCTATTCACCTCGCCTTCGGTTACCACCCGGACCGGATTCGGCCCTTCATTCAATCTGGCCCGCAAAACAGCGGTGAGGCGTTCCATGCCGCCATCGAAGGATATAAGGCGTCCCTTGGGCATGCCGGTCACCCGACCCTGCTTGCGCAACGCCATGGCACCGCGAAGCATCGATCCATACCGGCTTTCCAACGCATAGATTTTGGGAACTGCCGCACGAATAGACAAACGCTGGGGATCACCGGCGTAGACACCGGAAATAAAAGGATCCACCGCCCAATGGAGAAACTCCGCCCCCAACCTGCGGGTCACAAAAGCACCGACCGACTCCTCATTTTCAGCCTTGGCGCGGAACGGTTCCAACAAAAGCCTCAGCTTGGCAGCCATGGAAAACAGCGGCGTTTGAAGAAAATCGCCGGGAGAACCAGGAAGGGGCCAAAGTTGACCCGATTTTTGGACGTAGCGTCTGGATGCACTGGCATTGGCAACCTGAGGCTCCAGGTTCAGGGATCCCATGAGCCGACCCAGGGCATCGGTCGCATCTCCGGGTTTGTGCAGGGTGGAATTGGGACCATGTTCCACCAAGAAACCCCCGGCCAGAGAAGTGCGAATGACCCCCCCGGTTCGTTGTTCTTTTTCTAAAAGGGTCACCGCCACACCGGCCGCCTTTAAAAACCAGGCTAGGGAAAGTCCGGAAATGCCGCCGCCGACGATAATGGCTTGCTGGATGGTCATAGGGTTTTGGAAAAGGTTTTTTTAGAGGTTCCGTGGGTCAAGTGCCAATCAAAGACCATGCAAATATTGCGTATCATCAATTTTCCCACGGGCATCACTTCAATCCCCCCCGGGTGCAAATGGACCAAGCCATCCGCGACCAAGGGTTGCAACGCCACCAACTCATCCCGAAAATAATCCCCGAATACCACGCCAAAAAGGGTTTCTACTTCAGTAAAATCAAGGGCGAACCGGCAGATCAACCGATTGATGACGGTGTTGCGGATCTGGTCGTCACGGGTACGCTTAAGTCCGCGATAAATGGGCGAACGTCCCTGACTCACAGCCTCACGATAGGTCTCCAGAGTTTTATGATTTTGGGCAAACACCTCCCCCACCTGACTGATGGAAGAAACACCCAGGCCAAAAAGATCACAATCGGCGTGGGTGGTATACCCTTGAAAGTTTCGATGCAACACCCTCCCCTTTTGCGCCACGGCCAATTCATTATCCGGCTTGGCGAAATGGTCCATGCCAATGAACACATAACCCCGCTTGAGCAAGGTTTCAATGGTACGCTCCATGATGGCCAGTTTTTCCGCAGCCGAAGGCAATTGTTCGGCATGAATGCGTCTTTGCGGGGTAAAATAGTGAGGCAGGTGGGCATAGTTGAAGATGGCCAAACGGTCTGGATCCAATTCGTCCAGAACCGCCACCAGACTCGACCCGAAAGATTCGCGGTTTTGCAGTGGCAAGCCATAGATCAGGTCCAGGTTAACAGATTGGAAACCAGCGGCGCGCGCCTCGGCGACTACCCGTCGATTGAGGTCCATGGGTTGGATCCGGTTGACAGCCCGTTGCACCTGGGGATCGGTATCCTGGACCCCAAAGGAGATGCGGTTAAACCCCATGGCGCGCAGGCGATCAATAGCCCCCGGTGGCACCTCCCTGGGATCGATTTCGATACCATACTCCCCGACACCATCAGGCAAAATATTAAAATGCCGGCGTAAATGTTGAAACAGGGATGCCAATTCTTCAAGAGACAAAAACGTCGGAGTCCCCCCGCCCAGATGCAACTGCTTCACCGATCTTTCCTGCGACACCAACCGACCGACCGCTTCTATTTCCTGAAACAGCAAATCCAGATAAACCGCCGCCTGGGTTCTGTCCTTGGTCACCAGTTTGTTACAAGCGCAGTAGAAACAAACGGTATCGCAAAATGGAACATGCACATAAAGGGAAACGGGTCGATTGGGAGTCTGTCGTCGAATCCGCTCCACCTCGGCTACGACCTCGGCATCGGAAAAAGGTTCAACAAAACAAGGGGCAGTCGGATAGGATGTATAACGGGGACCGGAAACGTCGTACTTGGTGATCAGTCCAAGATCAATGGCAACGGACGATGGGTCTGGGGAATGGTTGGTCAAGGTTGTCACTCGGTATAATAGGGTGAAAATGCCACATTATGCCCCTCGGGCAGAAAAAACAAAATCAAAAAATGGAAAACCTTGGTCTAATGTTGCATTTGTATGGCTTTCAATCCGTGAATATGTTATCGAAATGTGGCACACTGTCTCCTTGCGGTCAACTAGGTAGTGAATGGTGACCGAATTGGGAAAGGGTTTGTCAAGTCAAAATTCCTCGTTGCATGGCCATACAATGAAAACTTCATCCAATCGCGAACAACAGTTATTTTTGGTAACGGGCGGAGCCATACTTTTTTTGATTCTGGCGGTGGTAGTTTTCAACATGATCAGTGCCCCCAGCCCGGTTCCGGAAGAAATAACCCAGCCCATTTCCAAAGTCCACACCGCCGAGCCGCAGATCCCCGAAGCGGGCAAAGAGGGCAGTGACCCGTGGAGGATCAACGTTGGCCCGGGATCTGTCCTGCCCGTCCAACAAAACCCTGACAATACCGTCTATCTGGCTCCCAAGGAAATCCAACCGCCCCCCGCAGCCGCAGCCGGTTCCAAAATCACCGAGGATCCTCTGGGCAAGTCGCGGCAATTGCTCAACCCCGCCGCCGCGCCCAATCCGGGTCAGAACGAGGCAACAAAGCCTTCCCCCAACCCGTCTGCCACCGCTCAGAACAAGACAAACGCCGGAAACCCTGGTGCCGCCCCCCCCCCGGAAGCAGCGGCCCATCCGGGCAATGCCGTTCAACCTGCACGCCCTGCCGTGGAAAAACCAAGCAACAAACAACCTCCCGTAAAAACAGCGAAGGTTCCTGAAAAAACGGTCGTCCATCCCGAGCCGACGACTAAGGTTCCCGAAAAACCGGTCATCCATCCCGAACAGACGGTGAAAGTTACTGAAAAGGCGGTCATTCGTCCCGAACCGCCCAGGGCAACACAAACCGCAAAAGCCCCCCCGACCAGCAGACCCGACTATTCCGAGGCCATAGCCCAGGTTATCGCTAGGCAATATAGCGCGGCGGAAACCGCTCCTTCCGGCAAACCTGCACCAGCAGCCAAACAGCCCACCCCCACCAAGTCGGCCGCCGTGGCCTCTGCGGGATCGAGTTACCAAATACAGCTGGGTTCTTTTGCCACCACCGACAGGGCACAAGCCCTGGCAGACCGTATCAATGCGGTACCATTCCAAGGTCGGCGCATACCCGTCAACCTGTCCAGCGTCACCCTCAACGGTAAGACCGTTGTGCGTGTGCGCGCCGGCCCGTTCGTCAACCGCAACAATGCCGAAGCCGCCCTTCAGGCGATTTCTCAAAGGGCGGGTGTCCCCGGTTCGATCGTTGCCCAGGATTGAGGTGTACCTATTGTAAAAAAACTTAGGGGGGGTAAGAAGGGGATCATCCCCCCCGGCGGGGTTTGGGGAGTACCTCAGGGTTTTGTCTTTAAATTTAAACAAAAAGCCCCCTTCACGGTTTTTGACTTTGATTTTTATCCGCAGGGCATCATGTCCACGTATCGGAAAAACAAAGTTTGGCAAAAATTATTGCGGGGGTCCGGGGGGGATCATCCCCCCCGGCGGAGGTTTGGAGGCAGAGCCTCCAAGGTTTTGTTTGATTTTGTTTTTTTGCCCGCAGGGCATCATGTTCACCGATCATGATTCCATCTATCATCGTTTTTTTTCCCATCCGAAAGTGGTGGTTGATTTATTAAAAAATTTCTTGGAACCCGCCATTCTTTCCGAACTTGATTTGTCGCAGATGCAACGCTTGAATACCAAGTTTACCGCCGCAACAGGGCAGCGCAGGCGGGCCGACGTGGTTTGGGAGATCCCTGTCTGTGGCGGCCTCTCCCTTTTTTTGCTGCTTATCCTGGAATTTCAGTCTGAAATCGACGAATGGATGGTGCTGCGTCTGGATGTTTACACGGGTTTGCTTTATCAGCAGTTGGTGGCGGAGCGTCGATTGAAACCCATCGATGGTTTACCCCCCATTCTTCCCATCGTTTTATACAATGGTGAACCCCGATGGAACGCGGCAACCAGCCTGCGGGATTTGATTCGTTTGCCGACTGGTTCACCATTGTGGAAATATCAGCCTGATATGCGGTATTATGTCATCGACGAGGGGCGGTTTCCGGAGGCGGATTTAAAGGGTCGGCAGTCCCTGGTGGCCATTTTTTTCCGCATTGGGCATCCAGACCACCCAGGATCAATTGTTGAAACCGGTCGTGATCTGGTGACATAGTTTGCCAGACATCCCGATGGTCCGCCAGTGAAGCAGTTGTTCCGTGAGATGTTCGCCGCAAGCCTTGAACGACTTAAGGAATAATCCATATTTATGTAACAAAAAGCTTCATTGTCTATAGGGGTTTGGGGGCGCAGCCCTCAAGGTTTTGGTTCTTGCCCGAAGGGCATGGTGTTTATCGGCTAGGATGGCGGGCATGACGCAATTGCGGGCTGTGGATATTGCACATCGTTTTGGACGACGGGTGGTTTTGCGCTCAGTCACCCTGAATTGCGTTGCCGGAGAATGCGCCGTTCTCTATGGGGCCAATGGCTCGGGAAAATCGACCTTGTTGTCCTTACTGGCCACCCGATTAAGAATTCAACAGGGTCACTGTCATATCGACGATCTGGATATAAAAATTCACGGCGAAGCGGCACGCAAACGCACCCTCTTCATCGGTCACCACAGTCATTTGTACGGTCATCTTTCCCCTCTGGAAAACCTGATATTTTTCCGCGATATTTATCAACTTGACGTCGGCCGGGAAGAACTCATCGAGGCCATCGCCAAGGTAGGCCTCGCCCCTTTTATCCATCAGCCGGTGCGATGGTTTTCCGCCGGAATGAAAAAACGGCTGTCCCTGGCCCGCATCCTGGCAGGTCGCCCCGCCGTGCTGCTCCTGGACGAGCCATATTCGGCCCTGGATCATGAGGGGGTACGTTGGCTTAACGGTGTTATCGATACCTTCCAAAAACAAGGAGGTCTCGTCGTTCTGGCCAGCCATGACCCCGAACGGGTCGCCGCCCTCAATCATACCCCCTGGCGACTGGATGGTGGGGTTCTTCAACCTGTCGGGGAGACCCAGTAATGCTGAGGGCCATTTATCGACTGGCATGGAAAGATGTCATGGGCGATTTTCGCCATCGTTCCACTTTTTCCTCCATGCTGTTTTTCTCTCTGGCAGTGCTCCTGGTGTTTCAAGCCGCCTTTGAGCCCGATCATCAGGAAGCACAACGGCTTGTCCCAGGTTTGTTGTGGTCCACGGTTTTGTTTACCACCATCATGGGTCTGGGACGGGTATTCCAATCGGAAGAGGAAAACGGTGCCTTTGAAGGACTCTTGCTGGCCCCACTCCCGCGTGGAGCCCTCTTTTTTGGCAAATGGCTGGGGAATCTGGTCCTGTCTCTCCTGGTAATGGGGATGCTTGTTCCTTTGACCCTGATCCTGTTCAATGTCAATATCTGGAGCCATGTACCCATGCTGATGTTCCTGCTCTTTCTGGGAACCATGGGACTGACTGCCCTCGGGGTCCTTCTGGCGGCCATGACCCAGACCGCCAGATCGCGTGAAACCTTACTGGCGTTGCTGCTCCTGCCCTTAGTGGCACCATTGCTCATCGCTGGAGTCCAGGCCATGGCCGAAGTTATCGCGAACGGAAACCTCAATGGCCCATGGTTAAACCTGCTGCTGATTTTCGATGCCATCTACCTCGCCCTGGCTCCGTGGGGATTTGGATGGCTGGTGGAGGAATAGACAATGCAACGATTAATTGCCTTCAACCGTTGGTTGGGATGGCTGACCCTGGGTCTTTTGGCTGCGGCACTGTGGCTGGTATTCGACGCCCCCATGGACTATCAGCAGGGCAACTCAGTGCGCATCCTCTATATTCACGTCCCTTCGGCAAAGATGGCCTTGTTCGTCTATCTGGCCCTCACAGTGTTCAGCGTCTGGTTTTTGTGGAAAAAAAGCGAAACCGCCGATATTCTTACCGAAGCGGCGGCCCCGGTGGGAGCCGCTTTTGCCATGGTCACTCTGGCTTCCGGTTCCCTTTGGGGAAAACCCATGTGGGGCACCTGGTGGGCCTGGGATGCCCGTTTGACTTCCATGTTGGTCCTCTTGATCCTTTACGTGGGAATTATCGCTTTAAGAAATGGTATTGATGACCCCATCAAAGGTGCTCGTGCCACCGCAGTCCTTTGCATCCTCGGAGCTGTTGACCTGCCCATCATCCATTTTTCCGTCGTTTGGTGGCGCACGCTGCACCAACCGCCATCTTTCAGCAAGGCATCCGCCAGCCCCGCCATCAGCGGTCCCCTTCTCCCTCCTCTGATCTGGATGTCCATCGCCTTCACCTTTCTCGGTGCCTACCTCATCATCCTCAAAACCCGTGAAATCCGGGCACGCCGAACCTTGGACACTATTGAAGCTGAAAGGACATTCACCCATGCCTGATTATTCCGCCTTTGTCATCGCCGTCTATGTATTGGCCCTTGTGGTCTATGGTGGCTTGGCTTTGATGTGGCAGCATTCCGCAACAACCAGCGAAAAACACATCGAGCAGCAAAAAAAATCATCCAACACCGACGCCTTCTCCAAATCCTGACACATTCTTTCTTATTAGTTATTTTCCGGCCTCAACGCACAATCCGTGGCCGAACCCAAGGCTCAAGGCCACCCCATGCCAACGTTTTCGGATCTGATCCATTATCAAAAAAAATTTTTCCCCGAGGCCAGAACCAACATGCCGCGGCATGACCGGACGCAAATGCGGATCAAGTTGGGCATTGCGTCTTTGATTCATAACCATGCCGCCCATGGGAAAGATTTGTTGGAGGTCGGTGGTAATATTGGCTGGCAGACGATCGCCTATCGCGACCAGTTGATCCAGGATGGTTCTACGGCCACACTGTACGATTGGAAAGATTATCGTAGCGAGCCGGTGAAACCAGAGGTCTGGTTTCAGCAGGTTGATCTGGAAACCCAGCCCTTTCCTGCCGCAGATGCATCCTTTGACGTTGTGGTGTGCAACCAGGTATTCGAACACCTGAAAAATATATTTCTCCCCATTTCCCAGATCCATCGAGTTTTGCGCCCTGGGGGATTTTTAATTTTCAGCGTCCCCAATCTTTCGGCGTTACATAATTGCGTTTTATTAAATTTGGGACACCAACCCACAACGTTGGCGATTTCCAGTTCCCATGTACGCGGTTTTTCCATTTGGTCCACGACCCCTTTTTTGACGATGTCGGGGGGATTCAAAAAGATCAGGCTTGACGGGTACGGACTTCATCCATTCTATAGCGGTCGCGTCTCTGGCCTGTTGAAAACTTTTTGTCACACTCCGGTTTGGCTGTTGCAGAAAACTCACCCGCATGGCCCTCTTTGGCTCGAAGCCAGACAGCAGACCCCCACAACGACAAATTTTTAAATTCAGGTTGTCATAATCTCTGCACAATCATGGCCAACAAGGGCAAAAGGACGAGGGATGCAAGGATTCCCAAGCCCACCATGGCGGCAGCCAGTTCTTCAGCCAGACCTGCGGCGGCGGCGATGGCTCCAGCGGTAATCATAGGTGGCATGCCGGCTTCAAAGATGGCGATGATGGCTGGGGGGGTCATCCAGTCCAGAGACAAGCAAAAAGCCAAAGCCAGGGCTGGAGCCAAAATCATTTTGACCCCGAGACCCGTCAGGAGTGGGCCAACAAACAGCCTGGGCAGGCTTGGTTTTAAATTAAATCCCACGGCGACCATGACGACCGGAACGAGCGTGTCTGCCAATCGTTGCAAAATAACCTCAACCATTGGGCTTTGCAAAAACTGGCCTGCCAACAAACCTGTCATCAGGGCGATGAAGGCAGGGAAGGTGAAAATGCGTCGAGCAATGGAGGAAAGGGAAGGTTTCTGGGAGTCTTTGTTTTGGTAGATGGAAACCACGATGGCACCATAGGTGGACAGGGCCAGAAATGATCCCATTTGATCGTAGAGAATCCCAAAAGGAACCCATTGGGTTCCAAACAGGGCTTCGATCATGGGAATACCCAAAAAAGAGGTGTTACCCAGAGGAACCGTAAGCATCAGACAACCGGTAATTTCCCTGGACCACCCCCGATGACGCGATATGGCCTGGATGAGGACCACCGATAACAACAGCATGGCCCAGGGCATAATGATGGGCATGAGCAGATCGGAAGTAAAATGCAGGCGGGGGATTTGTACCAGGACGAGTGCGGGAAGAGAAATATGGATGACGTATTGGTTGAGAACCTGCGGGGTCTCTTTGGGAAAGACGGAAAGGCGTCGGAGGGCTGTGCCAGCGAAAAGAAGCAACATGACGAGAGATAAATTGCCCATGGTGTCATCCTTGGAAGGATCTGTCTGACTTGGAAATGGAACGAAAATAAATATTATTTATAAGTGAATGTCATGTTTTGTTTTTCCAATACCTGATCGCCGATGGCCCGAAAACTGCATCAAACCCTCCGTTAATTCCAATGAAAAAAACCTTTCCCCCTTGCTTTCCTGGTGATCTTGTTGATGACACACCCTTTTATCAAACCGCCGTCATGGCAAGGTGGGTGTCGGTTGGGACGGGCAGGACATGATTTTGACGGTATTTGGGTCTCTGTTTTTCCAGGCATTTTGGCGTTTCAGTTGACGGGAACGAGTTAATGAAAAAAGGTCTCATCCTCGCCGGACGCTACACACTCCACAAAGAACTCGGTCAGGGACTGTTCGGGGATGCGTTTTTGGCCCACGATGAAGGAACCGGACTGGACGTCACCGTCAAAACGCTTACGCAACGGGTCAGTCGTGACGAACGAACTTTGTCGGATGTGCGGCGCAATTTTCAGCTTTTGCAGAATCTGGATCATCCTCACATCGTTAAAGTGCATGCCCTGGAATTTGATGCCCTGACTCAGGCACATTTTCTGGTACGCGAATATGTCGAAGGTGTGACGCTGACAGAGCACAGGATGCGTTGCAGCGGCGGCATGGTGTCCGTAGCGGAGGCTTTGGATATTTGCCGTCAGATTGCCATGGCCCTGGACCATGCCCATCGATCCTTACTGCATCGCGATCTTAAACCCAACAATATCCTGATCAGTCAATCGGGGGAAGTAAAGCTGCTCAATTTTTGCCTCGTTCCGGAACAATTGGCCAAAGAAATTCGCTCGGAAAGCCTGCGCAGAGATTTGGAATTTGTCAGTCAGACCCATGGATTCATGGCACCAGAACAATTTTTTGGGTTCCCACCTCCCGGTCCCGCAGCAGATCGTTACGCCTTGGCCGCCGTTTTTTATGAATTGGTTTCCGGGCGTCCGCCGTTTGATCATCCAGACCCACAGGCATTGATGCACGCGGTATGCAATATGGCACCGCCGATCATCCGTGAGGTGGGAAAAAGACGAAACCGTTTGATCAGTCAGGCCATGTCCAAAGACCCTGGCAAAAGATTTCTATCGGCCATGGCTTTTGTCGATGCCATGGAAGCCTCGCCTTTGTCGCTGCTCACCCAGTATGCGGGTCCACTGGGGGCAACCCTGGCAGCCTTGGTGGTGACGGCGGGAGTCGGTTGGTTTTTGAGTGGACACCTGGATGGGACGGCAGAACGGTCAGGGATTGAGACAAGCATTCAGGAGACGGGGCAAGGTGATGCTGCGATGATGGGTGGTAGTCAGGAACAAACGGTCATGTTGCGGGTGGAAAGTCGACCGGGAGGTGCCCAGGTTACCTTGGATGGAAAAAAATTGGGAATCACACCGTTGTCGGTTGGCCAAGTTCTCAGGGGGCGATACGCGTTAAAGTTGGAGAAGGTTGGATATGGCGATGTCGTGGTAGATATGGAACTGGCCGAAGATACGGTTGTGGATTTGAGTTTGGATGCGCTGCTGCCCAGTGGATCTCAGGTGGCTTCTGGGCTGTCCGAAAACTCCGGAGAAAAAGATTCCGGCAAGGAAGGGGCTACACAATCGGCATCGCAAGATGGGGTAGAAAATGGTGGGAACCCGAGGGATGACCAGGAAGTGGTCCGGTTGCCAGGTCCGCCGGTCTCTGATTCCCAGCCGGTGTCTGACACGGCTGCGACCTTGGTTTCCAACGATCCAAACGCATCGGTTACGGAAATCCAACCTGAGCCTCTCCCGCTACCTCCACCCCTGCGGGTGCAACAGCGGTCCAAAGAGGCGAGTTTACAGGTTGAAACCGCAGGTGAAACCGCGGCGACCACGCCTGCGGGTAGTGTTGTCGATGCAGAGCGCGTCTCCGAACGGTTGAAAGATGCCGCCAAACATTTCCGGGCCATGCGCCTGACTTTTCCAAAAGGAAACAATGCCTTGGAAAATTTCAGAGAAGCGTTGGCCATGGATCCGGATAACGCTGAAGCCCAGGAAGGAATTCGGCACATCGCTGCCCGCCTTCTGGATTTGGCCCAGGAAGATATCGATGAAGGGCGTCTGGCCCAGCCGGAAGGAAGAAACGCATTGGCCAAGGTCACATTGGCCGGGGAACTGGATCCTGCCAATCCAAAAACGGTTCTATCCTTGAAAAAAATTGCGGAAAAATACATCCTTCTTGCCCAAAAGGCTTCTGAAAACGGTGACCGGGCCATGGTAGAGGCCCGATTGGCCCAGGCCAAAGCGGTGGCTCCAGAAGATCCTTTGGTTGCGCAAGCCTATCAAAAGCTGTTAAACTCGGAAGGCGTCGGGGTAAAGAAACAGGATCAGCCTGTCGTTGCAACGGGAGAGTCCTCCAACGTTGCGCAGGTTGGCGTATCCGAAGAAGGAGAAAAGGCAGGGCAAGCACCTCCTGCCGGAGTTCCGTCAATGCCCGAAATGATAGAAAGAAGGGCAGCCGAAGTGAAAGGGACTTCCGTAGCGGGATCTGTTTGGAAAGATCCCGTTACCGGGATGGAGTTTGTTGAAATATCCGATGGCTGTTTTAGCATGGGAACAGATTATGGTGACCCGGATGAGTCGCCCGTGCATCCGGTCTGCCTGGATCGGTATCGCATCTCCAAACTGGAAGTGACTCAAGGAGTGTGGAAAAAAATCATGGGATCGGATAACAATCCGTCCAAATTCAACCAGGATGATCGTTTGCCGGTGGATTCGATTTCCTGGACCATGGCCATGGAGTTTATCCAACGCCTGAACGAAAAATCTTCCGTGGCGTTTCGTTTGCCTTCGGAAGCCGAATGGGAAAACGCCTGTCGGGCTGGAAAATCTGAACCCTATCAATCGGGCACTTCCATCCAGACAAGCCAAGCCAATTTCAATGGCAGCCAGCCCCTTCCAGGTGAGGAAGCAGGAATTTTCCGGCGTACCACAGTTGCGGCAGGTTCCTTTTCCCCCAATCGCTTTGGATTGTACGATATGCACGGAAATGTGTACGAATGGGTGGAAGATTGGTACGTAAAAGACTATTATGGAAAGTCGCCGGAACGAAATCCGTTGGCTGCTGATGACACTTCCTATCTCCATGTGTTGCGTGGAGGGGCATGGCACAGCAATTCCGGCAACTTGCGCTGTGGTTATCGGTACAGAGGTCGGCCTGATTTTAATAATTTTGGCAACGGATTCAGGCTCGCCAGTTCGCATACCGGTGGATAGACGGATCGGCTTACCGATTGCGTCACTGTTGGCAAAGGACTCCTGACGGGACGTCGCGGCGTGACGGACCAGAGGATGTGGGTGGGTGGAGTGAGCTTGACGAAAATCATACTTGTCCTGATAGCGACGATGGCTCTGGGAAATGCACTGTTTGATTCCGGGGTGGCGGGCGATTTCATCCCGGGACTCTACACCGTGATTCTCCTGGCACTGTCTGGTTTGGTGCTTTACTTTCTCCGAGATTTTTTCGGCAAGGGCGGTTTCGGCGATGGGGAAAATCAGGACAAGGCTTATGGTGAGTCGGCAACCGAGTCTGGATCTCGAAGTTCATCGCGACCCGTGCAGGTGATCCATCACGAAGCAACGTGGGCGGTTATAGCCAAGGGCCGTTCCCTGGGTGTTTTCAAAAAAGCCCCCATCCCCGCCTGGATACGGACCTCCGACCAGCGCGAAGCCGATTATTGCGGCATTTCCAACGTGCCGCTGCCCGAAGAATGTACCTGCATTGAAATCCCTGAGCGTGCTGAATTGATTGTCCCCCCAGGTTTGATCTACATCGTTCGTTCATGACGTCGAAAGACCAAAATACCCCGATGATAGCCCAGTATCGGGAAATCAAGGCCAAACATCCCGATGCGTTGTTGTTCTACCGCATGGGCGATTTCTATGAACTGTTTTTTGAAGATGCCAAAGTAGCCTCGGAGGTGTTGGATATCGCCCTGACGGCGCGTGGCAAGTCGGCTGGGGAAGACATACCCATGGCCGGCATTCCTTTTCGCAATCTGGACCAATATTTAAAAATAGCCGTTGAAGCAGGCTTCAAAGTGGCCATCTGTGAACAGATGGAGCCTCCTGGATCAAGCAAGGGTCCGGTACGTCGTGAGGTGTTGCGGGTCGTTACCCGAGGGACGTTGACCGAAGAAAACATGCTAGAACCAAGGGCCAACAATTTTTTGGTGTCGGTGGTTGCCCCCGGCAAACGGGAAGAAGGACCCGCATTGGCCGCGCTGGATCTATCCACAGGCGAATTTTGTGTCGCCCTGGCAGAATCCTGGGATCATGGGGGAGGACTGTTGTCGGCCTGGAATCCGGTTGAGGTGTTGGTGACTGTGGGTTGGGATTTACCAGAGGTTATGAACCCCTGGCAGGATCGATTGACGCGACGGTCGGCCTGGGAATTTGATTTAAAACAGGCGCGGGAGGTGCTGACACAACATTTCCAGGTAGCAAGCCTGGAAGGTTTTGGGCTGGAGCGTTCCCCGACAGCTCAGGCCGCCGCCGCTGCATTGATTCATTATTGCCACGAATCTCAGCGTGGTGCCCTGAATCATATCAGTGGTCTGTCAATGATGGTTTCTGGCGATGGCATGGTATTGGACGATGCCTGCCGGCGCAATCTGGAGATCAATGCCAGTTTGAGGGATGGTGAGCGCCAGGGAAGCCTCCTTGGAGTTCTGGACAATACCGTGACCTCCATGGGGAGTCGCCTGTTAACCCAATGGATAAACCATCCACTGCAAAACATTGAAATCATTGTAAAACGTCAGGAAGGCGTTGCCTGGCTGGTGGAGCATGGGTTGGCACGGGATGGGTTGCGTGAACAGCTTAAAAATGTGCGCGATATGGAGCGTTTGTTGGGTCGTATCGTCCTCAGGCGAGCCTCGCCAAGGGATCTTGGGGCGATGCGTGACACCCTGCTGGCATTGCCCCGGTTGGTTGATTTGCTTGGTGACGGACCGTCGCCGGAAATTTTGCAGAATGTGCTGAATGGCCTGTCGGGTTATGAAACGTTGATGCGGCAGTTGCAATCGACGTTGGTGGATGTATTGCCGGCCACCTTGAAGGATAGTGCCATTTTTCGTCCGGGCTTTGATGCAGAGCTGGATCGATTGCGTGATCTTGCGGGGGGGGGGCGCGACAGCCTCATGCGGTTGGAGACCGAAGAGCGGGAAAAAACGGGTATTTCCAGTTTAAAAATCAAGTTTCACCGCAGCTTTGGCTATACCATCGACATCACCCATACCCATAAGGACAAGGTTCCCTACCATTACCAGCCACGGCAGACCATGACGGGGTCGATGCGTTATACGACCCCGGAACTGAAAGAATTTGAGGCGCAAATTTTGGATGCCGAAGAGCGTTTGTTGGTTTTGGAGGCGGAAAAATTTGAAAAGCTGTTACAGGATGTGACCTGTTATGCGGGCAACCTGCAACGAAGTGCCCGACAATTGGCCATTCTGGATTGTTTGGTTTCCTTTGCCTGCACCGCCTACGAGCGCAATTATTGTCGTCCCGAGGTGAACGGGGGAGATGAAATTCGTATTTTGCAGGGACGCCACCCGGTAGTGGAAAGGTTTACCCAAAATGATTTTGTGGTTAACGATGCGTTGCTGGACCGGGAGGGGCATCGTATCGGCCTGATAACCGGCCCCAACATGTCGGGCAAATCCACGTTCATGCGTCAGGTGGCTTTGATCGTCCTCATGGCCCATGCCGGATCCTTTGTCCCGGCCAAGTCGGCGGTGATCGGTCTTGTTGACCGCATTTTTACCCGCGTGGGGGCTGCCGATGATTTGGCGGGTGGTCGATCCACATTCATGGTGGAGATGACCGAAACCGCCTATATTCTGCACCATGCCACGTCGCGTTCTCTGGTGATATTGGACGAGATTGGCCGTGGTACCGCCACATATGAAGGTCTTTCCATCGCCTGGGCGGTTGTGGAATTTTTGCATGCCAGCGGTCGCGGTCGGACTTTGTTTGCCACGCATTACCATGAACTGACGACCCTGGAAAAAATGTTGCCGGGGGTCGTCAACCATACGGTGGAGGTACGGGAATCGGAGGGCCGACCGTTGTTCATGCACACCATCATTCCCGGTGCCGCCGACCAGTCCTACGGCATTCACATCGCCGAACTGGCGGGCTTGCCGGCTCTGGTAACGGAACGGGCCTGGGAAATTTTAGCCGATTTGCAACAGCGAGAACGCGGCGCGGTACGCGCCCCCATCAAACCTCCCCCGCCCCGCCGGCGTAAACCTGTGGACCCGGCCCAGATGAGTCTTTTTCCCAATTTCCAGGAGTCGGCACTTATGGACATGTTGACCAGCCTCAATCCCGATTCCATGTCCCCACGAGAAGCCTTGGAAACCATTTATCGACTCAAAGGGCTTATGACTCCCCCCCGTCCGACCATTGTGTAGGACATGATGCCCTGTGGGCAATAACCAAAACCTTTGGGTGCTGCCTCAAACCCCGCCGGGGGGAGATGATCCCATATGCGCTAACATAGGCCCTTGAGCATTGCCAACTGTCGCGTAACCGTTCAGTCTCCCCCCTCTTTTTTTAAGATTGAAACTATTGTGGGGGTCC
>JACSDG010000119.1 GCA_015660855.1 Magnetococcales bacterium
GTTTTGAACTCTTCCTTGGCCCAAGTCATTCGCCTTCTCCATGGCTGTTGGGAAAAGGGCTATATTACCGGAAGTCAAGATGTGTGTAATGGGATGCCTATAATGTCCTTGTTCATCCGGGCATTTCCGGGGTGATCTCCCTGGATCTGAAAAATGTCACTATAGCCGAAGTAGTCGATGTCGCCTGCAATTTGTACGATTTCACCTGTAGTCGCAGCGAAATCGGTTTTAATATTTCCCCGCAAAGTATTGAACTGCGGCAATTCCGCCTGTATTACCCCAACATATACCGTCATGGAACCTCGACGACCCAGGTGTCTTCGGGTCAAAAAACCAGTTCCACCTCGACCTCCAGCACCGACAAAGGCAGCACGGAAAACAAATCGGAAACGGGATCAGGTTTTGAGGTTCAAACCGACTATAAAGCCGATTTTTGGGGAGAATTGACCAATACCCTCTGTTCCCTGCTGGGACTGGAAGCCAAAGAGGTCTCCGCCGATTCAAAAAAGCGTAATCTTTCCTGCCAGACAGACAAGAAAGACGAGAAGGCCAGCGAAAACAACAATCCCATCGCCGTCCCCCTTGGCGAAACTCTTTCCGGCACGGATATTCCCACAGCAAGTCAGCCACCAGAATGGGCCAAACAGGATGTCTCCAAGGCGATCAGCATCAGTCCACAGACAGGAATGATCATGATACGCGCCTATCCCTCGGAAATTCGGCAATTGAAGCTCCTCATCGATAAAATGCAGGCCAATCTGCTGCAACAGGTCGTTCTGGAGGCAAAAATTCTGGAAGTGACCCTTTCCGACCATTTTCAATCCGGCATCAACTGGTCCTTTGTTTCACAACTGGAAGGCAACAAACAGATCGGAGCGAATCAAACCGGAGGAGGTACCGCCTTTGAGTCGCCGTCTCTGACCAATCCTTCGGATATGGACGCGCAACTCACGCAAACCATGGACGGAGCCATGGGGGTCATACCCTACAGTTCCATGGGGGGAATCTTTGCGGTGGGATTGGCACTCAACGATTTCAAATCATTTTTGGAATTGCTGAAAGGGCAAGGCAACGTTTCTGTCCTTTCCAGCCCCCGCATTGCCACCTTGAACAACCAAAAAGCCATGATCAAGGTCGGGGTGGATGACATGTTTGTCACCAACATCGAAACAAAAACCGACAAAGAGGGCAAGTCGCAAGACATGGTCAAGTTTACCACCTATTTTTCCGGAGTCGCCCTGGATGTTTTGCCGCAAATTGTTGATGGACAACGATTGATCCTGCACATACACCCCTCCGTCACCGAAACCACCGACAAACGCAAAACAGTTCGAGGGATGGACTATGATCTGGCCTCCAACAACATGCGCGAATCTGACAGCATGGTATTTTCCAACAGTGGCGAGGTTATTGTCATCGGCGGATTGATGAAAACCGTCAAAAAGAATGCCCGGCAATCCATCCCCTATCTGGGTGACATTCCTCTTCTTGGTGAACTGTTTGGACACAACCTGGATACGGAACAAAAAAGCGAGCTGGTCATTCTGATGCGGGCGACGATTACTGATAAACCGGAATTCTGGCAAAATGAAATCAAATCCTCCCAGGATCGGCTAAAAGCCATGGAAACCGTTCCTCCACCGGCTTCAACCGTCATCAACTAACGCAAAGTCACCCACCATCCCCCATGGAACCGACAACCCCGAACAAGGTATTTCGCCTGGGCGACCGCCTGGTCCAGGAAGGACGTTTGACTCAGGCACAGCTTAAACTGGCACTACAGCTCCAAGACAAGGCGGATTTGCGCCTGGGCGATGCCATCGTTAAACTGGGTTTTCTGACCCAGGAGGAAATCTCCGAGTTTGTCGCCAGTCATGGTCGCCCAAAAAGGGTGGGAGACATGTTGGTGGAACAGGGGATCATCACCGACAAACAACTGACCCGCGCCATAGAGGAACAAAAAAAGAACGACAAACGTCTGGGAGAAATTCTGGTCGATCTTGGATTTATTTCCGAAGGGGAATTTTATGCCTTTCTGGGAAAACGCCTGAAAATACCCACCATCGACCTGACCAACTTTCAACACCATGAAGAAGTGGTTCGCCTTATTCCCGAGGAAGTGGCGCGCCGGTTCAACGTGATCGCCCTGGCGGAGGGAGAAAAAGTGATTCTGGTGGGAATGGCCGATCCCACCGATATTTTTGTCCTGGATGATCTGTCCAGGCGATTGCCCAAACCCATACGCCCGGCACTGGTCAAAACGTCGGATCTGCACAAAAACTTTGACCGTCTTTACCGAACCTCCGGAGAAATCCAGGATTTTGCCGAAGAATTAGGCCAGGAAGTTTCCCCTTCCAGCCATGATCTCGCCCAAATTGTCGAAACCGAAATGTTGGTCGATGCCCCGGTGGTCAAATTTCTCCAATCCATCTTCGAGGATGCGATTCGGGCTGGGGCTTCGGACATCCACATCCAACCGGGTGCGAATGTGTTGCGGATTCGCCAGCGTATCGATGGGGTGTTGCATGAACGGACCATCAAGGAAACGCATATCGCCCCCGCCTTGGTTTCCAAGATCAAACTTATGGCCAATCTGGAGATATCCGAACGCCGCCTGCCCCAGGATGGTCGCTTCAGTCTCAAGGTCAACAACAAAAGCATTGATGTGCGCGTATCCACCCTGGCCATTCAAAATGGCGAGTCGGTGGTCATGCGCCTTTTAAATCAGTCCAGCGGTGTCAAGACTCTGGATGAATTGGGTTTGCCGGATGATATTTATAAAGGTTTCACCAATTTATTGCGGCGCATGCACGGAATGATTCTGGTGGTTGGCCCCACCGGAAGTGGCAAGAGCACCACCCTGTATACGGCCTTGAACATGCTTAATGTCCCAGGAAAAAATATTATCACTGTGGAAGATCCTGTGGAATATCAATTGGAACGAATCAACCAGGTTCAGATTCGGCCCAAGATCGGGCTGGATTTCGCCACGGTATTGCGTGCCATTTTGCGGCAGGATCCCGATATTGTCATGGTGGGTGAAATGCGGGATCGGGAGACGGCCGATATTGCGATACGAGCGGCTTTGACAGGACATTTGATACTATCCACCTTACACACCAACGACGCCGTCAGCACCACCACGCGTTTGTTGGAGATGGGGTTGCCGGGATATGCGGTGGCCAGCTCCTTGCTGGGCATTTTCTCCCAACGCCTGGTTCGGCGTGTTTGCGACAACTGTTCGCAGCAGGATGAACCCGATGAAATTCATCTGCGCTGGCTGGCGGGCATGCGGGAAAACTATGATGTCAAAAATTTGCGCCGAGGTAAGGGGTGCCCGCGTTGCCTGCAAACCGGTTATTCGGGCCGGGTGGCGGTGATGGAACTGTTGGTGATGAACGATGAATTTGCCCAGGCATTACGACGTGAGGACATTGCCGCCCTGCCCACATTGACCAAAACCCATCCCACCTTCCGTTCTCTGCCGAACGTTGCCTTGGATTATGCCTTCAAAGGCGTCACCACCTTAGCGGAAGTGGTTGCGCTGGCGAACAATATTTAAGGTATGCTCTCCTGGAGCAGAATGTGCGGTAAGCTTGCGCGCTTATGGCTCGATTGCCCCAAGAATCGTGTTACGTAAAACCGCATGTCCGGTTCGATGTGGCGGGAACTGGAAACGCGGTCAAGGGAGCAGGACTTAGCCTACGGCGAAAACCATGTGGACCCATGCTCCCTTCCCCTACCGTAGGCGCACCAGTTCTCGACCCTACCAGATTTCGTGTTGTCCATTTCCCGGGGTGTCTTTTATGGTAAACGGTTACGGTCATCCCTCTTTAATCAAGCCAGCCTCATACCAGTTTTTGGAATGATTCACTACTTTTACAACCAACAACATTACCGGCACCTCAATGAGGACGCCAACCACTGTCGCTAGTGCTGCCCCGGATTCAAAACCAAAGAGGCTGATTGCGGCGGCGACAGCCAGTTCAAAGAAGTTGGACGCACCGATGAGGGCTGACGGGCAGGCGATGTTGTGTTTCTCGCCAACGGTGCGGTTGAGGTAGTAGGCAAGCGCAGAGTTGAACAAGACCTGGATAAGGATAGGGACTGCCAGCAGTCCGATGACTATTGGCTGTTTGATGATGGCCTCTCCCTGGAAAGCGAATAATAGAACCAGCGTAACCAGCAGTGCCGAGATTGACCAAGGGCCGATTTTTACCATCATCGCATTGAACGCGTGCACTCCTTTTGCAAGCAGACTCTTGCGCCATATTTGAGCGAGAATTACCGGGATGACGATGTATAGGCCTACCGAGACGCACAGTGTATTCCACGGTACCGAGATGGCGGAAATACCCAGCAATAGCGCAACAATGGGTGCGAAGGCAAAAACCATAATAGTGTCGTTGAGTGCTATCTGTGACAGAGTAAACAGGGGGTCGCCGTTGGTCAGCCGACTCCAAACGAAGACCATGGCTGTGCAAGGTGCTGCCGCCAACAGGATGAGACCGGCAACGTAGCTGTCAAGCTGATCCGCAGGCAACAGGGGGGCAAACAGATTGCGCACGAACAGCCACCCGAGGAAAGCCATGGTAAACGGCTTGACCAGCCAGTTTACAATCAACGTGATGGTTATGCCGCGAACGTGCTTTTTGACTTCGTGCAGAGCACCAAAATCAACCTTGACCAACATCGGGATGATCATCACCCATATGAGCAAGCCAACGGGAAGATTGACCTGGGCCACTTCCAGTTGGCCTATTGTCTGAAATAGTGCTGGAGCTGCTTGGCCCAAT
This sequence comes from Magnetococcales bacterium, assembly GCA_015660855.1. Lineage (GTDB taxonomy): Bacteria > Pseudomonadota > Magnetococcia > Magnetococcales > UBA8363 > UBA8363. The sequence continues at coordinate 4,797 of JACSDG010000119.1, forward strand.
AGGACGCCTGCCACGATGCAGATCAAAACCCACACAGTCAAATAACGCTCAAAAATACCCATTGGGACGATGGACTCGGTTTCTCCAGATATTTTTTTCTGTGCGCTCATGATTCCATACCCAAATGAAGAGATTCACGGATGGCAGAAATCCGGGGACATAGATGTCCCCAGATTTCGTCTGGAACCCCGGCAGCACGGAAAGTCTCGTAGACTTCGGAAATATCCCTTAACCCACGCAATAGTTTTAACATTGAAGAAAAAAGTTGGGCGAATGGTTATGTTTTAATTAAAAAGTATGGGGCCGATTTTTTGACTGGCCACCATGGCCAAAAATTGCGGTCGCCAAAGGTCGCCCAATATTTTTCTGGCCAGAAAAACCACCAAAAAATCGGTGGGGATGGTCATCCTGTAACCAATACGCGACATCCCCTGATAACAGGAAGGGCAGGAGGTCATGATTCGGGACGATTGTTCACCCAAAACCCCCGGATGCTCCATGGCCTGTCTCAATACCCGAATTTTGCCAAGCCGGGCTTGATTGGCCGGTTCGGGATGGGCCAGGGCGAAAGTTCCCGCCTCGCTGCAACATCGGTCGGTCAGGGTAACCTCGGTGCCAGTCAGGGCCTTGACCACGATGGCCGGAGAATGGTGCGTCATGGGAGAATGGCAGGGATCGTGAAACAAAATGCGTGTGGTGGGATCGGCTGGGGTTGTGACTCCCTTTTCATAGAGAAATTCATGGACGTCCATGACCCGGCACCCGGGAAAAATGGTCTCAAAATGATAATTTTGCAATTGGCTCAGGCAGGTGCCGCACGACACCAGGACGGTCTTGATATTCAGAAAATCCAGGGTGTTGGCCATGCGGTGCAGCAACACCCGGTTTTCCATGCTCATGATGCGACTTTTTTTGGCATCGCCACCCGCTTTCTGCGGAAAACCACAACACATATACTCCGGAGGCAGAACAGTTTGAATCCCCAGATGGTGGGTCAAGGCCAGGGTTGCTAAGGCAATGTCGCTGAACAACCGTTCGCACCCACACCCGGGGAAATAAAAAACGGTTTCGTTGACCGTTCCCGGTGGCGAGTTCACCGGTATCCAGGGGATCCCCTGAATTTCATCCCATCCCAACAAAGTGCGAGAAGTCCCACCTTGGCTCGGTTTGGGCAACCGGGTTTGCAGCATGCTTTGCGTGGTTGAAGCCAAGTGGCGAAAAGCGGGATGGTTTTGGGCCTTGTCGATCACCCATTGCAGGGCGTTCTTCTTGTTGATTATCAAACTCGTGCTGCGCTGGACGTTGTAGGCGGGAGCCAGGAAAAAACGGCGAAAATAACGAATCCATCGGGGACGCTTCATGTTTAAAAAAGACAACGCAATCCGATAGTTCAAATGCGACCAGGGGCGGTCGTGTTCGGCCTGGATCCCCCGCAGAGCCACAGTGACCAAACCAAAATCGATGCGCACCGGACAAGGAACCTGACACCGATGGCACACGGCGCAATGATCGGCAAGATCGGCAAACTGTTCCATGTTGCGCCTGGAAAGTCCACGACGGGTTTGTTCCTCGTATAAAAAAGCTTCGATGGCCAATCCCAGTGCCAATATTTTATTGCGCGGTGAATAAAACAAGCCCCCTTCCGGCACATGGGTGGTACACACCTCCTTGCACTTGCCGCAACGCAAACATTTGCGTATGGCATCGTTCAAGCCTCCCACGGCACTCTCTTCCAGGATGATCGCTTCCTGTTGCACCAACCTGAGCGATGGGGTATACGCCCGATCCATGACAGGCTCAACAAAAAACATCCCTTGCGGCATCAGTTTGCCTTTGTTGAAACGATGGTGCGGATCGACCTGTTTTTTGTAGACAACAAAGGCATCGATGATGGCCTGGTCCAGATGGGAAAACTTGGTCATGCCAATTCCATGCTCCCCCGATATTTTGCCCCCCAGTTTTTGTGCCAGTTCCATGATATGGTCAACGATCCGTTCCGCTTCACGCAACATTTCATAATCGTTGGAATTGACCGGTATGTTGGTGTGAACGTTGCCGTCTCCCGCGTGCATGTGCAGGGCGATAAATATTCTTTTGGCCCGACCCGTGCGATGCACATGATCCAGATTGGTTTGCAACAACGACCAGTGTTCCCCAGAAAAAAGTTCCCTGAGGGGATCCCTGACATCCTTGCGAAACGAAACACGAATGGCACCGCGCAACATCAGTTCGATCAGCGATTCCCCGGAATCGGCGATTTTTGTTGCTGCGGGCAGCTTGGCCCAAGGGGCGTCCTGGGCAAGGGTATCAAAGTGGGTCAATAAAGTTTGCCAACGTTGAAGGGTGTCCTGCAAAAGATGAAGTGCTGCCTGGCGTTTATCGGTAACGATACGATTTTCTTCGTTGCTCTGATGGCGACTGCCGGGTAGATTTTTTGGGAAATTTTCAGCAGAAAGCTGTGAAATGAAAGATTCGGCAATAAAAATTTTATTCTTTAACGATTGTTCAATGTTGATGCGTTCGACACCACGATTGTACTCGGCCAGTTTTTCCAGCGGAATGACGATGTCTTCGTTGATCTTGAAGGCGTTGGTATGGCGAGCGATGGCGGCGGTACGAGAACGATCGGCCCAAAAACGTTGCCGGTCTTCCGGTTCCACGGCGACAAAACCCTCCCCATCCCGGGCCACGGCCAACCGCACCACCTCCTGGGCAGCGGCATCACAGTGTGCTGATTCTTCTCCCACAATATCGGCTAATAGCACCATTCTGGGGCGTTCATTGCGGGCCGCCTTGGTATTGTACTCAACCGCCCGGATATAACGGGCATCCATATGTTCCAATCCGGCACACCCCACCTGGGGATGCCGGTCCAGATAGTTTTTAATTTCCACAATGGCGGGGACCGCCTTGCCCAGATCGGCTCCAAAAAATTCAAGACAGACGGTGCGTATATGCTTGAAGGTGGGATACAAAAGAAAAACGGCACTGGTGATCAATCCATCGCAACCTTCTTTTTGCACCCCGGGGAGTCCACCCAGGGTTTTGTTGGTGACATCCTTGCCCAGCCCCGGTTTTCTGATTTCCACCGTCGGGATGGTCAACAGGGTTTCCCGGGCCTGGAAAATGGTTGCATCGGGATGCCAGGTCAGAATGCGAAACCGGGCCTGGGGTTGATCATGGATTTTCCCAAGATTATGCTCCAAACGTTCCACCTGCATCCAATCGCCGTCGGGGGTGATCATGGTCCAGGAGACCAGATTATCCAGGGTGGTTCCCCACAAAACCGCTTTTTTCCCCCCGGCGTTCATCGCAATGTTGCCGCCGATGGTGCTGGCGTTTTTGGAGGTGGGGTCAACCGCGAAAACCAATCCTTCCCGTTGCGCCGCCAGGGCCACATGGTGGGTGACGGCTCCGGCCTCGACCCGGATGGTGGCGGCTGTTACCGGGGAAGCCGGTAGTTGCACGCGGGTGATGGAACCCACGGCGTTCAGTCGTTCCATGTTAAGAATGGCGGTGCGGGAAAAAAGGGGCACCCCGGCCCCGGTGTAACCCGTCCCACCCCCCCTGGGAATCATGGTCAGATTCAATTCGTTGCAGATGGAGACAACCTGGGGCAGATCGGTTTCCTTTTGCGCGGTGATGACGACCAACGGATATTCCACCCGCCAGTCGGTGGCGTCGGTTACCGAGGCGACACGGGCAATGATGGAAAAATCCAAATGGGTGGACGGACTGTGTTTGGCAATCCTATGTTTTAACAGTTCCCGCAGTTGCCTGTATTCTTTAATCTCGGAATACAGACGCTCCAGGGCGTCCCTGACTTTTGCGAGAAGTTGGGCCACCTGGGGTGTTTCTTCGGCACGTTCGCGAATGGCCTGCTCGCGGCGATAGGCATCGGCCATGAACGTTTCCAGATGTTTTTGGTTTTCCAACAACGCTTCCTGGATGATGGGATTTCTGGTCACAATCCACAAATCCCCCAAAATTTCAAAAAGCATGCGTTGGGATTGCCCGGTTTTGCGCTGGGTGGACAGGGTTTCAAGCAACGCCCACATGTCGGCACCAAGAAAACGATGCACAATCTCCCGGTCGGAAAACGAAGTGTAATTGTAAGGAATTTCGCGCAGATTGGTTTTTGAATGGTGGGACATGGATAAAGATAGGCTATGGACAAGGGGTGGAGGAATTCCTAAGTCTGGTGCCAGACTCATGGATGGGGTCACAAAAGGCTATGACTTCAGCGATGGATTTTTTGGCAAACGCCAACATGAGCAAACGATCCAAGCCCAAAGCGACCCCGGCACAAGGAGGCAGTCCCGCTCTTAAAGCCTGGAGGAACCGTTCATCGATGGGCAAAGATTTTCCACCTTCCTTCACCCTGGCCCGATTGGCTTCGATCAAACGTTGTTCCTGCTCCACAGGGTTTTGCAATTCCTGATAGGCATTGGCAATTTCGACGCCGTGGATAAAAACCTCAAAACGACGGGCCACCGCAGGGGGGCCGGGGTCAATCTCCGCCATTCCCGGTTCCCAGGGGGGAAAACCGGTGACAACCAGGAGGGTATCCAGTTTGGCCAAAGCAGGTTCCAGACGTTCGACAAAAAGCCTGTCCACCAGCAAGGCGCGATCGGTGGTAGGTAATGCGGGTGGTCCCAGAAGTTTGGCCAGTTCCTCCAAAGGGGAAAAAAAAGGATCCACCCCGACATGCTGGAGAAAAACATCCTGGAACGTCATGGTGGTGACAGACGGCAGGGGGAGGACGGTTTGGATCAACCCGGTGACCTCATCCATCAATTGAGTCAGGGTCCAATGGGGGCGATACCATTCAAGCATGGTAAACTCAGGGTGGTGCAGCCTGCCCGATTCCCCGGCGCGAAACGCAGGCCCCATTTGATAGATAGCCCCCAGTCCAGCTGCGAGCAAACGTTTCATGCAGGTCTCCGGCGACGTTTGCAGATAGCCGCCGGAGCACGCGGGAGGGGTTTGATGCCTTTCGGGGGCGACGTTCGGAAGCCACACGGGGGTGTTGACTTCCAACACCCCCCGTTGAAAAAAAAACTCCCGGATCTGGCGCATGACCACCCCCCGGTGCCGCAAGGTTTCCAGGGAGGCGGTGGGATGCCAAGCCTGTGGCTCAACCCTTGGCGCGTTCGACATATTCTCCGGTACGGGTGTTCACCCGGATCCGGTCGCCCTCGTTGACGAACAGGGGAACCTTGACGGTCGCCCCGGTTTGCAGAATGGCCGGTTTTGTGGCCCCAGAAACCGTATCCCCTTTGATGCCAGGTTCACATTGGGTTATGGTCAATATCACGAACGGCGGCGGTGTCAGGGCGATGGGTTTTTCTTTCCAAAACGTCACCTGGTAACTTTCCTGCTCCTTCAGCCAGTAGATGACATCGCCCACCTGACTGCGGGTCATGGCAACCTGTTCGTAACTGGCGGGATCCATGAAGTGCCAAAATTCTCCATCGCCGTAGAGAAACTGCATATCTTTATCGACAATGCTCGCCTTGACGACCGTTTCACTGGACTTGTAGGTGCGTTCTATCACCCGTCCGTCCATCAGATTTTTAATTTTAATCTTGGTGAAGGCTTGGCCTTTGCCGGGTTTGACGAATTGTGCGTCAACGATGATCCATGGCAGATCGTCGATTTCAACACGCGTCCCTTGACGAAGCTGGTTATGAGTCAGCATGTTCTTGATTTTTCCTGTAACTGTGTCGGATGACCGTTCATGTGGAATTGTCCTTGAAACCCGAAAATCATTCTAGCCCAAATTCTACCCTCAATCACCCTCCAGAGAAACCTGATTTCCACAAAGAAGGTCCAAGAGAGGTTCCAGGTTGTCCGCAAGGGCTGGATGATGGTGCTTTGTTGGCGGCACAAAGGTATTCTTTTCGGGTACCTCCCGAATTTGCCGCGTTGGTCAACTGGCAAAACCCTGCCGATCCTTTGTTGCGCCAAATCATCCCCTCGGCTCAGGAATTGCTTTCGCCGGCGGGGTTTTCCGCCGATCCTCTGGATGAAACGCAATTTTTACGGGCACCGGGTTTGATCGCCAAATATCCGGGGCGGGTTTTGCTGCGTCTCACAGGGGTCTGCCCCATTCACTGTCGGTATTGTTTTCGGCGGCATGATACTTTCGCGGATGTTCCCAACAATCCAGAAGGGTGGCAACCGGCTCTGGAGTGGATTCGCCGCCATGAAGAGGTGGGGGAGGTGATTTTTTCCGGTGGTGATCCGTTGATGGTTGCCAATGGCCCGCTGGCGGATCTTTCGGCGCAAATTGCCGCTATTGCCCATGTCCGACGCTTGCGTTTGCACACCCGCATGCCTGTCTGCACGCCCCAACGGATCAACGATGGTTTGCTGGAATGGCTGACGGGTTCACGCCTGAGGATATTCATGGTCATCCACGTCAACCATCCCGCAGAGTTGGGCAAAGCGGGGTGTGACGCCTTGGGACGTTTGGTGGATGCGGGCGTTCCGGTTTTGAATCAATCGGTTTTGCTCAAGGGGGTCAATGATTGCGCGAAGGTTTTGGCGGAACTTTCAGAATGTTTGCTCCAAAACCGAGTCATTCCTTATTATCTGCATCGGTTGGACCCTGTGGTTGGAGCAGCCCATTTTCATGTGGACGATGTCCAAGCCCAACGGTTGATCGGTGATTTGCGTGACCGTCTGGCAGGTTTTGCCGTCCCCAGGCTTGCCCGCGAAACCATCGGGAAACTGTCCAAGGAGGTGCTATAGAAATGGGCAAATTCCATGTTGCCGGTTGGTCATTCTCTTTACACAGGACGTAATTTGTTGTAACGTCCTGTTTGGACCCTATAGATTATATACCAATAAGGAGCTACCCTCTGTTCCTTGCCAGGGAAGCCATTAACGAAATACTTGGCCCCTCAGACAGGCGCGTTGTAAACTCCAAAGCCGATAGCCAGGGACGGGGGCAATCCCCTCGTCCCTAATCATCCATTCGGACGATAGACCCCCCATGCCTCAGAAAACCCAGTCCAAGTGTAGACAGGTGCGTCGAGAGTCCGCTGCAACGTTTTGCGTAACAACAGGGGAGGATACCTAAGTGCAGATTCAACTTCATAAAAATGCCCGTACCACCCCAGCCATACGAGCAGAAATGAGACAGTCCGATTTGTCGGAACGGCAACTTGCTGAACTTTTCAATGTGTCTCGCAGCACCGCCAGGAAATGGAAGAACAGGGATTCTGTTGCTGACAAGTCCCATCGTCCAAAACGAATCCAGACGGATCTGACGGAAGCCCAGGAAAGCATCATCGTACTTGTCCGTACCACACT